>JAPOSH010000055.1 GCA_026709815.1 bacterium | reverse complement strand
ATTCGAGTTGGATGCTGAGGTGTCGGCTGAACGTGTCGACGACGAGACCGTGGAGATGCGGGTGGAGAACGTGCAGGGCGTCGGCTTGCTCATCGGATCCAAAGGCAACACCTTGAGGGCGGTGGAGGACCTGTCTCGGATGCTGGTACAACGCAGCTCAGATGGGAACTGCGAAGGCCGCATCAGAGTAGACATCGGCGGCTATCGAGAGCGCCGCCGGGCTGCTCTTGAGGTCTTCTCTGAAAAAATCGCCTCGGAAGTTCGAGAAAGCGGCGAGGAGCAGCCGCTCGAGCCGATGAACGCCGCCGACCGCAAAGTGGTTCATGACGTTGTTTCCGCGATGGAAGGTGTCAGCACTGTTTCCGAAGGTCAGGAGCCTCGTCGCTGGGTTTTGATAATCCCCGATTGATCCGGATGGCCGACCGGTCGGCGCTGTCCAAGGTGCTGGGCCAGGCCCAAAAGCGGGGATGGATCGGTCCTCAAGCGATTCAGCGACAGCTTGACCACTCACTCGGGTTTGCCGCTGTGGCCGCGGCCGTTCCTGCCGTTGCTGTGGACTTGGGGAGCGGCGGCGGCCTGCCGGCTTTGGTTCTCGCTGCGGTTTGGCCGCAAGCTCAGTGGACGCTGGTGGAGTCTTCGCTGGCGAGAGCGGCATTTCTAGAGCTGCAATGTGTTCGCCTGGGATGGTCAGAGCGCGTCAAGGTGGTCCACCTCTCGGCTGAGCGGCTTGCGGAGAGCGAGCAGTATCAGGGCCGGGCCGATCTTGTAACCGCTCGCGGTTTTGGGCCGCCGGCTTCAGTTGTCAGCGCGGCCGCTCCCCTGCTGCGCCTTGGGGGAGAGCTCATTGTGAGCGCGGCTCCCGATCCGACGCCCTGGCCGTCCGATCTTCTTTTGACTCACGGCTTGGATGCCGACCGCCTTACCGAGTGCCCGCTTCATTTCCATCGTGCTACGAAACGAGGCCGATAGCGGTCGCGGCGATGTTTCACATGAAACATTCAAAAGGTGCTTGATACCGGGGTGTGGGTGGGAGAGAATTGCCTGAATGTCCCTCCACCAACCCATGGAATCCGGCCAAGTCGCACAATCGGGATCATGCCGAGTGATTGCTGTCGCCAATCAAAAAGGCGGTGTCGGCAAGACCACGACAACCGTGAATCTGTCTGCCGGCCTTGCCGAGATTGGGTGGCGCGTGCTGGTGGTGGATCTTGACCCGCAGGCAAACGCCACCACTGGGCTGGGCATCGATCCGTTTGCCGAGGGTGTTTCCACCTATGACGTCTTGCTGCAAACCGGGACCATGGCAGACAGCATCGTCCCGACGGCGGTTGAGAATCTCTGGGTGTCGCCGTCTACCCTCGACCTTGCGGGGGCGGAGATCGAGCTGGTGTCGGCCTTCAGCCGCGAGCGGAGACTCGAAACGGCGCTGTCTACGGTGTGCAGCGGATTCGACTATGTCTTCATAGATTGCCCTCCATCGCTTGGCTTGCTCACCATCAACGCATTGGCCGCCGCCCGTGAGGTCATGGTTCCGATCCAGTGCGAGTACTACGCGCTGGAAGGTCTTGGACAGCTCATGAGGAATATCGAGTTGGTCCGCAACAGCCTCAACAGCGTTTTGGAGATCTCCCTCATCGTGCTCGTCATGTATGACAGTCGAACCAAGCTTTCTGCCCAGGTGGTCTCAGAGATTCGCAGCTATTTCGGCGATAAGGTCTGCCGTCAGATGATTCCCCGGAACATTCGCTTGGCCGAGGCCCCCTCACATGGGGCGCCAGTGACCGTCACCCATCCTCGGTCACGCGGCGCACTGGCCTACCGTGAACTAGCGAAGGAGGTTGCCGATGGCGCGCTCGCCCGGGCTGGGTAGGGGACTCAGCGCTCTCATTTCCGATCCCAAGTCGCCTTCCGAGGGGATGCTTTCCTCTTCGTACTTGGAGCTTCCTCTTGATGCCATATCCGTGAACCCTTATCAGCCGAGAGACAAGTTCGATCAGGCGTCTTTGAACCTGTTGACCGAGTCCGTTCGGGAAGTCGGGGTGCTTCAGCCAGTACTAGTCCGCCCCAGCACTGACGGAAAGTACGAGTTGATCGCCGGTGAGCGTCGCTGTCGAGCAGCCCGACACGCCGGGCTGGATCGAATTCCTGCGATCGTCCGCACAGCGGCGGATGCCGAAGCTCTTGAGCAGGCATTGTTGGAGAACCTGCACCGCGAAGACCTGAATGCCATCGAAGAAGCGTCTGCTTGTCAGCAGCTTATGGAAGAATTCGGATTTACCCAAGAGGCAGTGGCTAAGCGATTGGGTCGAAGTCGATCGGCGGTGGCCAATTCGGTTCGCCTGCTTCAGCTTCCCGACGAAGTCAAGGAAATGGTGGTGGCGGGTGCTTTGTCGGCGGGCCATGCGCGGGCACTGCTTGGGGTGACCAACGAGAAGCGCTTGGTCGCGCTAGCGAAAAAAGCAGTGTCCAATGAATTGACCGTCAGAATGGTGGAAGAAGCGGTACGTCAGATCGCCGCGGCGGACAAGAGGCCCAAACAACCGGACAAGAAACCGGTCAGCGCCGACAGGGGCGCGGCGGTATTGGAGTTGGAAGGTTTGTTGAGCGATCATCTCGACACCAAGGTGGATGTGACGCTCGGCAAGAACCAGGGGAAACTCGTGATCCAGTTTGCCGACCTAGATGACTTAGAACGCATTTATCGGGTGATGCTTCAGACCTGATCACACAGGTCGGGCCGCCCAGAAGGCAAGACTGCTTTCGATGGAGCGGGCAAGAGGGGCAAGGCGGGCTTGGGCCAGTCCCGGCGGGCCGACAAGGCACTGGACTGCGGTCATGCGGGTATACCGCAGGACGGGCAAGCGCATGCCCCTCACGTCAGCTTTGTCAACGCCTAGTGCAGCCGGAAGCCGCTGGCCCAGGATACTAGCGAGGCGCTGCCCCCCGGGTGACACGAATCCCTCAGTGGCAAAATAAGCCACCCGGCATGTAGCTTCGTCAGATGGGAGCAGTTCTAGATACACATCGACTTCAAGGCGGTTGGCTTCGCTGACTCGCTTGGACTCGGTCCAGTTGCATGCTTCGCTGACGGTTGCACCCGAGCGCCGCAATCCGGTGGCCAATTCACCGGCCACTGCGACCGTGCTGGTAGTGGATGCAATGATGATGTGCCGTTCAGTAAGCCGTCTGGGAGCTTGTTGAAGTTTGGCTCGTTCGCGAACTGCGGCCACGGTAGCGGGGACAACACGGGCTGACATCCGCGCCAGGGCCCCGGTAGTGGTTTCTCCGCAAACTCCGTTGGAGGTGAGGCCGCTGTTGAGTTGGAACTCTCTTACGGCCTCAGCAGTGTCGGGGCCGAAAATGCCGTCTACCCGACCGGCGTCAAATCCCAAAGACCCGAGGCGCAGCTGTAACTCGGCCACGTCGTCACCCCGCAGCATGGGCTGGCACAAAGAGAGACGCCGCTCGCCAAGAACCCAGCCGGCTTCCTGTAACGCGGTCCAGGTGTGGGGTCCGCAGATCCCGTCTACGCTGAGACCTCTGCTGGCTTGGAAGTCGGCCACCGCGGCTGCGGTCGAAGTGTCAAAGACCCCATTGACTGACAGCCCCATAGAAAAGCCTGCGATCGCCAACCGCTGCTGCAACAAGAGGACTTCGTCGCTCTGGTCTCCTCGCTTCAGAGTGGCGGGATGGTTGTCGGACAAGACCTACCCTCCTGCCGAGCCTCCTGAAGACTATGAGTGCCTTTGGACGGCTAAAAAGCGACTTCGCCGATCTCCTGAAGCAGCTGCTGCTTGCCCTTGGCGCCGACGATCCGCTTGGCGGGTTCTCCGTCCTTGAATACAATAAGCGTAGGTATGCTCATCACTTGATATCGCAGCGCGACATCTTGGGCATCGTCGACGTTGAGCTTGGCCACGCTAATCGTTCCGGCTTGTTCGACGGCGATCTCGTCGAGGATGGGAGCGATCATCTTGCATGGGCCACACCACTCAGCCCAGAAATCGACAACAACCGGCAGCTCGGCGCTTTTGATCACCTCGTCAAAGGTCTCATTGGTGAGCGTGGTGATGCTTTCGGCCATCTTTGGTGGTCCCTTCATTTGCATCGGACAGCACAGAGCAGCCTATCAGCGGCCACACGGTTTAACCGTGTCCAGCCGACTCCAGCCACCGTTCAGTGTCAATGGCCGCCATGCAGCCTGAACCAGCCGCAGTCACTGCCTGGCGGTAGTAGTCATCTTGCACGTCTCCGCAGGCGAACACCCCTTCAATTTCAGTTCGGCTGGAGTCAGACTCGGTAATGAGGTACCCGTTCTCCTTGCGCTTCAATTGCCCTTCGAACAGGTCGGTATTGGGTCGGTGGCCGATGGCAATGAACAGTCCGGTCACGTCTAACACCGAAGACTCTCCGGTGACCGTGTTCTGCACGGCAACGCCTGTGACCTTGTCCTCGCCGCGGATGTCGGTTACTGCGCTGTTCCACAAGAACTCGATGCGACTGTTGGCGAAAGCGCGTTCTTGCATGATTTTCGAGGCTCTTAACTCGTCTCTTCGATGTATAACCGTAACTTTCGAGGTAAAACGAGTTAAAAAAGTGGCTTCCTCCATGGCAGAATCTCCGCCCCCGACCACGGCGATGTGCTGATCGCGGAAGAAGAATCCATCACAAGTGGCGCAAGTGGAGAGACCGTGACCGATGAGCCGCTCCTCGGCTTCGAGCCCCAACATGAGCGACCGAGCGCCGGTGGACACGATGACCGCCCATGTCCGATAGGTGGGCTCGGGCGCATTGGGATCTCCGACCCAAACGCCATGGGGCGGTCCCGACAAATCGACCCGGGTGACTTTGTCGGTGAGCATCTCCGCGCCGAATCGCTGGGCCTGCTCTCGGAAATTGAGCATCAGCTCTGGGCCCATGATGCCCTCGGGGAAGCCGGGATAGTTCTCCACATCGGTGGTGAGCATCAGCTGCCCGCCGGGCTGGTCGCTGGTGGACGACGGTTCGCCTTCAATGACCAAAGGGGCGAGGTTGGCACGCGCCGAATAGATGGCTGCGGTCAGCCCAGCTGGCCCTGAACCGATGATGATCACGCGGCGAACGTCGGTCATGAAGGCCGCCTTGACCAGGCGTAAGCACCGAGCGAAACGAAGATCAGGCCGAGTATGCCGTGGGCTGCCCATGCCCGGCCGAGAGCCACCTCCAACCCGCGCACTGCGGCGATAAGACCTAGCACTAGCACGATAACCAGGGGAAACACCCCAAAGATGAGATAGGCCAATAGGCGAGTGAAGCTGACCACTGGACCGGTGGTCACCCCGCGGACCTTGTCCACGGCGTTCACAACGGCATCGGCAGCCTGCTCTGGCCAGTCTTCTGAAAGCCCCAGAATTGAGGCCGCGGTCGGTTCTTCCTTCGGCTCAGCGGCATCAGCCATAGGAGTGCAGACTATCGCCGGGATGTGTCATATCCGATATTGGGGGCTGGTCGCTCTTTGACAGGGACGCTGAAGGGCCCAGAAGCTAGTTGCCCAGAAGCTAGTTGCCCAGAACCTAGTTGAAGGTCTTGTGGCCCGACATCAGCTGCTGGCTGAGTTCCAGCAGGTTAGAGCGAACCAGGTCATCGGGGCCACCCTGAGGACTTTCCCGTTTCAACAAGTTGTCCAGCTCGGCCATGATCTTGCGCATCTCCGTGGGGTTGTCGGCCGCGGCTATAAGCCGCCATCGGTAGCACTGCTCGCACACCCCCACCAGCCGAAGACTGGTCATGGCCGCGCTGGCTGCGCCGGAGAGATCGCCTGCGTCGATGCATCTACTGGCCAGTTCATGGGCCGCAGTGTCCACCAAGCATTCGATCTGGGTGCGAAGTCCGAAATCGGCCCATCGGTACATATCCCCGCCGCCGCCGGTGAACGGAGTTCCCCGCACGAGTTTCAGAGCCGTTCGGAGACAACTTTGACCCCGCGGCCCGGGCTCGTCGCGAGCGGCGTCCACCAAGGCCTTGAACCTATCCACATCAGTTTCAATTCCTTCGTGCAGTCGGTATATCCCATTTGAGTTCGCGCGCGGCAAATATGGCTTGCCGTCGTCGTCTGCTCCCAAGGCTTTGCGGGCGCGGCTGATGGTGTTGGCGAGAGTTGAATTGGATGGCGGATGGTCTGGCGGCCACAGCTGAGCTTTCATCTGATCTCGGTCAGCTCCCTCGGGATGGAAAGCCAAGAACGCCACCAGGTCGAGGGCTCGCCGGGAGGCAAACGGCTGCTTGGCGCCGATCACTTCCACCGGACCCAACACTCGCACTTCAATGCCCGGATTTTCCCGGTGGTCGTATTCCGCTCCTAATGGGAAGTCAATGTCGGAGTTGTGCTGGCGCCCTGTCCACCGCGGTGAAAGCTGCTCTGCGCCCGCGGTGTTTTCCGCTAATTCGGCGATGGCGGCAGAAGCGGCACCCGACAGACAGTGGGCCTTCAGCCGCAGGCCGATCGGCTCCAGCAGAAGGTTGTCGCCGTCGAAGTGCCCCGACCAGGCGGCACCTTGGAGTCCGTGGGCCACGACACAGACCGGCGAAACGCAAGCGCCGAGAACTTGAGTAGCCTCTTCTTCGGCCAGCCTGTCGGGGGCCAGCACCACGATCGGCTGTGAATAGTCGCCGCTAGTGCCAATCCTGCTGGCGACCAGAGGGGGATGGTTCCCGAGCAAGGCTTGGTGTTGACGCTTGTGATGCTGGAGCCGCTCGAGAGCCGCGGCGACATCGGGCACATGTTCCACCCTTTCAAACACGGTCAGCTCTTGGCCGAAACCCACACAGATCACTGTCAGATCGTCAGCGAGGTGGCTGCTGG
The DNA here is from genome assembly GCA_026709815.1 of bacterium. Lineage (GTDB taxonomy): Bacteria > Actinomycetota > Acidimicrobiia > Acidimicrobiales > Bin134 > Poriferisocius. The sequence continues at coordinate 63,835 of JAPOSH010000055.1, read as the reverse complement.
CCAGCTGAGTGGCGATGGCAATGCAGAAATCGGCAACGAGCGCCGGGTCCCCATGCAGGCTCAGCGCGACCATGTGCTCGAGGTTCAACAGGCATTCGCGGCCATCACTTGTTCCTGCTGCGGCCAATGCCGGCAACGGAGCGGGCACGTCATCAGCCTCAGCCAGTAGCGCCTCCAGCCCAGCACCCCTTCGCAGAGTCCAGGTCATGCTGTTATTGCTGGGATGAAATCCAGGGGGTGCATCCGCCGGGTGTCTGAGATGAACAGATGCGCTTTCGGTGTCATGGGTCACGCCGATGATCTCGGGTGGTGTATTGCCGCCCACTCGAGAGGACATGACTCTCAAAGCGGCGTCCAAGAAGAGGGCGTTGTCGGAATCGGCGACCGCCTGCAATTGCTGGTCTAAGTGTGCAGCGTCATGGGAAAGGGCGACGGGCATTCGACCGCTCGGCAAGCGCCGCCGCTGGGTTTTCCGCAGTCGGACAAGCACCCAGCTGAGGCTGCTGACGAACACCCCGAGCCCTCCTATCGCCAGCATTGTTTGTTTGCTGGGCGTTGTCTGACTTTCGGGGCGAGCTTCGGCGGTGGGTGCTGCGATGTTAGCCACCACCGTGGGCTTGGCGGTTGTGAACGCCGCAACGGGGGCGACAATTTGGCGGGGTTCGACGCGGCGGAGGGGTTGGCCTTCGTCTGATGCGTCTCGGACGTTTCGGCTCAAGACACCAGAGTCGACTGGTTCAGGCCATGGTTGGATTGGTAGCTGAACTATGCTGGGTTTGCTGTCCTGGGCTGGCACTTGGAGCTGCCATCCCGGCAAGATCATGTCGGGATCTTGGATAACGTCCTGGTTGTGGTCGAGGATCTCGACCCACCTTTCGGGATCTTTGAGATGATGTTCCGCCAGATCCCATAAAGTATCCCCCTCTTGCACAGTGACTGTGAAATGTTCGGATCCGTTGACAGAGTCTTGGTGGGCAGCTAGATCTTCTGTTTCCGGGACTGGCGCGTCGGCGCTATTTGCCATCTCATCAAAAGCAGATGCCCCGGCAGTCGGAAGCTGGGCATCGGTGGGCATGATCAGTTTCCATCCGGGCCGAAGCCGTGCTGGATCGGTCAGCGATTCCCCGTCCTCTTGGATTTGTCCCTGGTTGAGGACGAACACTTCAGTCCATCGGTTTGGGTCTCCCAAATACCGCGCCGCTAGCGCTCGAAGGCTGTCGCGCCGCTCCACAGTGTGAAGAAGAGGAACAGGATCAAGAAAATCTTGCGCCATGACATCGTTGATTCTTGAAGCGGGGTTTGTGAGAGAGCTTTCGACGGAGGATTCAACGGTCTGTGACTGACCGCTGCCTAATTCCATCGTGGGCGGGGAAAGAAGTTCTTGGTTATCGTCCAGCGCTGCTGCGGGCTGTTGGACTGAGAGAGCGACGAGGAGGATCGTGCCCATGAGTCGGGCTGACAAGCGCTGCATGAACAGGGGAATGACAGAGACTCGGGGGGCTACTCGACCGTTCAGGTGTGCCCAAAGCTCGACTCCCACCCCAGATGTCATCTGCAACCAGAGGAGCCACACCACCACTGAGATAGGTTTCAAGATCATGGAGGGAGAAATCGTTCCGGTCTTGAAGGCGGCGAGCACTTCTGCTCCTGATGGCATTCCAGCGGGTAGTGGCCAACCGACACCGAAGATCAGCAAAAGCGGCACCCCCATCAGCAGTCCGCACAGCGCTCCGGCCGCGGTCAATCCGTGGAGGATTTCGGTACGCAGCTCTTCGTTCGGCTTCATAGATCGTCTCCGGTCTGTATTCCTCTGACCGCGCGAGCGGTGGCGGTGCCGGCCACTCGGCGCGAATCGATTCCGAACAATGACAAGAATTGAAGAGGCTGGCGGTGCCAAACAGTGGTTGTGACCGTGTCGTTTGTCACGGAAAGGGACCAGTCAGCCTGCGGGCCGAGAAATTCTGAAGTGGCGATTCGAGCTCGCGCTAAATCCACGTTCATACTGTTTGTGTCCCGATAGACAGTTTCGACAGAGATGGCCTGAGCCCCGGCTCTGGCTGCTTCGGCGGCCAATGTGAATGCCTCTCGTCTGGCGTTCAGAAGTTGGGCGCCGTCGTATGTCAGTCCTCCGAGCATGATCAAGACTGGGGCCAGGATTACGAACACCACGGTGACTTGGCCGCACTGGCTGTTTCTTGTGGTCTTGCCATTGCAGAAACGTTCTTGTGCGATGACGCTGGTCATGGCGAAGCGCTTTCGCTTCGATAGCGGTCCACCACTGACACCGAAGCCGCGGACACCTCCAAATTGCCGGGCAATCCGGGCAAGGCTAGATCCGATAGTCGCACGGCGCATGAGATTCGCAGCATGACTTTGCCGCCAGGGCTCAGGTTCAACTCTTGGAAGTACACTTTCGGCCCGTTCGCACAACCTAGATCCGAATGACGCAAGGAGGCTTCGGCCGTCATCGTGGCGGCTGCTTGGGCTGTTGGGATTGACTGGTGCTGGGCGGCGGCGCGAGCAGCGCCGCTAGCAGCAGCAGTTAATTTGCTTTGAATCGTTCCCACACGGCCTGCCGCGATCACAAAGAACAGGAGAGCGACCATAATCGGGGTGAAGAGGGTTAGTTCGACCATGCTGCTGCCACGCTCTGCTGTTTCACCGACTAGCCGGTACGGCTGGGTTTGGTCGTTCATCGTCGGCTCCGTGAGATGAAGACCTCTCGAGGACCGGCAGCAGTAGAGGCGATTTTCGGAGCAAATCCAGGGATCAGCGACTTGACGGTGGCATGCACCGTAACTGACAAGCGGCTTGGATTCGTTTCAATGGCGATTTCCATGTCCGATAGCAGATTTTTTTCGCTTGGTCCTATTATTGACCAGACGGCGGAATGCACTGCGGCTTCGGTTCCCATTTCACTTTGGCCCGCTAGAGCACCATTTTGAGCTGCAGCATCAACCACGGATCGGGCGTGAAACACTAAGGCAGCTTGGATAGTGATAAAGATCAGGAACATGGCAATGGGAACGGCCAAGACGGTGGTGGTCACTTCTCCACGCTCGCGTTTCATGCTTTGATCAGGCTCGCTCAGCTGATCTTGCTGGTTTGGCCAGATATGTAATTAGTGATGACCACGCCGGCTGCCACTGCGGCGGCAACGAGGACAGCAATCATGATCACCGTTGACGTCACATCACCCTGCTCACATTTCCAAGCCGCGCGAATTCGTTTTTCGAGCGCGTTTTTCGCTGTGGATACCAATAAGTAGAGCTTGATTCCTGTTTTCATTTCTGTCTCCTTATATGTTGAGAAGGGGTAAGCGGGGTCTTACTCATGCGCTAGTAAGCGCAGCCAAGGCTGGATAGCCGATCAGTCCGAGAAAGCCTGAGAACATGAGCACCACTGGCAGCGACATGCGTTCCGTAGCTTGTTGAGCTCGAGTCTCAGCCTCGTGCAGAGCTCGCTCTCGCAATCCTCGAGCTTTGATTTGCAGAGAGGATCGCACTCGCGATCCAGAGTATCCGGCTAGAAAGAGCCATGAGCCCAGTTCTTCAAGTTCAGGAGAGCCAAGCTCTTGTCCTAGTTTTTCAAATGCAGTCCATGGAGACTCATTGGTCAACTTTGCTTGTGCAAGTACTCGTTTGAATTCTACAAAACCCCATGCCATTCCCTGTGCAGCTGACTCTTCTAGCGCTCGATCTAATCCTGCACCTCCCGCTAGATGGAGGCTCACTAAATCCAAGTATACACTAATCTGCTGAAGCAGTTCACGGTGTCGATTTCGAGCTCTTTCGCGCAATGATAAATCGGGCACAACAAAAAGTAATCCTCCTGTTAAGAGAGATGCTGTTGCCACGAGTGTGGGGGAGATCCATACATGACCAAGCCATGAGATGATCCACACTCCAATAGGCAATCCTACGCCTAACAGCAACATAACCAGCTTGGTCACGGCCATCTCTTCAGCGCTTTGACCTACAATCCTCAGGTCGCGTTCTACTCGGTGACGGCGCGACCCTCCATGCCAGGAGAGCTTTGCAGCTACTGAGCCAAGACGATGGCGTAGTATGCTTTTTGAATTATGGCTGTCATCAAACTGTTCGAGTTCATTGAGTCGGATGTTCAATGGCTTTCGCGGGGGAAAGAATCCCCAGAAAGCAACAGCGAGTCCGACCCCTATGACTGTTCCAAGAGCGAGGCCAATGATCATTGTTATCGTTCATCGATGGTGATCGGAGTGCCGGTTAGATTGAGAATACGAGGCGGACTGTTGAAACGACTCATTCTTACGAGAGCAATTCCCGATCCGAGAAAAAGACCGCCGATAATTGCAAGAATAACCTGCCCCAATAGGGTATCAAATGGTGACAAGTATGGTCTGCTAAATAATACCATTCCCGCGGAGAATATTGCCACAATGCTTGCGATGAAACGGGCAGAAGTGAATTGACGAGCTCGGGAGGTTTCTATTCGCAGGCGCATCGAAACCTCTTGGCGAGTGCTCTCGGCAATTTCAGCCAAATGTTCTTGTAATGAGCCGATCTGATTAGCGGCTGCAAGCCCAAGAGTTGCCACAATGGAGTCAGCAACTGCATGGTCCATCTCCTCGGCGAACTTTGCTAATGCCTTTGGCAGGGATTCCCGTTCTGCTCGGGCAGCAAGCTGTCGTACAGGAACGCGCACGACAGTTGGCGCCGACACCGCTGTTGTTTTCAGCGCCTCAATCAATCCTGATGTCGCGCTGGCGGTATCTCGCACCATTTCTATCCAGGTAGCCAGAGCCGTCATGCGATCTATTTCTCGGTTGCGGTCCATCTTGGCTTTGAATGCCGTCGGCATCGCGAATCCGGCTATGCCCGCAATGAACCCGGCAACGGGCCACCCAGTTGCCCCTATTGCGACCGCGGCGCTGGCAATTGCTGCAATCGGGCGAAGCACTGGTGCAATGGCGTGTTGTTGTCGTTGCGTTCGGGTTCCTAGCGAGCGGACTTCCGATCTCTGCGGTACACCGCGCCAGCCTATGAGGGCACCAAAGGCACCGCAGCCCATTGCGGTACCGAGCAGCGCTCCCACCAACATAGTCATTTTACGTCATCTTTCATCATTGGAGACGCGGGGTCGAATCCCACATTGATCAACCGATCTCGAGTGCAGGGTTGCAATCCAGAGTTTTTAGGTGATCTCTCGGCGGCGAACACTTCGACACTGCTCACTTCTCCAGCCCGGTTTCCCGTAACTTCTCGCACTGAGACCACACGGCGGTGGCCCAGATGGTCTTTGACTATGTGGGTTACGAAGTTGATACTCTCCGCGATCATGCGGTTGATGGCTTCAATAGGGATGCGCTCTGTTGATCGCAAGGCGTAAGTGGCGATCTTGCTGAACGCTGCTTGGGAGGAGTTGGCATGAATGGTACACATCGATCCGTCATTTCCGGTTGACAGCGCCGCGAGCATGTCCACGACTTCAGCGCCTCGCACTTCTCCTACAATGAGTCGGTCCGGTGACATAGCCAGAGCGTTTCGCACCAGCTGCTGCATGGTTATCTCGCCGGTTCCCTCAATGTTGGCGGTGCGAGTTTCTAGTTCGATTACATCGTGGTGCCGCGGTTTGTCAGCAGTCAGGTATAGCTCTAACCGATCTTCAATTGTAATCAGCCGCTCGTTCGGGTCACAAGCATTCAGAAGCGCCCGCAGGAGGGTTGTTTTTCCGGCGTTCGTCCCTCCGCATACGATGATGCTCATTCGAGCTTTTACCACTGCCTCTAAAAAACCACGGAGACAACCGTCTATGGTGCCGAGATCGTGGAGGTTGTCCAAGGTGACCCGCTGATGCCGATGGCGGCGGATGGAGACTGCTGGTCGTTCGGATACTTCCATGATTGCGTTGAGGCGAGATCCATCCAGTAGTCGCAGATCTAGGAACGGATTGGCGATGTCAAAACGCCGTTCGTTGCGACCCAAATGAGCAGCTGCTTTGCGTATGAGGGCGATCAACTCATCATCTGATTCAACGAGCGGATCGACTTTGCGTTTGGTGCCATCAGCATGGTGAACCCAAACCGTGTCACAGCCGTTCATGTTTATGTTCTCAACGGACTCGTCGGCTAGCAATCGCTCTAGCGGCCCCAATCCGAACAAGATGGCCAATACCTCGTCGGTGATTCGCAGCTCTTCGTCGCTGTCTATCGGAGGGAGAAACGCTCTGGTTCTTTCGGTGGCTATGACATCGAGAGCCTCGAGGAGGAATTGCCCTGCTAAGGCCTTCTGTTCGAGTCGGCTCCCGGGTTGGCCGGTCTCGGCCTGCTCGAGTCTTTGGGTGACCATATTCAGCACTCGGTTCACCACCGGACAAGCCATCACGCCGCCTCCCGTCCGCCGGCGCCGGCGGGCAAGCGGAATTGAATTCGGCGAACCAGCTCAGCCAGGGTTCTCCACAGCAGCAACCGGCGATGGCGCTGGTCGCCTGACAGGCCGCGCTCAAAGGTCTGAGCCATCTTGGGCTCATGAGCGATCACGCCCAAGAGGTTGAGTTGGGATGCCTTGGCCATCTCCGTCGGGGGATAAGGCCGGTCGCCGACGCAAACCAGCGCCGTTGGAATGTTTTGGGCGACCACCCGGCGAGCCTGATGGACCAGGGGGACGAGTTGGTCAAACCGGGGGCGGGCGACGAGCAGCAGCAAGTCGCAGCGTTTGACCAGATCGCCCGCGGGGGAGCCAACCCGCACGCGTCCGACGTCCACCACGGCATCGATTTCGCCGAGGTGCCCGAGCCCCTCGCCCAACCGTCGGGCCAGCGGGGTGAGCACCGCAGTAGTGGTCTCGCCGCACCCAGGGGCAACGAGGGTGGGCAATGTGCCCGCCAGCAGCTGGCAGCTGGTTTGGATGCGGTCGGTGGTCAGCTCGTGTCGGGCCGTTGCAGAGAGTTCGATCAGCGAGGGTGCTGGGGCTAGCCCGAAACGCGCCGCTAGAACACCGCCGTCTGCGTCCGCTTCGATCAGGACCGCGCCTCGCCCGGCGACCGGGGCCCATGACATTGCCAGCCCCACCGACAAAGTGGTGACTCCAGGACTGGCCTTCACACTCCCCACGGCGATGATGCTCATTGGCCTGCTCTAGCCACTGCCTCAGGCGCTCTGTTGGCCCGGTGAGGTTCTCCAGGCAGCAGGATCAGCCGCAACTCGTCTGCTGCGGCGGCTTTGCCAATGAGCACGGCTTCGTCTGCGGAGGCCAAGAGCGACACGAAGAGCGCCCCCCGGCTTGCATCCGACAACTCGCTCACTTCAGCGACCGTGGCTTTGGGGGACCGGGCCGACGTGTTCGAGGTTGCGTCCCAGCTGGCGGAATCCCGCGGGTCGAACCCGTATCCGCCGACGCCGATAACCACACCGACCCTCTGGCCGGAGCTGAGGCCCACAATCGGGTATTCACCGGGATGGAGAACGGCGCCGACCACCGCCATGCCCATCTCGATCGGCGAGTTGGTTGACAGCAACCCGGGGTGAAGGATCGCCCCCTCGGGAATGGCCGACCGGGCGGTGCGTCCGACGACCGCCTCTAGATCAGCCATGGATACGAATCCCGCACCTTGCCCGCCGGCCACTTCAACGGCCCGCAGATCATCGATCTCGATGGGCGATCCGGCGGGGATGTCACGCCCGGCTGCGGCCACTGCGGTCCGGTTGCTGAGCGAGGATGCCCAGAGGGAGAAGATGATCGCGGCGGTGAGGGTGACGGTCAGCCCAAGCGCCACCCAGGGAAGCTGGCGCCGGCGATCCTCGCTTGCCATCGGCATGGTTTGTGCCCGATAGGTTGGGATGGGCACCGTCGAGCGGTGCCGATGACCTCAATCTGCCACATCCCAATCAGCAAATCAAGATGTATTTCAAATTATATTATGAGTTTCCATTGGGCTGATATTGGCGGATGTGGGGAAGTTGGCGGTAGCGCTCGCCAACATCGAGGCCGTAGCCGACCACGAAGTCGGGTGGGATCTCGAAGCCCACATAGCGCAGATCGAGATCTTCGTATTGGCGGCCCTTGCGAACGAGCAGGGCGCACACCTCCAGGGTGGCAGGGTTGCGAGCGGCGAGGTTTTTGCGGAGGTAGTTGAGGGTCAGGCCGCTGTCGATGATGTCTTCCACCAGGATCACGTCACGCCCGGCGAGGTCGAGGTCGAGATCTTTGACGATCCGCACCACCCCGCTGGTCCGGGTTGAGCTGCCATAGGAAGACACCGCCATGAAATCGAACTCCACCGGCAGCTCGATGGCCCGGGCCAGATCGGCCATGAACATGAAGGCGCCTTTGAGAACTCCCACCATCAGCGGTGCCCGGCCTTGGTAGTCGGCGGTGATGCGCGATCCGAGCTCGGTGATGCAGGCCGCCAGCTCATCGTCGGAGATCAGAATCGGCCCGGGGTCGCCGTTGCCGGTCTCCGCCTCGCTGGACACGTCGCCAACCTAGTTCTGGCTATCTTTTCAAGCCGAGCCGTTGGGAAGATCGAGCGATTCGCCAGCCACCGCCAATTTCCGCCGATCGAGTTTCATTGCGGGCGACAGCCATGGCGCGTCCAATGGCGGCGCCATCGGGTGGATGTTCGGCGCCGGTCTCTCGCTGGATCCACCGGCGCAGTGCCATCTGGGCCAGCGGAGCGGGAGCTTGGGCCACGGCTTTGGCATCGGTGGGATCGATGGCCTCGGCCAATTGGCCGAGGAGGTCGCGGATGCCGCCCATCAAGCCTGCACCCCGGGCGATGATCGGCACCACGTCGCGGTCGGCAATGTCGCAGAGCAGCGGCAACAGCTCGTGGCGGATGCGGTTGCGGCGGTGGCCAGGGTCGAGGTTGGATGGGTCTTGAACCGGTTCTAGACCGAGGGTCTTGCACAACGTCTGGGTCTCGCGTCGCCGCAGGCCCAGCAACGGGCGCCGTGCCGGGCCGATGCCGGCAAGGCCGTCTGGACCTGCCCCCCGGATGAGGTTCAACAGCACCGTCTCGGCTTGGTCGTCGGCGGTGTGGCCGGTGAGCACCCCTCGGGGGAGTACCCCATAACGGGCTTGGCGGGCTCGGGCTTCCAGATTGGGGCCGGGGTCGCAGTGCGCGGCGCGAGCTTCGAAGGCCGCACCCCAACGGGCCGCGGCCGCAGCCACCACGTCGGCTTCGAGAGCCGAGCCGGGCCGCAGGCCGTGGTCCACGTGCCAGGCGGTCACCGAGCAGCCGGCTTCTGCGGCCAGTACCAGCAGGGCCAGCGAGTCCGGTCCGCCCGACACTGCGCAGTCCACTGCGGTGCCCGGCGGGGGGAAAGTGCAGCGGGCCAGCAGAGCGGGAATCATCGGATGTAGTGCGAAGCGTCGGTCGATGCGGCCGCGGGTCGGCGAACCGACAGAGCCAGAACGCCCGCCAGCCGATGCGCTCAGCCGGCCCTCGCCGGGACGGCGTTGATACGGTCGACCCATTGCTGAGGATTGCGGATCTCAGTCATAGTGGGCAGCTTCTCAGGCGATTCCCACACCCGGTTCAGGAGTTCGGGACCGCCTCGGGTCTCGACCGCTTCGATGAACGCCTCCCCCGCAGCGTATTGGTTGAGTTTGGCTTCGATGCCGATGACTCGCTGAATCAGCCTGGCCATCCCCCGCGCCGAATTGCGCCGATGGCGCAGCACTCGGGCGAAGTGAGCGGCATCGGGGATGCCCTCGGCGCCGGCGCGGTCCATCGTGACGTCGCCGTGGCCCTCGAGCAAGCTCATCATGCCACCGATGCGGTCGAGCACCGCCTTCTGCTCCGGAGTGGCCAACAGCGCGGGAACGCCCCCATCGGCCAGCAGCTCATCGCCCCGGCGGCGAGCTTCAATCACCTGTCGGGCTACTTGCTTGAAGTGCTCGGGGTCGGGCTCGGCCGCTTGGAGGGCGTCTCGCACGAGGCCCAGAAAGTGGGGTCGCAGCCACTCGATGCCCGTGAACTGCGCCCTGTGGGTGGTCTCGTGCAAGGCAAGCCACAGTCGGAATTGTCGGGGGTCGAAACCGTGCTTGTGCTCGAGGGCCATCACGTTGGGGCCCACGTAGTACACCATGTCCTGGTCCTCGGGCCGGTCGTCCTCGATGATCAGCATGTCGTACTGACCCAGCACCCGGGTGGACATCCAGCCCAACACCGCTCCCATCTCTGTGCCGCCCACCCGCTGGGCCATGGGGGCAAACCACGAGCGTGAAAGCCGCTCGGCCATCTTGTCGGTCACCGGGCGCAGCAACCGCTGGAAAGAAGCCACGTTGGCGTCCACCCATCCGGCCCGAGTGGTCACCTGGGCCCGGGCATTCCCCGCCATCGACTTCAGCCCCGTCTCGGTTGCCACCATCTCCTCCGCCTGAGCGGTGAGCTCGGTTAGCTCTGGGGCGAGACGGCGATAGTGATAGGAGTCGATGAACGGCTCGTGACCGCCGACCTTCTTCGCTACTCGCTCGGCCAGTCGCCAATCGACGAGATCGTCTGCTTCAACCACCCGATATTCCCGTCGCCTTTATTCAGACTGCTGAGATCTGGTTTCCCGCCGGTGCCGACTGTTGTAGCGGGGGGCGACCACTTTGGTGAAGTAGCCGACAATGGTGGCGATGACCAGGGGAACCGTTCCGATGACCAACAACAGGGCGATCCACCAATGCCACACCACCGCCGCGATTAAATCCATGGGGTCACCCTAGTGCCCGGTTTGGCAAGACTCCATGCCGGACCGGCGGGGGTCTCGTGGCGTGCCGCTCAGAGGTCTTCAACGTCCAAATCGTCGAGGACGACTCGCTGGAAGGTCTCAGTGATGCGGATCTGCAAAGAGGCGGGGGCCGATTCCCGGCATGCTTGGCTCATGGCCAGCTTGAACCGCACCTCCACATCGAGTATCTGAGCGCAGGGCAGGCAGCTTTCCAACTCGGCTCGCACTTGGCTGATGGCATCCACAGTGGGTTGGCCGTCCAAGGCCCGGGCAATGAGCTGGCGTGAGAAGTCGCACTGGTTGGGGATTCCTCGGCAACGCTGATCGCTTCTCATCTCAGTGCCTCCGGAAATCAGATGCCAGCCTGCGCCGGCGCTCGGTCGGGGCCGGATGGATCCACCCAGCCTCTTGCTCTGGCGAACTCCAACAACCGCTTTTGCAGCGTTTTTCTTCCCCGATGGAGCCTGCTCATGACCGTGCCGATGGGCACGTCCAGAATTTCGGCGATCTCCTTGTAGGCAAAGCCCTCCACATCGGCCAAAAGCACAGTGATCCGGTACTCCTCGGGCAGCGACTCCAGTGCTTCCACGATTTCCGACTCGGTGATCGAGTCCATCAGCACGTCTTCGGCGCTAGCGCCCAAGACGGCTTTGGTGTCGCCCCCCAGCCGCTGGTGGAGATAGAGATCTTCGACACCGGCCAGATCCACAGACTTCGGCTTGCGCTGCTTGCTCCGATAGGAGTTGATGAATGCGTTGGTGAGGATGCGGAACAGCCATGCCCGCAGGTTGGTGCCCTCCTGGAAGTTGCCGAAGCCCCGATAGGCTCGCAGATAGGTTTCCTGCACCAAATCCTCAGCGTCGGCGGGGTTGCGGGTCATCCGCCGGGCGGCCGAGTAGAGCTGGTCCATATAGACCATGGCCTGATCGGCGAATTTGGCTTGGTCAGCCATGCTGCATCCACCCTACTGCTGTCACCGCCACCGGCCACCGCTCGTCCGGGAGGGGAGTCATTTGATCGGGCCGCCCACTTGTTCCCGCCACGGCACGCTCTTGTCCACCCGTGGCTCGGGGGGCAAACCGAGCACCCGCTCAGCCATGTTGTTGCGATGCACCTCGTCGGTGCCCCCTCCGATCGACCCCCAGAACCGGTTCAGCGCCTCGTTGGCCCACACCTCGGTGTCGGCGTGATCACCGGCCACCCCGTAGCCCCCGAGCATTCCTACGCCGAGGTTGCCCCGATCACGGCGGCTTTCCGACCAGTACACCTTCAGCACCGAGCCGTCGAAAGCAGGCTGCCGACCCCGTCGCACATCTGTTTGCATCCGTCGCCCCATCCAGTCCAGCAGCCGTTCTTTGGTGTAGGCCTGGGCCAGTTTCTGGCGAACCATGGGATCTTGGGCTGCGCCCCATCGCCGGGCCAGGGCGATCAGGTTGGCCGCGCTGTCGACCCGGTCCATGCCGCCGCCGATCATGGTCGACTCGTTGGCCAACACCAGCCGGGCCACCGCCCAGCCGCGGTTCACCTCGCCGACCACGTTGTCGGCGGGGATCCGCACATCGCTCAAGAACACTTCGTTGAAATGGGCCGACCCGTTGATGGTTCGAATGGGACGAGGGTCCACGCCCGGTGTGGCCATGTCCAGCAGGAAAAAAGTGATCCCCTTGTGCTTGGGAGCGTCTGGGTCGGTGCGGGCCAACAGGATTCCCCAGTCCGACAGGTGGGCTGAGGAGTTCCACACCTTCTGCCCGCTCACCACGAACTCGTCGCCGTCCCGCTCGGCCCTCGTCGAGAGGTTGGCGAGATCCGACCCGGCGCCGGGCTCGCTGAAGAGCTGGCACCACACTGCTTCCCCCCGCAGCATCGGCTTGAGGTGACGGGCTTTCTGCTCGTCGGCGCCGAAGCGCCCGATGGCCGGGCCGGCCAAGGCAATGCCGGCGGCGAGGAAGCCGCTGGTGACGTCGAATCGGGCGGCCTCTTGCTGGAAGGTCTGTTGTTGCCAGCGCTCGCCGCCCCGGCCGCCTTGGTCAACCGGCCAGTCGATGGCGGCCCATCCGCCGTCGTACAGCTCTCTCTGCCATGCCCGGCAGCGGTCCATGTGAGCCTTCTCGGCCTCGGCATCGGCGTGGGTGGTGCGGGTGGACCAACCGTCACCGTTTTCCCGCAGGGGCGCGCGGGCCGCCAGCCAGGCCCGCACCTCTGCTCGGAAGGCCGCTTGTTCCGGGGTGTCCTCTGAGCGCTCGCTCACGATGCGACGATACGCTATGCCGCCACCGGAGAAAGAGGACAAGCACGGGGTTGCCCGAGATCTGAGCGGTCGTCACCGGAGACAGGGGGAAGCACCCATGGCAGAGGATCGATACGGGGTTCGCGACGAAGAGGTGGAGATCGAGCGCAACCGCCTTGAGATGCTGGCCACCGCCCGCGACCCCCGCACCCGCCGCATACTGAATGGCACGGGGCTGAGCACCGGTTGGCGGTGCTGGGAGGTGGGCGCCGGCGCCGGTTCGGTGTCGGCTTGGCTGGGCAAGCGAACGGGCCCCGATGGCGCGGTGTGGTCTACCGATGTCGACCTCCAGTTCCACTGTCCGACACTGCCCAACGTGGTGGTGGAACAACACGACGTGGCGAATGACCCGGTTCCCGAATCGGCCTTCGACCTCGTCCACGCCCGCGCTGTTCTCCAGCATCTGCCCGAGCGCGACCAGGTGATTGAGAAGCTGTGGAAGGCATTGGTCCCCGGCGGTTGGCTGGTGGCCGAGGACGGCGCCTTCGGATCTTTCGCCCAGCAGTCGCTGCCCGAGCCTTATGCCACCGTCCACCGCTATGTGTCCTCGGGGGTGACCACCCAGTGGCGGGACGCCGACTATGGGGTGCAGCTGGTGGGTCGTTTTCGCGACTTGGGAGCACTCGACGTCGACGTCGTCGGCGACGTGTGGGCCATGCGGCCCCAAGAGCCGGAAGGGGAGTGGTGGTTCATGGCCCTGGAGCGGGCCATACCCCGGCTGGTGGAGGCTGGACTGGTGACCCCCACCGAGGGCGAGACTGCTCTGGCGCAGGTTCGAGAGCCCGGATTTGTCATGATGAGCACCGTCTCGATCGCCGTGGTCGGCCGCAAGCCCGCGAAGTAGGGAGTTGAGGAGACGCAGATGGAAGCACTGGAGTTGTGGAATCCCGAAACCTTCAAAGCAGGGTTTCCCTACGACTATTTCCGGCGCATGCGCGATGCCGAGCCGGTGTTCTGGTGTGAGCACCCAGTGTGGGGCGGCTTCTGGAACGTCACCCGCCACGACGATGTGCAGCGCGTGTCGCGCGACTCGGATTGCTTCAAGAACCAGCCCAATCCGTTTCTGTCCGGCGACCGGGCCCCTTCAGTGGACGATGGCTCCAACTCGCAGTTCCTCATCAGCCTGGACCCTCCCGATCACACCAAGATGCGAAAGCTGGTCAACCGGGGGTTCACTCCGCGTCGGGTGAGGGATTTGGAGGCCAAGATCCAAGCCCAGGTCGACCGGCTCGTGGATCAGGTGTCGGACAAAACGAGCTGTGAGATGGTCAATGAGATCGCGGTGGAGTTGCCCTTGCAGGTGATCGCCGACTTGGTGGGCGTGCCCGAAGAAGACCGCCGTCAGGTCTTCCACTGGACCGAGACGACGTTCGGGTTCGACGAGAAATACACCATCGAGGAGATGGCGGCGGCCGGGGCGGCGATGTTCGCCTATGCCGACCAGATGTGCGAGATCCGCAAGACCGAGCCCCACGACGACCTCATCAGCGTGCTGATGGAAGCCGAGATCAACGGGGAATCGCTCAATCAGATGCAGATCGACGTGTTCTTCATGCTGCTCCAAAACGCCGGCTCGGAGACCACCCGCAACCTGATCACCACGGGGACGCTGGAGCTGATCCGCAACCCCGACCAGATGCAGCTGCTCAGGGACGATATGTCTCTGATTCCGAACGCGGTGGAAGAGCTGTTGCGCTACACCACTCCGGTCATGCAGTTTGTGCGCCGCCCCAGCAGCGACACCGTGGTGGGGGGCAAAGAGATCAAAGCCGGCCAGCCGGTGGTGATCTGGTACTCCTCGGCCAACCGGGACGAGCGGGCTTTCGACGATCCCGACGTCCTCGACGTCACCCGTGACGCCAGCGGGCATGTGGCTTTCGGTGCGGGCGGGCCACACTTCTGTTTGGGGGCGTCGCTCGCCCGCTTGGAGGCCAAGATGATGTTCGAGGCTGTGATCGGACGCTTCGAGGGCTTGGAGCTGGGGGTGGACGATCCCCGCAGCCTGCCCCGTCTGCACTCCAGCCTCATCGACGGCTACGTCGAGCTGCCGCTGCGCTGGAAGGCGGTCAAGCCGGCGGCATAGCGTGGGGTTCTAATCCCCGCACATCTATTGTTAGGCTAACTTGATAGCCAGGGCGGACCACTGTAGGGTGTGCCGCCCATGATGAAGATTTCCCGTATCAGCCCCCTCCGCATCAGCCCCCGTATCGGCCTGGTTGGCCCGCTGCTCGCATTGGCCTTGTTGGCTGCGGCTTGCGGCGGCGGCACGAAACTCGAGGGCGTCGCCGCCACTGTCTACGACGGCGACTGCGCCGACGACACCGGTTCGTCGGTCACCGTCTACTCCGGTCGGAGCGAGAACCTGATGAAGCCCGTGTATGACGCGTTCGCCTGCGAGAGCGGCATATCGGTCCGGGTTCGCTGGGGCTCCTCCACCGACTTGGCCCTTTTGGTCGACACCGAAGGCGACCGAACTGAAGCCGATGTGTTCATTTCACGCTCGCCCGGTCCGGTGGGGTTCTTGGAGTCGAAGGGCCTGCTCAGCTCCATGGACTCCAGCGTGCTGAATCTGGTTGACGATGACCACCGGGGGGACAGCGGCACCTGGATCGGGTTCTCTGGCCGCAAGCGGGTGCTGGTCCACAACCTCGACACCGTGCCCTCCTCGGACTTGCCCTCCTCGGTTTTCGACCTCACGGGGCCAAAGTGGCGGGGGCGGGTGGCCATACCGGCCACCAACGGATCGTTTGTGGACTGGTTCACGGTGTTCCGCGACCAGTACGGCGATGACGAGGCCACCGGGTGGCTGCGCGACATGGTGGCCAACGACGCTCGCTACTACCCCAACAATGTGGCCATCGTGGAGGCCGTGGCCAGGGGTGAGATCGATATGGGTCTGGTCAACCACTACTACAACTACCGGCTGGCCGCCGACGCCGAGTCGGCTGGACAGGATCATCGTGCGGCCAACTACGACCTGGCCGATCAGGACATCGGATCGCTGCTGGTTATCACGGCAGCCACCATGACCAAGAATGCGGCCGACCGGCCAGCAGCCCAAAGCCTCATCGCCTACCTGCTGTCAGCGCCGGCGCAGCGCTACTTCACCTCGAACACTTATGAGTACCCCCTCGCGGCGGGCGTCGAGCCCAACCCCGTCTTGCCCCCGCTCTCCGCTCTGTCCATCGGCTCGGTGGATTTCGATGCTCTAGGCGGCGGTTTCGAAGGCTCAGAGGACATAATCCAGCGCAGTGGAATATTGAGCCGGTAAGGGGTTGCACTAACGTTTGCAGCGTGGACGTCGATCCTCTCGATCTCATCTCGCCCCAGCGCTACGGCCAGAACGGCCAACCCCATGAGCTGTTGACCCAGATGCGCCAAAGCTTCCCTGTGCACTGGTGCGAGCCCGACGGCTTTCAGAACTTCTGGGCCGTCACCCGCCACGCCGACATCATTGAGGTTTCCACCCAGCCCGAGCTGTTCAGCAACGAGGCCGGCAACATCACGGTGCTCAGCGACCAGCAGGTGGCCGACCAGGCGAAGGGCGAGAGCATCGTGGTCAACATGCGCACCATCATCAGCATGGATCCGCCCGATCACCGGCTCTACCGCAAAGTGGCCAGCGGCTTCTTCACCCCTCGGGGAATCAGCCAACTTGACCAGATCGTCAACGACAGCGCCAAAGCCCTGCTCGACAGCCTCGGTGACGAGGGCGAATGCGATTTTGTGGACATCATCGCCCAGCGTCATCCGCTGCGCGTGCTGGCCACCATCTTGGGCATCGACCGCGAGGACGAGGAGCGCCTCCTGGTGCTCACCCAGCAGCTGCTGGCCGGCGATGACCCCGACTATCGCCGATCAGCCGGCAGCCGCTATGAGGCCAGCCAGGAAGTGGGCATGGAGTTCTACGCCATGTTCGACCGCATCATCAAAGACCGCAGGACGAACCCCACCCAAGATTTAGCCTCCATGCTCGCCCATGCCCATCTCCCGACGGGCGAGCCGCTGGGCGTGATTGAGACGTTTGGCTACTACCTCATCGTGTTCGTGGCCGGACACGACACCACTCGCAACGGCCTTTCGGGCGCGCTTGAGGCGTTCTTAGCCTACCCCGATCAGTTTCAGCGCCTCAGAGAGAATCCGGAGCTGGCCAAAAGCGCGGTGGAAGAGGTCATCCGCTGGTCTGCGCCGGTCAACTACATGAAGCGCACTGCCCTCGCCGACGTCACCGTCGCCGGGCAGCCAGTGAAAGAAGGCGACTTCTTGGTGCTGTTCTACGCCTCGGGCAATCGGGACGAGACGGTGTTCGACCGGCCCCATGATTTTGACATCGGTCGCCACCCCAACCGCCATCTGGGATTCGGCTGGGCCGAGCACTATTGCCTGGGCGCGCATTTGGCTCGGGCCAGCACCCAGGCGCTCATCACCCAGTTGGCCGAACGGGTGGTTGAGATCGAGCCCGCGGGGCCGGTGGTTCGCACTGAGTCCAATCTCATCGTCGGCGCCAAGAAGCTGCCGGTTCGCTACAAGCTGCGTCCCGCCGCCTGACCCTTCCGTTCGAGTCCACCTTCCCATATCCGTGACCGCCGACACCCAAGACCTCGTTCACTACGACGCCGTGGTCATCGGTGCTGGATTTGCGGGCATCTACATGCTGTACAAGCTTCGCCGGTTGGGGCTGTCCGCCAAGGTCTATGAGACCGGCGACGACGTGGGCGGCACCTGGTACTGGAATCGCTATCCCGGTGCCCGTTGTGATGTGGAGAGCCTGGAGTACTGCTACAGCTTCGATCCTGAGCTGGCGCAGGAGTGGGAGTGGACCGAGCGCTATCCGGCGCAGCCTGAGATCCTCCGTTACGCCCAGCACGTGGCCGAGCGCTACGACCTGTATCAGGATATCCAGTTCAACACCAAGGTCACCAGGGCGGCCTTCGACGACCGCACCGGCCGCTGGCTCGTCAGCAGCGCGGCCGCCATCGACCACATCGACCACAACCACGCCCCGGCCGGGGCGACCACCGATCTGGTGGCCGCTGACTACCTCATCTGCGCGGTGGGCTGCCTGTCGTCTTCCAACGTCCCCGACATCTCGGGCATCGACACCTTCGCGGGCGAGGTGTGCCACACCGGCCGCTATCCCAAGGAGGGCATCGACTTCGCCGGCAAGCGGGTGGGGGTGATCGGCACCGGCTCCTCGGGCATTCAGGCCATCCCGGTGATAGCGGAGACAGCCGAGCACCTCACCGTGTTCCAGCGCACGCCTCAATACGCCATTCCGGCCCGAAACCACCCCCTCGACCCGAAAGAGCAGGCGCAGGTCAAGGCCGAATACCGCAGGTTGCGGGAGAAGAACAAAGCCCAGCAGGGTGCGCTGGGCGCCCGGTTCGACTGGAACGAGGGCTCAGTGCTCGACGTCGAAGCAACCGAGGCGTTCAAGGAGTTCGACGCCCGCTGGGAGATCGGCGGCTTCGCCTTTCTCGGCGCCTACGGCGACATTGCCCGCAATCCCGAGGCCAATCATGTGGCCGCTGATTTCGTGAAGGCCAAAATCCGTGAGACGGTCACCGATCCCGAGGTGGCCGAGCGGCTGATCCCCACCACTTACATCGGCTGCAAGCGGCTGGTGCTCGACACCGACTACTTCGCGACCTACAACCGCGACAACGTCGCCCTGGTGGACATCAGCGAGAACACCATCGCCGAGATCACCTCCCGCGGCCTGTGCACCGCCGACGGGACCGAGCACGACCTCGATGTGATCGTGTTCGCCACCGGGTATGACGCCATGACCGGCTCGCTGCTCCGCATCGACGTCTGCGGTCGCGGCGGGCTTTCATTGGCCGAGCAGTGGCACGCCGGCCCCCGCACCTACCTGGGCCTGAGCGTGCCCGGTTTTCCCAACATGTTCACCATCACCGGTCCGGGCAGCCCCTCGGTGCTGGCCAACATGATCGTGTGCATCGAGCAGCATGTGGATTGGATCGGCGACTGCATCAGCTACATGCGGGCCAAGGGCCACCGCCACATCGAAGCCTCCGAGGAGGCTGCCGAAGCCTGGGTGGACCATGTGAACCTGGTGGCCAGCTACACGCTTTACCCCACCTGCAACTCCTGGTACCTGGGGGCCAACATCCCCGGCAAGACCCGAGTGTTCATGCCCCTGCCCGGTTTCCCCCCCTACGCCGAGAAGTGCGATCAAGTGGCCGCCGCCGGCTACGAGGGGTTTCAGCTCATCTCGTCTTAGCGCATCGGCTATGGCCTATCTTTTGATCTGATGACGGGGTATCGAGTGGGGCTTACTTTGGCCGAGTCGTCGTCGCCGCCGGTGCCGCGGCCGTATGATGCCGGTTCGCCGAGTGTGCTGGTGATCGTGTTGGATGATCTGGGTTTCGCCCAGCTGGGGTGTTATGGCTCTGACATCGACACGCCTCATTTGGACGGTTTGGCCGCTCGGGGTCTGCGGTTCACCAATTTCCATACCACCGCGATCTGCTCTCCCACTCGGGCTTGTCTGCTGACGGGGCGCAATCACCATCGGGTGGGAGTGGGCATGCTCACTGATTTGCCGGTGAACTTCCCCGGCTACAACGGCCAGATCCCCGATTCCGCGGGGACGCTGGCCCAGTATCTGGGAGCTGCGGGTTGGGCTACTTTCGCAGTGGGGAAGTGGCATCTCACGCCCCGGGACCAGCGGCCGGCCGGCCCGTATCGCATGTGGCCCACCGGGGTGGGCTTCGACCGCTACTACGGATTCCTCAACGGCCAGACCAACAACTGGACTCCGCAGCTGGTACGGGATCAGACCTATGTCGAGCCGCCGGCCGCGCCGGAGCAGGGGTATCACCTCGACGCCGATCTGGCCGATCAGGCCATCGCCTATCTGCGCGGCCTGCGGCTGGCCGATCCTGATCGGCCGTTCATGATGTGGTACGCCACCGGCACGCCTCACGCTCCCCATCAGGCGCCGCAGGAGTGGATCGACCGCTACGCAGGGCGGTTCGACGGGGGGTGGGACGTGTGGCGTGATGAAGTGCTGGGCCGCCAGAAGGACATGGGAATCGTGGCCACCGATGTGGCGTTGTCGGCCCGGCCGGAGTGGGTCGAGCCCTGGGATGAGATCGACCCGGCCCGCATCGCCGCCCGGGGAGAGCTGCGCCACCAGTACGCCCACGTCACCGACGTGATGCCCACCATTCTGGATCTGGCCGGGGTGCAGCCCCCGACCGTGTTCGGCGGGGTGGAGCAGATGTCCTTCGACGGCGTCAGCATGAGGACCGTGCTCGACGATGCCGGCTCTCCCGACCACCGCGCCAGCCAGTATTACGAGTGCTGGGGCAGCCGGGCCATGTACCACCAGGGCTGGAAGGCGGTCACCAACCACGTCAACCAGCTCACCGCCGCCGACCGGAACGCCATCGCGGGCAGCCATGACTTCGCCGACGACCGCTGGGAGCTGTTCGACACCGTGACCGATCCCACCGAGTCGCAGAATCTGGCCGGCCAACACCCCGAGAAGGTTGCTGAACTGGTGGATCTGTGGCATGCCGAGGCCGATCGCAATGGGGTTTTGCCCATTGACGACACCTCGGTGAACCGGATCGCCCACATGTACGTCCCGTGGATGTCGCTGCGGTCTCGTTACGAGCTGCGGCCCGGCGACCGGGTGCACGAAACCTCCGGCCCGGTGCAGTTCGGCGGTTACCGAGCCACCGCCGCTTTTCCCGGCGGATTGCCCGCAGCCGCCGCCGGCATCATCTGCGAGCAGGGCGACTGGACTTCCGGCTGGGCGATGTTTTTGGCCGGCGGCGAGCTCCGATGGACCGCGGTGGTGCACGGGCGCCAGTACCGGGCCGCCGCCCTCGCGCCTGCCGGCACCCGGCTGCTGAGCGCAGTGCTGGCCCCCGCCGCCGGCGGCCTTTTCACCGTGACGCTCATTGCCGACGGCGCCGACATCGGCGCTGGCGCCCAACCGGTCCCCCTGCCCGCGAACTGGTCCCCCGACGGCGCCTTTCTCACCGTGGGCTATAGCCGCCCCTTCCCCGTGTGCGACGACTACCAGCCGCCCTTCGAAGCCCCCGCCGCCCTGGCATCGCTCATCATCGAAACCGGCCCGCTGCCCCCACTCGACTTCGACGCCGAACTGGCCCACGCCATGCGCCACCAATAGACCATGCACTTCTCGAGGCGCTTCGGCTACAGCGATGACCCCTGGTTCCGCATTGGGGGATTTCCGGTGTCGACCACCGCTTTTGTGGTCGGCCTCGGTGTGGTTTCCATGATCATCTGGGGGGTTGAAGGCCGGTTCGGGCCCATTTTTCGCGAGTTGGTGCTGGTTTCGGAGAGCTACTCGCTCGGAAGCGTGCAGGAAGGAGACGTCTGGCGGCTGATTACCTGGCCCATCCCCAACGAACCCGATTTCTGGACGATCATCTTGTTCGCCATCTTCTACATGTTGGGATCTCAGCTTGAATCGCTGCTGGGGCGCTGGCGGTTCGCGTTCTTCCTCGTTTGCCTGACGCTCGTCCCTTCCGTGATCGTGACTGCGGTGGAGGCAGCAGCCGGCATAGATGGCTATGCGGCGGGCCTGCGAATGGTGGAAGTCGGGGTGTTGGTGGCCTTCGCCGCCCAGTACGCCCAGGCCCGGTTCTGGCCCGGCATCCCCGGGTGGGTCATCGCGGTGGTCGTCGTCGGGCTCGATACCCTCCAGGCTCTCGGCAACCGAGACGAGTATTCGCTCA
This sequence comes from bacterium, assembly GCA_026709815.1. Taxonomy (GTDB): domain Bacteria; phylum Actinomycetota; class Acidimicrobiia; order Acidimicrobiales; family Bin134; genus Poriferisocius. The sequence goes on along the minus strand of JAPOSH010000055.1, from coordinate 42,111 downwards.
TCGTGCTGGCCTGCACGGTGTCGGTGGCTCTGCTGGGCATTCGGGCGTTCGGCTACGCCACCAACCTCACATGGATTCCCAAACTTTCGCTGGCGCCGAGCTCCAGGCAATCGTCGGCTCGCGCTGACCGCGCAAAGTCTCGTCGCCGGTCTCGGAGTCGCGACTATCTGCGGGCCGTCCCAACCCGTGACGAGTCGGTCTCCCCCGAGATCGATGCCCTGCTCGATCAGGTGGCCAGCCAAGGGTTGGACAGCCTCACCCGCAAGCAGCGCAAACAGCTTGAAGCCCACGCCCGCCGCCTCCGCCGGCGGCATTGACTCGTTCAAGAATCTGAGCCTGAGAGAACGAACCGATGGGACGCACTACGGTGGCAACGCGTTGACCGGCGGAAGGGATTCTATGGCACAGGGGGGCGACGAGAGCGGCGAGGATCTCGTCGTGCTGGACGGCGTCTACAAGATCTTCGGCCCCCAACCACGCGGCAGGGCGTTCGAGTTGGCGAGTTCGGGGATGGGCAAAGACGAAGTGCAGGCCGAGACCGGGCATGTGATCGGTCTGCACAATGTGTCTTTCTCAGTGTCCAAAGGCGAGATATTCGTGGTGATGGGCTTGTCGGGGTCGGGCAAGTCCACGGCCATCCGCACCGTCAATAAACTTCACAACATCACCGCCGGCACCGTCATGGTCGATGGCGTCGACGTGCAGACGCTCCAAGGCTCAGAGCTTCAGGCGTTTCGCCGCCGCCACATGGGCATGGTCTTCCAGCACTTCGCGCTGTTCCCCCACCGCAATGTCATCGACAACGTGGGCTACGGCCTCAAGGTTCAGGGCGTGGACAAGGCCGCCCGCAACGAAGCGGCTATGGGCGCGCTGGCCCTCGTCGGCCTCGACGCCTATTCGCAGAACATGCCGTCGGAGCTCTCCGGCGGCATGCAGCAGCGGGTGGGTCTGGCCCGAGCGCTGGCTTCGGATCCCGAAATACTGCTGATGGACGAAGCCTTCAGTGCGCTCGACCCGCTGATCCGCCGTCAGATGCAGGACGAGTTGCTGCAAATCCAAAGCGAGCTTCACAAGACCATCTTGTTCATCACCCACGATCTGAACGAGGCGCTCCGCATCGGCGACCGGGTGTGCATCATGAAAGACGGCGCCGTCGTGCAGATCGGCACCCCCGAGGAGATTCTCACCGAACCGGCCACGGGGTATGTGGCCGAGTTCGTGCAGGACGTCGACCAGGGCCGTGTTATTCAGGTTCACGAGGTGATGCAACCGCCCGCCCCCGTCGATGACGACGCCACCATCGCTGAAGCCCTCAGCGTGATGGGCAACCGCATAGGTGCTTTTGTGCTCGACCCCGAGGGGGTGCCCACGCACCTGCTCACGGTGGATGACGCGGCCCGGGCGGCGAGCATGGGAACCACTGATCTGGCCCCGGCGCTGCGCACCGACTTCGACCGCTGCGGCCCCAACGACCGGCTCAACGAGGTGTATGCCGTTGCGGGCCGCGGGCTTTCCATCGCAGTATGCGATGAGGCGGGGCTGCTGGTCGGGAACCTCGACCCTCGCCACATCATGGAGGAGATGGGCCGGGTCGAAAGCCTCATCGATGATTTCGAGCGGGAAGTCTTCCTATGAGCCCGCCGAATCTGTTGGCCGTCTCGGAGTCTCCCGCTATCACCGACAACAGGGTTCTGGACCAGTGGGAGGTGCCTTTCGGGGCTTGGGTCGAGCAAATGGTCAGATGGGTTGACCTCAACCTGGAGTGGCTGCTGGACATCGTGAGATGGCCTTTCTCATTCCTGTTCCGCAACTTCGTGGATGGTCCCGGCCACCAACCTTGGTGGCAGATCACCGACATGCCCTGGATCGCGGTATGCCTCCTCTTTTTTGCTGTTGGAACTGTTTTTCGCAACGTCAGAGTCGGCGGCTTGGTGGCCGGGCTCTTGGCGCTCTGTGGCCTGCTGGGCGGCGAGTATTGGGAGGAGACCGCCCTTACCGTGGGCATGATCGTCGTCGCCGTTTTGCTCTGTGCGCTCATAGGCATCCCCGTCGGCATTATCTGCGGCCGTTCCGACGGCGCGTGGAACGCAGTGCGGCCAGTGCTCGATGCGATGCAGGTGGTTCACCCATTCGTCTACATGCTGCCGATCGTCTTTTTCTTCAGCATTGGCCTCACGCCGGCCACGATGGTCACCATGGTGTTCGCGCTGCCGCCGTTGATACGGCTGACGAACCTCGGCATCCGACAGGTGCCCGCCGATGTTGTGGAGGCCAGTCGGGCTTACGGCGCGCCCGAGTGGCGGGTGCTCGCTGACGTTCAGTTGCCACTGGCCCGCCCCGCGGTGATGACCGGGCTCAACCAGACGCTGCTGCTGTCGATCTCCATGCTGGGAATCGCCGCGATCATGGGCGCCGGCGGCCTCGGCCTGCTGGTGTTCCGGGCCATCAGAAACCTTGATATCGAAGCTGGTGCGTCATCTGGGCTGGCCCTTTACATCGTGGCGGTGGTTCTCGACCGCATTTCGCAGCCCGAGAGCAGCGACCCTGAGAACTTGCTCACGCGTTTGCGACGGGCATGGGCCCATCGCCGGGACCCTGAATCACTCCTGCCTCAGGCGGAGGCGGTCGGCACTGTGGCCAAGACCCGGGGTCAACCTGCACCTTTGTGCCCGCAAGAGCGCCGCAGCCTGGTGGCTGCCGCCGTTGGAGCGCTCGTGGTGGTGGTTGCCGTGTTCCTCCCGTGGGGACACGACTCGGGCAAAATCTCCGGCCACCAGCGCCTCGTGGATACAGGCCGATGGGAATATGTCGAAGTTGATCCGGTGGGGGCCCCTGGTGAGTTCGAATACCAAGCAGCGGCTGCCAATCCGCTCGCAGGGAGCAGCTTCAATGGTTTCAGCGCTTCAGGAGGGTCGTTCTACGGCATCGGCGCTTTTGGTTTTGCGGCGCTGATAATTGCGGCGGCGGGCGCCAACTTGTGGCGACCGGGCCGCGGGATGCGCCTTTTCGGATCGAACGGGGTGTTCGTGATGTCGGTCGGTGTGCTGGCCGCGGCTGTCGCCTATCTCTGGTCCGCCCCAGGGCCCGACAATGTGGCTTACCGCGATGGCATCGGCCCTTGGGTCGCGCTCGCCGGAGGAGCACTCGCGCTCGTTGCCGCCATCCAGTGGCTGAGAAAAGCACCTTATTCGGCGTTGACGCCGCTTCCCGCTGGGGTCTCGCTCGGCAAACTCGGGGTGGCGGTCGCCGCGGTGTTATTAACCGTCATCAGCGGGTTCGCGGGCTGGTCGTTCGACAGCCGCACCGGCGCGGGCATCGTTCCCGATCCGGCGGTGGAAAACCAGATCGAAGCTCTGCGCCAGCAAGCTCTCGAAGATCCGACCATCGCCGCTGAGATCGCACAAGAAATCAGCGCCATTTCCAACGCCGCCCGGCGTACTGGCACCGTTGTGATCGACGGTTTTGTAGCGCACGGCAGCAGATACGGGTACTTGACCATAGGACTTGCCATAACAGGCCTCGGTTTTACGCTGCCCGCGGCGGGTGTGTTCGGAAACGACGAGCGCCGGCGGCGCCGTTGGAGCGCGGCGGTGGCTTGCATCGGCGTTGCGCTGATGGTGGTGGCCACAGCGTGGATTGCCTCACTGCTCAGGGTGGCCGACCCCCAGGTCACCAGCGGCGCGGGAGCGTTTATCAGTTTGATCGCCGGGGTTCTGCTCATGGCGAGCACTGCTGGCGTGTTGGCCAAGTTCGGGCGGTCGCAGACCTATGTCCCCGTCGACGGCCAGCAGACGGTGCCTTAGGAAGGGATGGCCGCGGTCGGTCCCACACAGGGGCTGTGATTGTCTGTCTTGGCGCGGCAGGGCTAGCGTCTCAGGCGTCGTTTGGGCGCTGCGCCACAGGCGGCAAGAGAGAGTTGAGGAAAATAAATGTTGACGAAGCTGATGAAGAAGTCTCGACGAGTGTGGGTCGTCCTGGTGGCGGTGTTTGCTTTGACTGCCGCAGCCTGTGGCAACGACGACGATTCGGGGGCCGGATCCGAAGCCCCTGTCGCTTCTGGCACCGAAGCCCCCGCCGCCCCTGATTCCGAGGCGCCCGCCGATCCAGACAACGAAGCACCGATGGATGCGATCCCTGGCGAGGGAGTCAGCGTCACCATGGCCCGGGCGGATTGGAGCACGGGCTACATGCAAGCGGCCATCTATCACCATCTGCTGGAAGAGCTCGGATACGAAGTCAGCGAGCCGGCTGATCTCGAGCTCTCGCCTGCGAACGCGTACGTGGCCATGGCCGAGGGAGCTTTCGATTTCTGGGCCAACTCTTGGACTCCGAATCACGACCCGTTTCTCAACGGCGAGATGCCTGACGGGTCCTTGGTCAACCAGCACGTGTCGGTGATCGGCGAGTTGATGCTCGCCGGGGGTCTCGAGGGGCTGCTGACGAACAAGTCGCTCGTCGAGGAGTACGGGATCAAGACGTTTGATCAGATCGTCAACGACGACGCATTGTTCGAGTTGTACGAGTCGGCTGATCCCAACCCCGGTGACGGGGTTCTTCAGCTCTTCGGCTGCATCGAGGGCTGGGGCTGCCTTGTCGCGCTGGACGAGACGATCCAGTTGGCCGGATATGCCGACAGAGTCGAGCAGCTTGACGTCGCGGGCTATGACGCCAGCATCGCCGACGCCGTGGCCCGGGCCGCCGATGGCACCCCGTTTGTGGCCTACACGTGGACGCCCAGCGGTTACGTCACCCAGCTCATACCGGGCGACAACGTGATGTGGCTGGCCCACGATCCCGACAAGCTGCATGACGGCTCAACGGACAACCCGGGCTTCGCGGTCTCTGCTCCGGCTTCTTTGAGCACCGATGTCTGCACAAACGATCCTTGCTGGCTGTTCCGCAACTCTGCCGATATCAAGGTCACGGCCAACAACGATTTCCTGGTCGCCAACCCCGCGGCGGCGAGGCTGCTGGAGCTGGTGCAGATCAGCGTGGTTGATGTGGCGCTCCAGAACGTGCTCTACGACAGCGGTGAGGATACGACCGCCGACGTGAACCGCCACGCCGCCCAGTGGATCGCCGACAACCGGGCTACGGTCGACGGCTGGCTCGACGAAGCTCGCAATGCCAGCGGTTTCACCCCTGCGGCCGCTCCCGCGCCGTCGGCCGCGGCGCCCTTGCGCGTCGCAGTGGTGGCGCCGAGTGCGAGCAACGATCTGGCTTTCACCCAGAGCATGTTCGACGCGGTCAACGTCCTCGTGGATGCGGGGGAGATCAGCGAGTTCGCCATCACCGACGGCACCTTCATCGTGGAGGATGCGGCGGCGGCCATCCGGGGCTATGCCGAGGATGGCTATGACCTGGTCATCGCCCACGGCTCCCAGTACGGCGGCCCGCTTCAGGAGATCGCGCCGGACTTCCCCGACACCTCGTTCGCTTGGGGCACCGCGGTTGACACTTTCGGCCTGCCCAATGTGAACTCCTACTCGGTTCGCTCCGACCTCGGCGGCTACGTCAACGGCGTGGTGGCCGCCCAGCTCACTTCCAGCGGCGTAATCGGCGTGGTCGGTCCGATCGAGGTGGGCGACGCCAAGCTCTACGTCGACGGGTTCGCGGCCGGCGCCACGGCCCAGAATCCCGACGTGGAGGTCAACATCGTCTACACCGGTTCGTTCTCCGACGTCGCACTGGCGGCCGAAGCCGCTCAATCGCATATCTCCGCCGGCGCCGACGTGCTGACCGGTTCGGCCCAGATGGTGGTGGGCGCCACCGGGGTGGCCCAGGAGAACGGCGTGCTGTGGTTCGGCACCCAGGCCAACCAAACCGCTCTCGGTGAGGACATCGTGGTGGCCTCGCAGGTGTACCGCTGGGAGGCTGTGCTCTCGGAGGTGGTCGAGCAGGTCAAGGAGGGCATCTTGGGCGGAACCACCTTCATCATGACCTTTGAGGATGGAGGACTCGATATCCAGTTCAACGAGGCTATGGACCTTCCCGCCGATGTGCGGGCCTCGGCCGAGGCCACCATCGCCGGTTTGATCGACGGATCCATCTCCACCGGGCAATAGTTCCAACCCCTTTGGATCCATCTCCACCGGGCGATAGTTCCAACCCCTTGACGGGTCGAACATGAACTTCGAGCTGGCGCTGTCGAAGCAGGCGCCGATGCTGGAGATGCGCGGCATAACCAAGCGCTTCCCCGGGGTGGTTGCCAACGACGGCGTCGACTTCACGGTGCTGGCCGGTCAGGTTCACACCCTTTTGGGAGAGAACGGGGCTGGCAAGAGCACACTGGTGAAGATCCTCTATGGGCTCCATCAGCCCGATGAAGGGTCGATCTTCTTCGACGGCGCCGAGATGAGCATCGATTCTCCCTCCGCGGCGATCTTGGCCGGCATCGGCATGATCCACCAGCACTTCATGCTGGTGGACACGCTGACCGTGGCCGAGAACGTGGCCTTGGGGTTGGGAACACCACTGAGCCTGACCAACCTCCAGCCGATTCGCCGCCGCATCCGGAAGGTTTCTGAGGAGTTCGGTCTGCACGTCGATCCCGATGCCTACATCTGGCAGATGGCGGTGGGGGAGCGGCAGCGAGCCGAGATCGTCAAAGCGCTGTACCGAAACGTGCGGTTGCTGGTGTTGGATGAGCCCACCGCGGTGCTGACCCCACCCGAAGTTGCCGACCTGTTCGCCACCCTCCGTCAGCTCACCGCGGCCGGAAAGGGGCTGGTGTTCATCTCCCACAAGCTGAACGAGGTGATGGAGATCTCCGACGAGATCACCGTTTTGCGCGACGGGCGGGTCGCAGGACGCACCACCCCCGTGGCGTCCAGCCGGGAGTCATTGGCCGTGATGATGGTGGGGCGACCGGTGGAGTTCACCCGCACCCTGGCCTCTCAGGAGTCGGGCGATGCCAAACTGGAGGTGAAGAGCCTCCGGGTTCGGGGCGACCGGGGGGAGCTGGCCGTGCGCGACATGGACGTTGAGGTCTGCGCCGGCGAGATCGTCGGGATCGTGGGCGTGTCGGGCAACGGGCAGCGAGAGCTGGCCGAAGCCATTGTGGGGTTGCGGGAGATCGAATCGGGCGAAGTCTTCCTCGACGGCTGCTCGGTGAAGGCTGCCACTCCCAAACAGGTGCGGGCGATGGGCTTGGCCTATGTGCCCGAAGAGCGCATGAAGTACGGCAGCGTCGGCGACTTCACCGTGGCCGAGAACCTGATTCTGGCGGATTACGACCAGCCACCGTACGCCCGGCGCGGGGTGTTGCGCCTCAGCGCCATCGAGTCCCGCGGCCAACAGCTGATCGACGACTACTCGATTCGCACGCCGAGCACCGGGACGCTCACCCGGAAGCTGTCGGGGGGCAACATCCAGAAAGTGGTCATCGCCCGGGAGTTCAGCGGCGATGCCGAGATGCTGCTGGTGGCCCAGCCCACTCGGGGGGTTGACATCGGTGCCGCCGAGTACATCCACGAGCAGCTTTTGACCCAGCGCTCGCAGGGCAAGGCCATTTTGTTGATCAGCGAGGATTTGGACGAGATAATGGCGCTCTCGGATCGGCTGGTCGTGATGTACGAAGGGTCGGTGATGGGCCGGGTGGACCGGGCCGATGCCACTGTTGAGCAGGTGGGCCTGCTGATGAGCGGGGTGAGCGACCCACAGGGCGAGGTGCTGCCGGGATAGGGTGGTCAAGGCCAGCGCCGGTAAGATGACCTCTTCCAGGGAGGTGTCTGAGTACCTGGTGGGCTCCCCCGCCTTCAAAGCGGGTGGGACGGGCGATCCCCGTCCGGCGGGTTCGATTCCCGTCCACCTCCGCTACCCGAACGTAGAGATGTATGCGCCCTCGCGAATTCTTGGTGTGGGGGTGGTTTGAAGGTCCGTGAACAGGGGTCGGGAGCAGGTTAGACCGCTAGTAGGTCGCGGGCGCCGGTGTCGCTGCTGGGGTGGCGGAGCTTGGACATGGCCCGAGCTTCGATTTGGCGGATGCGCTCTCTGGTGAGGTTGAAGTGTTCGCCCACCTCTTCGAGCGTGCGGGGCTCGCCCCGATCGAGGCCGAAGCGGAGTTGGAGGATCTCTCGCTCGCGTTCGTCGAGCGGGCCGAGCAGGCGGGTGATCTCCTCGGGCAAGAGCGCAGTGGCGGCCACTTCGAAGGGGGACTCGGCGGAGCGGTCCTCTACCACATCTCCGAGCTCGGCATCGCCGTCCTCGCGTAGCGGCTCGCTGAGCGAGAGCGGCTCGGCCGCGCAGCGCAGCGCTTCGGTGACTTTCTCCTCGGAGAGATCCACCTCGACCGCCAGCTCCGCCAGGGTGGCGGGGCGGCCCAGCTTCTTCTCCAGGTTGGCCCGGGCTTTCTGGAGGCGGGCCAGGGTGTCGCCGGCGTGGACGGGAAGGCGAATGGTGCGCCCGGTATTGGCGATGCCCCGGGTGATGGCCTGGCGAATCCACCAAGTGGCGTAGGTGGAGAACTTGAACCCCTTCCGCCAGTCGAACTTCTCCACCGCATGCATCAGACCGAGGTTGCCCTCTTGGATCAGATCCAGCAAGGGCAGCCCTGACGCCTGGTACTTCTTGGCGATGGACACCACCAGCCGAAGGTTGGACTGGACGAAGCGCCGCTCAGCCTGCTCGCCCACCTTGACCTGGCGGCGCAGCAGCCTCCGTCGGGCCGGCGAGAGCCGCTCCGGGCTGCCGGTTTCGAACTGCTTGTCCTGGTCGAGGAGAGCTTGCGCCTCGTTGCCCTCCTCGATTTTCTGGGCCAGCTCGACTTCGTCGTCTTTGGTGAGCAGCGGGTATTGGCCGATATCCGTCAGATAGAGGCGGACGAGATCCTCATCGTCTCGCTCAACACGCTCTTTCGGCACAGTCACACCTTCCCGATGGTCATTGGGCTCGATAATCCGAATGGTTACCGACACCGCTGTCGGACCGGTCAACGCTGACCGAGCAGAGACACAGACAATGTTTGACCGGTAAGGCTACCCGCTTCATCACAGATGTGTCACCAGTGGAGGCCATCTTTTTTCGCGGTCGTCGGCGGCAAAGCCAGAAGCCAGTTCCTCGGGCGCACCGGCAGCGGAGGTGTTCGGCGGAGTCCACGCCTTCTTCGCATCGCGCCGCCCCTCCGCCAAATCGGCGGCCACCATGCGAGCCGTGCGCATCACGGCGCCGTCGCTCACCGGCGACAGCTCACGGCCTAGGCACTCGATCACAAAGCTCAGCTGGGGCAGAGCCACTTCACAAAGCGCGTCAACCGCGGCACCCGGTGCGGCGACTTCTATGTGGCCGATCAGTCGGGCCCAGGCTTGCGTGGGCGGGCGAACTCGGTTGTGGGCGGCCAAAGCCGGCGAATCGGGCAGCGCTGCCCGCCACCATTGGGCGTGCTGCCCATGGTGACGGCTGGATCGGGCCAGAAAAGCCCGAGAGCGGGCGTCCAGCGCGCCGTCGGCATCGGGGCCGGTGGCCAAGCGGCCTTGGATCTCGAACAGCCGCTCCGATATCCAGGCCAGCCCGCCACAGGCATCGCTCAACTGCTCGATGTCCATGCTCAGCGCCGTCCCCGGTAGTGATTGGTGATGGGTAACCGGCGGTCTCGGCCGAAAGCCTTGGCGGTGATGCGCACGCCGGGGGGGTTCTGACGCCGCTTGTACTCGGCTCGGTCTACCATGGCACCGATGCGGCTCACCAGTGCGGGGTCGTAACCCTGCTCACACAGGTCGTCGACGGTGAGGTCGTCCTCCACATAAGCCTCGAGCAGCGGATCGAGCACGTCGTAGGGGGGAAGGCTCTGGTCGTCTTGCTGGTCGGGCCGCAGTTCGGCCGACGGCGGCTTGGTCAAAACGTTCTCGGGGATGAGATCGCGGCCGGCCCGCTGGTTGCGGCGTCGGGCGAAGGCGTAGACCTGGAGTTTCCACAGGTCTTTGATCACGGCATAGGCCCCGGCTGTGTCGCCGTACAGCGTGGAATAGCCCACTGCGCTCTCGCTCTTGTTCCCGGTGGTGAGGATCAGCCAGCCGAACTTGTTGGACAGCGCCATGAGCAGCGTCCCCCGGATGCGGGACTGCACGTTCTCTTCGGCCAGGTCGGGGTCGAGGCCGTCGAACGATGGCGCCAGCATGTCGAGGAAGGCCTGATGGCCGGGCTCCACGGGCACGATCCGGTGGTCGATGCCCAGGTTGCGGCACAGTGCTTCGGCATCGGCCACCGAGTGGTCGCTGGAATAGCGAGAAGGCATCAAAACGCCGTGGACATGGCTGGCCCCGAGGGCGTCGGCGGCGATAACCGCCACCAGCGAGGAGTCGATCCCCCCCGACATGCCGATGCCCACGTCGGTGAAGCCGTTCTTGTGCACATAGTCCCGGGTAGCCAGCACCAGGGCCTCGTATTGCTCGTCGAGTCCGTCCAAGCCATCCGCCACCGGGTTGATCTCCGTGGCGATGGCGGGCTGCTCGGCTAGCTCGGGCCGGTCGGCCACCTCCACCTCGGCGATCAGCAGGTGTTCTCGGAACGGGGGGGCCTGGGCGATGACGCGGCCATCGGCCGCCATGACCAGCGAGGCGCCGTCGAACACCAACTCGTCTTGGCCGCCCACCAGATTGACATAAGCGATGGCGCAGCCGGTCTCCGCACTGCGGCGCCGGAGGATTTCCAGGCGCTGATCCCGCTTGCCCGCGTGGTACGGAGAGGCATTCAGGTTGAAGAGAACCTCGGCGCCGGCGGCGGCCATCTGAGCCATCGGGCCGCCCGCCACCCATGCGTCTTCGCAGACGGAGACGCCGACTGCGACGCCGGCGATGTCGTGGAGAACAGGATCGCCGGTACCAGGCTGAAAATAACGGCGCTCGTCGAACACGCCGTAGTTGGGGAGTTGCCGCTTGTGGTAGACCCGCAGCAGACGGCCGCCGCACGCGATCCCCGCGGCGTTTCGGCAACCGCCGACATCGTCTGCGAACCCCACGACTGCGGTACATGACCGGGAGCGGGCCGCTATGTGTTCCATCGCACGGCGGCTGTCCTGCACAAACCGCCGCTTGAGCACCAGATCCTCAGGGGGGTAGCCGGTGACGGCCAGTTCTGGGAACACCGCTGCCTGGCAGCCGGCAGCCTCAGCGTCCTCCATCGCAGCGAGCACGCGCTCGGTGTTGGCGCCGATATCGCCGACCACTGAGTTGATCTGGCACAAAGCCACCCGCAGCATGGCCACGAGTTCAGGTTAGTGGTGTGAAGCCCGAAAGCAGATTGGTTGGGCGGTGGTGTCCGCGCCTAGACGGAGTAGTACATCTCGAACTCGAGGGGATGAGGCCGCAGATTGACTGCATCTACCTCTTCCTGCTTGACCTCGAGGTAGGACTCGATCAGCGCGGAGTTGAACACGTCGCCCGCGAGCAGGAAATCGTGGTCGGCCTCGAGGGCCTCCAGCGCCGCGCTCAGCGACCCGGGCACTGTTTCAATGCCCGCAGCCTCGTCGGGCGGCAGGTCGTAGATGTTCTTGTCCAGCGGTTCGCCCGGATCCATCTGGTTCTGGATCCCGTCGATGCCGGCCATGAGCATGGCGGCGAACGCCAGATAGGGGTTGGCGCTGGGGTCCGGGCACCGGAACTCCAGCCGCTTGGCCTTGGGGTTGTCGGAGAGCAGCGGGATGCGGATGGCCGCCGAGCGATTGCGCTGGGAATAGGCCAGGTTCACCGGGGCCTCGTAGCCGGGCACCAGCCGTTTGTAGGAGTTGGTGGTGGGAGCGGCGAAGGCCAAGATCGCCGGGGCGTGGGCCAAGAGGCCGCCGATGTACCAGCGGGCCACGTCGGACAGTCCGGCGTATCCCCGCTCGTCGTACATCAGCGTGTCGCCGTCGCGCCACAGGGATTGGTGGGTGTGCATGCCCGAGCCGTTGTCGCCGTAGATGGGCTTGGGCATGAATGTGGCGGTGCAGCCGTGCTGGCGGGCCACATTCTTCACCACATACTTGTACAGCTGCACCTTGTCGGCCATGGTCAGCATCTCGTCGAACTCCATGTCGATCTCGGCTTGTCCGGCGGTGCCCACCTCGTGGTGCTGGACTTCGATGGGGATGCCCACCGACTCGAGCGCCACCACCATCTCCGAACGCAGATCTTGAAAGGTGTCCATCGGCGCCAGCGGGAAATATCCCCCCTTGTAGGGGATGCGGTGCCCGGGACTGGGCGCGCCGCTCACCGAGGGTCGACCGCTCTCAAAGATGCCCTCCGCCGAGCGGATCTGATACCCGGCCACATCGGGATGGTTCTGGAAGGCCACGCTGTCGAAAATGAAGAACTCAGCCTCCGGCCCGAAATAGGCGGCATCGGCGATCCTGGTACTGGCCAAATAGGCCAGGGAGCGGCGTACCACGCCGCGGGGATCTTTGCCGTACATCTCGCCGGTGACGGGATCTTTCACGTCGCACAGCAGCACCAAGGTCTTGCGCTGGGTGAACGGGTCGAAGATCGCAGTGGCGGGATCGGGGATGAGCAGCATGTCTGAGGCGTCGATGGTTTGGAAGCCGCTCACCGAGGAGCCGTCGAAGCCGAGGCCCTCCTCAAACACCGATTCGGTCAACTGGCTGATAGGAAGCGAGAAGTGGTGCTGCACTCCGGGGACGTCGGTGAAGCGCATGTCCACGAACTCCGCCCCCTCAGACGCGGCCAGTGCGATGATCTCCTGGGGAGTTGACACAGTGGGTTCCTCCTTTTCCAGCCCTCGCTCTCCCACAAGCGGCAAGGGCACAGCTCATTGTCGCAGTGCTGAGTTTCCAGAGTTTTTCCCGATTGTAAAAGCTCTGTGAACGTTGCCAATGGGCTGGCGCCGGCGACTGTTGGCAGGGCACGCTGTTGGAGTCCTATGAAACCTTGGAGACCCTCGGCCGGCCCACACCGGTAGCTCGCCATGGAACCGCAAAAGGACTATGTGCTCCGCACTGTGGAGGAGCGGGGGGTGCGGCTCATCCGACTCTGGTTCACCGACGTACTGGGCCAGCTCAAGTCGGTGGCCATCTCCCCGGCCGAGCTGGCCGACGCCTTTGACGAGGGGCTGCAATTCGACGGGTCGGCCATCGACGGCTTCTCCCGAGTGCAGGAGAGCGATGTGCTGGCCGTGCCCGATGCCGCCACCTTCGAGCTGCTGCCGTGGGCCGACCCCGAAGAGCCCTCGGGCCGGATCTTCTGCGACATCCGCAATCCTGACGGCACCCCCTTCGCCGGCGATCCCCGTTGGGTGATGCGGCGCAGCCTGTCCAAAGCCGCCGAGATGGGCTATACCTTCTACACCGCCCCCGAGGTGGAGTTCTTCTATTTCCGCCACAGCGACCCGGACCAGCCCCTGGTGCCGCTGGACCGCGCCTCCTATTTCGATTTGACCACCGCGGATGTGGCCAGCCCCCTGCGCAAGCGCACGATCACCATGTTGGAGGCCATGGGCATTCCAGTGGAGTACTCCTTTCATGAGGAGAGTCCCAGCCAGCATGAGATCGACCTGCGCTACACCGAGGCGCTGAGCATGGCCGACAACGTGATGACCCTGCGGCTGGTGGTGCGCAAGCTGGCGCTGGATCGGGAGCTGCATGCCACGTTCATGCCCAAGCCGCTGAACGGCGTGCAGGGGTCGGGGATGCACACCCACATGTCGCTGTTCGAGAACGACGTGAACGCCTTCCACGACCCCGGTGACGACTACGGCCTGTCGGAAACGGCCAAAGCCTTCATCGCCGGCCTCTTGCACCACGCCCGGGAGATCACCGCGGTGACCAACCAGTTGGTGAACAGCTACAAGCGGCTGGTGGCCGGCGACGAAGCGCCCACGTTTGTCTCGTGGGCCCGCAACAACCGCTCTGCTTTGGTGCGGGTGCCGGTGGTCAAGCCGGGCAAGGAGTCGTCCACTCGAATCGAATACCGGGCGCTGGACTCGGCGGCCAACCCCTATCTGGCGTTCTCCGCGGTGCTGGCCGCCGGGTTGAACGGGGTGAAGGAGGGCTACGAGCTGCCCCCGGAGGCGTCCGCCGACCTCTATACCATGAGCAGAGGCCAAGCCCGCGCCAAAGGCTTCGCGGAACTCCCCATGTCGCTGTCGGAGGCCTTAGACGTTCTGGAGTCGTCGCCGCTGATGGCCGAGGTGCTGGGCGAGCACATACACGAGTGGTTCCTGCGCAACAAGCGGGCCGAGTTCGCCGAATACCGCCGGGAGGTCACGCCCTTCGAACTCCGCCGGTATCTGAACACCTGGTGACCGCCGTGACTGAGCCGCTGCTCGTCTTTCCTGATCCGCCCCCGCCGGAGCTGGTTCGCACGCTGGACTTGGGGGGATACAACTGGAAAGCCGCGGGCAGCGCCCAAGAACTGGAGGGCCGGTGGCTGGGAGCGGTGGTTTCCGCTCAGGAGAGTCCTGATGATGCCTTCGGTTTCTCCCGCGCTCTCGCCCGCCGGGGCCTGGACATCCCGGTGCTGTTGTTGGTGTCCGGCGCGCAGTTGGACGAACTGGACATGCGCGACGACCTCTACACCGACTTCTGCCTCACCCCCTTCCACCAGCGGGAGCTGGAAGCCCGGCTGGCCCACTTGGTGTGGCGGTCGGGAACCGCCCTGCGCCCCGAACTGATCGAATACGGCCCCATGGTGCTGAACGTGGAGACTTATCAGGCCACCATTGCCGGCCGGCCTCTCGACCTCACCTACATGGAGTATGAGCTGCTCAAGTTCCTGGCGGGCTCTCCCGGCAAGGTGTTCACCCGCGAGACGCTGCTCAGCCGGGTTTGGGGCTACGACTACTTCGGCGGCGCCCGTACCGTGGATGTCCACGTGCGGCGCCTGCGGGCCAAGCTCGGCGAGCAACACGCCGGTCTGATCACCACGGTGAGATCGGTCGGCTACCGCTTCGGCCTTTCCCGCTGGGAGCGTTGACACGTCAGCCGGTGTAGGCCAACAGCTCGATTTCCACGAGGGCGCCAAGGGGCAGGGCGTCGACGCCTATGGCGGAGCGGGCGGGGCGGTTGCCGCCGAAGCACTCGACGTAGGCCTCATTCATTGTGTCGAAGTCGTTCATGTGAAGCAGGAATACGGTGGTTTTGACCACATCGCCCAGCGTGGCCCCCTCGGTGGCCAGCACCGCTTCGGCGTTGGCTACCGCTTGGCGGAATTGGGCGATGAGCCCGCCCCGCACCAGCGAGCCGCCGGCAATCCCGATCTGTCCCGAACAGATGAGGAAGCCTCCCGCCCGGACTATGGGAGAATAGGGTCCAATAGGAGTGCTCATGCCCACCGATGATATGGACGCCAGCCGCCAGGTGCAGCAGAACAGGGAAGTGGAGCGTCTGATCGCCGCTTGTCCGTGGCCCGCAGATGCCCGTTCGCTCATCGACGACCTCGGCATCACCGACGAGCGCCGCGCCCGGGCGGCGGCCATGCTGGCGGGGGCTTCCCGAAGCATGAGCAAGGCGGTGCGACGCGACCCCAGCCTGCTCGATGTGCTTGATCCCCCGTCTGGGTTCGCCGCCGAGAAGACATCCCTGGTCGCTCCCGATGATGACGACGCCCTCGATGGCTTGAGGCGGTGGAAGCGGCGGCAGCTCTTGCGCATCGCCCTGCGCGACCTGCTGGGGGAAGCCGACTTGGCCACCGTTGGCCGGGAGCTGTCGGTGTTGGCCGATGCCTGTTTCGCCCGGGCCTTGGAGATCGCTGACGAGGGCCCGCCTTTGGCCGTCATCGGCATGGGCAAGCTGGGGGGCAACGAGTTGAACTACGCCAGCGACGTAGACATCGTGTTCGTCCACGAGGGGAACTCTGCCGCCGCGGCTCGTCGGGCCCGGAGGGTTCTGGAGATTCTCACCGCGTTCACGCCCGAGGGGCAGGTTTATCGGGTGGATATCGAATTGCGACCCGAGGGAGGGGCGGGAGCGTTGAGCCGCACCCCCGAGGCGTTCGGAACCTACTTCGACCGGTGGGCGGTGCCCTGGGAGCGACAGGCCTACATCAAAACCCGACTGACAGCCGGTGATCGCGAACTGGGGAATGCCTTTTTCGATGCCGTCAAACCAGGGGTGTGGGGCGAGAACTTGGAAGCCGACACGGTGCCCCATCTCCGCGCCCTGAAGCTGCGAGTGGAGGATTCGGCCAAGCGCAAGGGCAGCCGAGAGCTGAAGAAGGGGCCGGGCGGCCTGCGCGACATCGAGTTCACCGTGCAGCTTCTCCAACTGGTTCACGGCCGCGCCGACCCTTCCATCCGCTCTCCCAACACCCTCACCGCGCTGCGTCAGCTCAGCTGGGGCGAGTACATCGACCAGGCCGACGCCGTCCACTTCACCACGGCCTATATCCACCTTCGCACCGTGGAGCACCGGTTGCAGCTCCGCGACGAGCGCCAGACTCATGAGCTGCCCGCCGACGACGCCGACCGAGAATGGGCGGCCCTGGCATCGGGCTTCGAAAGCCTGAACGCGTTCCAAGAGTCCCACCGCCGCCATCAGGGGTCGGTTCGAGAAATCCACCAGCGAATCTTCTATCGGCAGACCCTCGACCGGTTGCACGAGACCGGGATGGTCAGCGAGCTGCGGCCCGAACGTCTGGGCCAACTCGGCTTTGCCGATCCCGATCGGGCGGCGGTTGCCATCGAGCGCCTCACGGAGAACTTGGGCCGCAGAGCCAATGTGATGCAGCAAGTGCTGGTGATCATGGTGGAAGCCCTGGCCACCGCCCCCGATCCCGATTTGGGACTCGTCCGTCTGGCTTGGCTGCTGGACGGTTCCTATCGGGTCAGCACTATTCTGCCCGTGCTGCGCGACTCTCCCCTGGCCATCAGCGATATCGCTCGGCTGCTGGGCTCCAGCCGAGTGGTCGCCGGGTGGATGCGCAACCACCCGGAGTTCGCCGCCTCGCTGATGAACCCCGATGAGCTGGCCGGGGCCCGAACCGCCGAAACGTTGACGGCCGAGGCCGTCGAGGCGATGCAATCAGCCGCCGGCGACCATGACATGCAAATGGCCGAGCTGCGCCGGTTCGTGCGCCGCGAGCAGCTGCGGGTGGCGGCCCGGGACATCTTGGGTTTGGCCTCGGTCATCGAGATTCCCCGGGAATTGACCATTATCGCCGATGCCGCCGTGGTCGCCGCGGTCGGTTCGCTGGCCCCGGAGACGCCCTTTGCCGTGATCGGACTGGGGCGCTACGGCGGTTTTGATCTTTCCTATGCCTCTGATCTGGACGTGATCTTCGTCTACGAGGGCGCAAGCTCTGATGATGCCCGATCGGCCAATCGCACGGCTCGGGGCCTGCTCCAAGAGATCGGGGCCCAAACCGCAGAGGGGCGGGCCTGGGAGATTGACGCGCGGTTGCGCCCTGAAGGCGAGAGCGGGCAGCTGGCCCGGTCGCTTGAGGGATATCAGCGGTACTATGCCCAGCGGGGCCAGCTTTGGGAGCGTCAAGCCCTGCTCAAGCATCGTTTTGTGGCCGGCGCCCCCGAACTCGGGCAGCGTTTCCATCAGCTGGCTGACGAATGGTGCTATCGGCCTGACTTCAGCGATGAGGAAGTCGACGAGATCCGCTCGATGAAGCGCCGCATCGAGGCCGAACGGCTGGGCACCGGCCGCAAGGCGCGGGATGTGAAACTCGGCGCCGGCGGGCTCAGCGACATTGAATTCACGGTGCAGCTCATGCAGCTCCAGCACGGCTACGGGCGAACCTCCATCAAAGACAGCCGCACGCTGTCGGCGCTGGCCGGCCTGTCGGAGCACAACCTGCTGGACATCGGCGATCGGGCCACGCTGGATGTGGGCTATCGCTTCTGCCAGCGGTTCCGCAACGCCCGCTACCACCTCTCCGGGCGCTCGTCAGACGTCTTCCCCGACGATGAGCACGAAAAGCTCCTGCTGGCCCGGCGGCTCGGCTATCCCGGCCCCCAGGACTTGGAAGCCGACTACCAGGAGACCACCGACGCGGTCCGAGAGGTGGCGGCCCGGCTGCTCTACGGTCAGGCTGGCGATTAATCGAGCAGGCCGGTGGGCCAGTCAGCCCGGTGACCGGCACGCCGCCAAGTGGCCGCGGCCACGGCGGCGAACACCGCGTCGGAACCGTTGGTCGGGAGATCATCGGATGGTTCGATCTGCACTTCCACTGGCGGCATCCGAGATGCGGGAACCACCCCGAAGGAGCGGATGGTCAGGTCGTGCACTTCTCCGTCGGCGGTCACCGTCAGCGCTTCGGAGGTGACCCAGCTGTAGGCCATGTGAGCGGCGCCGATGCAGTAGGAGCGCAGCACGATTTCGTCGAGCGCCGCGCCGCACCGCACCTGAATCCGCAATCTGCCCTGGTGCCACTCAGCCTGCGCCCATCCCCCGCCGGGGGCGGCGATCCCGCTGGTCCCGTCGCCGACCGCGCTCATCGCCACGGCGGCCTCCACCCATCCCCCGCCCCGGATGGCGGTCGAAGTCGGCGGTCCGGGTATGTCCATCTCCTCTACTTCGAGGTCGGGCGCGACCGAGGCAATGGCATCGGACACTCCAGGTGTGCGGACCACCCGCGCCGCTCCGCGGCCGTCACGGTCGATGCCGATGGCCACCGGGGGGCGTTTGGGCCCATGTCGAACCGCGTCCTCGCGAGACCAGAGCACTCGGACCGGGCGACCGTGCTCGTCGGCCAGTCGCCGGGCGATGTCGGGCAGCGGAGACGTCAGCTTGGCGCCGAATGCCCCGCCGTTGGCCAGCGGGCTCGCGGGCTCACCGCCGGGGGCGCACCACGAGGCATCAGTCTCCAGATATGCAGGCTCCACCCATGAGGTTCGGAGTCGGACCTCCCAGTCTCCCTCGGGAAAATCCAAGGGCATGCCCGGCTGGGACGGAGTTCGCCGGCCCTGCACTTTCCCCGCGGCGGCCCGGGCCTCGGCCACCGTCTCCCCCACGGCCCACCCTTCTTGTCCGTCGGACAGGGCGACGAGGGCGTCTTCAGGCGCAGTGTCGTCGGCAAAGCCCCCCTCTCCCAAGGCCACATCCGGTCCCACGGCCTGAGGGGCGCCGCCTTCTAGCTCAGCCCGTCTTGTCGCCGCCGGCCAATTGCGATCGGGCCGGGGTGCGCCATAGTCATCCCACGCTTCCAAGATGGTCTGCCACCCCGTGCAGCGGCACAGATGCGCGGACAGCGCCGCGGCCGGGGTCGAGCGGGGCCGCGAGCGGGCATCGAGGCCCGCGAGTCGCATGATGATGCCAGGGGTGCAGAACCCGCACTGACTGGCGCCAGCCGCACAGAACGCCGCGCCCCAGTCGGTGCGGGTTTTCGCCGACAGCCCGGCCAGCGTTGTGATCTCCCGGCCTTTCACCCGGCGGGCCGGGGTCACACAGGACACTCGCGGCTTCCCGTCCACCCACACCGTGCAGCACCCGCATTGGCCTTGTGGGCTGCACCCGTCTTTTACCGTGCGGATGCCCAGCCGGTCGCGGAGCACTTCCATGAGCGAGGCACCGTCGTCGGGAACCTCGATTCGGCGACCGTCTACGGTGAACTCCAAGGCGGCCGCCCCCCGCGGCACACCACTAGCTGAAGCTCTGCCCGCACCCGCAGGTGCGCTGGGCATTGGGGTTGGTGATGGAGAACCCCGCGTCGGTGAGACCGTCTTTGTAGTCGAGCACCGCCCCCTCCAACAGCGCCGCGCTGGAGGTGTCGACGACAACCTTGACGTTGCCGAAGAGAACCTCTTGGTCTTCGGCGCCGATGTCGGCGTCGAAGTACATCTCATAGCTGAAACCAGAGCAGCCGCCCGGACGCACTGCGACCCGCAGCGCCAGTTCTTCGTCGTCAGCCTGCTCCTGGCGCACGAGATCTCCGACTTTGCTGGTTGCTGAATCAGTCAGTGTGATCACAGAACTCTCCCGGTCAACGTTGCGGACATCGCCATTCTACCCACCGGCCCTGGGACCCAGCACACCCGAAGCCCAAGCCCCGCGTCCCGCTCCCCGTAGAGGTATACAAAGCCAGCCGGTAGCATCGGCGACTGTGAACCAGAGCGCAGCCACATCGCGGCCGACCACTGATGACATTATGGGCGTGCTGCGCGGAGTGATCGACCCCGAGCTGGGCAGTGACATCGTTGAGCTGGGCATGGCCCGCGACGCGGTGGTCAATTCCGACGGCCTGGTCGAGGTGACGGTGGCGCTCACCACGGCGGGATGTCCGCTGCGGGCCCAGATCCAGCGTGAGGTGCGCAGCCGGGTCGGCGGCCTCCCGGGCGTGGAAAAGGTCAAGATCCACTGGAGCGAGTTGACTCAGGAGGAGAAGGCGTCGGCCATGGCCAAGGCCCGCTTCAACGTGGCCCAAAATGCTCCTGACACTGCGGTGGCGCCCACCACCAAGGTGGTCATGGTGGCGTCGGGCAAAGGCGGGGTGGGAAAGTCGTCGGTGACGGTGAACCTGGCCGCGGAGCTGGCCCGGCGGGGCATGCGGGTCGGGGTCATGGACGCCGATATCTGGGGCTATTCGGTGCCTCGGATGTTGGGTGTCGAAGGGCGTCTGGCCGGGGCTGAGAATGAGAAGAAGATCGTTCCCAACGCCAAGAAGGTGGGCGACGGCACCCTGGAAGTGGTGTCGATGGGATTCCTGGTGGACTCCGAGGAGGCCGCGCTGATGTGGCGCGGCCTCATGTTGAACCGCGCCGTCCAGCATTTCTTGGAGGATGTGCGCTGGGGCCCGGTGGACTATCTGCTGATCGACATGCCGCCGGGAACCGGAGACGTGCAGATGGGCATCGCCAAGATGCTTCCCCAAGCGGAGATGGTGGTGGTGACCACCCCGTCCCGCAGCGCTCAGAAGGTGGCCACCCGAGTGGCCTCGATGGGACGGTCGAACTATCTGCGGATTGCCGGGGTGATCGAGAACATGAGCGCGTTCACCACCCCTGATGGGGAGGAATACGAGATCTTCGGCCGAGGAGGCGGGCAGGAACTGGCCGATGCGCTCGGCGTGCCCCTGCTCGGGCAGGTGCCCATCGACGGCTCGGTGTCCACGGGCGGAGACGAGGGGGCGCCTGTGGTGCTGGCTGGCGATCCCGGCTCGGCGGCGACGGCATTTCGCGCCATCGCCGACCGGCTGGTGGAAGAGGTTCCCCCGTTGGACATGGCGAGCTGCACGGCGCGGATTTTCGAGGCCGCAGAAAAAGCCCTGGCTGAACTCGACATCGCCTCGTCATAGGGATCAACGGGGGGCGAGGCATGTTGTTCTGGCTGGTGCTGCTGTTCATCGCGGTGCCGCTGGCTGAGTTGTATGTGATTTTGGTGGCCGCGAGGAGCATCGGCACTCTCGAAACCATCGGGTTGCTGATCCTGGTGAGCGTGGTCGGGGCGTGGATGGTCAAGGCCCAGGGCCTGGCCGTGCTGTGGCGGGTTCGCAACAAGCTGGCCGAGGGCCAGATGCCCGGTCGGGAATTGGTGGACGGCGCTCTGGTGCTGCTGGCTGGCGGGCTCATGCTCACCCCTGGATTCGCCACCGACGCGGTGGGGCTGTTGCTGTTGTTCCCCCCCACGCGACTGGCAATCCGCCCGTTTGTGATCCGACGCTTCCGCCATCGCACGGCCTATTTCGGCCCCAGGCGCCGGGGCACGCAAACCATCCACGACGTCGACGGCGATTGACCGGGCGCCGACGATGAGATCCGTCAAACCTCCTTCGGTGGACGCCCTGGCCCGGTCGCTGGCCGACACCGGCCTGCCCCACCCGCTGCTGGTGGGCGCCGCCCGGACGGCCATCGCCGAGGGTGATCCCGGAGAAGCGAGCCAGCGGGCCCGCCGCCATGCCCGCCTGATGGCCCTCGCCTTGCTCCAGCCGGTGATAAACGCCACTGGGGTTCTGCTGCACACCAACTTGGGGCGGGCGCCGCTGGCGGTCGCCGCCGAAGCCGCCTATACCAACCTGGAACTGGATCTCTCGTCGGGCCGCCGAGGATCCCGACACGCCCATGCTGCGGCGATGCTGGCCCGGCTGTGCGGTGCCGACGCCGCCATCGTGGTGAACAACGGAGCGTCGGCCGTGCTGCTGGTGCTGGCGGCGCTGGCCGCCGGGCGTGGCGCGGCGGTGTCGCGGGGAGAGCTGGTGGAAATCGGCGGCGGGTTCCGAGTGCCGGAGGTCATGGAGCAGTCGGGGGCCCGACTCGTGGAAGTGGGCACCACCAACCGCACTCGTCTGACCGATTTTGCCGCGGCCGCCGCCGATTCGGCCAACGACACTGTCCTGGCGCTCAAAGTGCATCAGTCCAATTACCGCATCGTGGGCTTCACCGAGAGCGTCACGGTGAGCGAGATGGCATCGTTGGATGTCCCGGTGGTAGCCGACATCGGATCGGGATTGGTGGACAGCGCCTGTCCTTGGCTGGACGACGGCCCGCCGTCGTGGTTGGCTGGCGAGCCCGCGGCCCGCCAAACCCTGTCAGCCGGGGCGGCGCTGGTGACCTTCTCCGGCGACAAGCTGTTCGGCGGCCCCCAAGCGGGGATCATTGCCGGGCGCGTCGATCTAGTGGAAAAATGCGCCCGGCACCCTCTGGCCAGGGCGCTTCGACCGGGAAGCCTGGTGCTGGGCGCTCTCCAGCAGGTGGCCCTGGCCTATCTGCGGCGCGACGGGCAGGCCATCGAATTCTGGCGGATGGCATCGGCAGCCGCCGACGAACTGGAGTGCCGAGCCCGCGCTGTGGTGGCCGAGTGCGGCATCGGCGAGGCGGCGTCGATGGCGTCAGTGCCCGGCGGCGGCACGATTCCCGGCGCTGAGATCGACTCGTTCGGGGTGGTGGTGGACGGGGACTGCCGCGCCGCCCTTCGCGCTGGCAGCCCGCCCGTCATCGCCCGAGTGAGCGACGGTCGCACCTGGCTGGACCTGCGGACCGTGGCGCCGGGCGACGATCGGCGGGTGGCCGCCGCGCTGTCGGCCCTCGGGTAGGAGCGGCGATGGCATTCGGCGGCACTGGAGTTCTTCAAGAGATGGCCGCGGCACGGCGTTGAGCATCACCATTTCCACCGCGGGCCATGTCGATCACGGAAAGTCCACGCTGGTGGAGGCGCTCACCGGGGTGGACCCCGACCGATTCGCCGAGGAGAAGGCACGAGGCCTGACCATCGACCTGGGGTTCGGCTCGGTGCTGTTGCCCTCGGGCCGGCGGGTGTCTGTCATCGATGTGCCCGGCCACGAGAGGTTCATCCGCAACATGCTGGCCGGGGTGGGGGCGGTGGATGCGTGCTGGTTCGTGGTGGCGGCCAATGAGGGGTGGATGCCCCAGTCGGAGGAGCACCTCCGCATCTTGGAGCTCCTGGGGGTGTCGCACGGGTTGATCGCCTTGACCAAGGTGGGTTCGTGCGACCCTGACATCGCCGAGCTGGCTCGCTTGGAGGTCGAGGAGCGGATTGCGGACACGTTCTTGGCCGCCGCGCCGATGGTGGAGACCGATGTTGTGGCCGGGTTGGGCGTCGATGATCTTCGAGCGGCTTTGGATCATCTGTTGGATTGGACTCCCGCGGCTGTCGACCAGCGTCGCCCAAGGCTTTGGATAGATCGGGTGTTCGCCGCCCGGGGGGCGGGCACGGTGGCAACCGGCACGTTGGGCGGGGGACAGATTCGAGCCGATGACGAATTGGAGCTCTGGCCCCGGGGGATCTCGGTCCGAGTTCGAGCCCTGCAGACCCACCACAGCCCGCGCACCAAGGTCGGGCCGGGCAACCGGGTGGCGGTCAACCTCTCAGGTGTCGGCCATCAAGAAATCGCCCGAGGCGATGTGCTTGTCCGAGCGGGGCAGTGGCATCTGACCGGGTGCTTCGACGCCTCCCTGACCGTCTTGAGAACCTTGGACCACGAAGTGTCTCGCCGGGGGGCGCACGCAGTGTACGTGGGGGCGTGTGAGCTGCCGGCTCGCATGCGCATTCTCGGCCACCACGCGCTGTCACCGGGTGAAACGGGATCGGTTCGGCTCCACCTCCCCCGCCGCCTGCCGCTGCTGCCGGGCGATCGTTTCGTTCTGCGAGAGAGCGGCCGAGCCGAGACAATCGGCGGCGGCACCGTGCTCGACGTCGACCCGATACTGCCCGCGTCGCGGGCTGAGCCCGACTTGTCGATCGACAGAGTGGTGGCCGAAAGGGGCTGGGTGGAGGCCGATCTCCTGGCGTTGCTGACCGGCCAGCGTCGGGCGCCCGACGCCGGACGGTGGGTGGTGAGCCCGAACGTGCTGGCGGCGGCCCGAGCCCGGTTGCGCCATGCGGTGGACGCCGCCGGGCCGCTCGGACTGGACATCGCCGGGCTGGATGCTCGAGACCGGGCGGTGTTGGGCCTCATGGAGGATTTGACGATTGAAGGAGGCCGAGCACGCCCCGCTGGGCAGTCGGACCCTTACCAGAGCCATCGGTACACCTCGGCCTTGGAAGCCGCCCCGTTCACCCCACCCGATCCTGAGACGGCGGGCGTGGACCGAAGCGAGGTGCGGGAGTTGGTGAAGCGGGGCTTGGTGGTGGACGCCGACGGTGTGTTCTTTGCGGCTGTGGCAGTAGATGCGGCCCGTTCGGTGTTGGCTGAGATGCTGGCCTCCCAGCCTGCCGGCGTCACCGTGGCCGAGGTGCGCGAGCGCTTGGGCACCACGCGCAAGTACGCGTTGCCGCTTTTGGCGTGGCTAGATGGCCATGGGGTGACCCGTCGGCGGGGCGACCTGCGAATCGCCGGGCCGCGCCTGTGAGGCGCCCTGCGAGTTCAGTCTCGCCTTCAGTTCCGCCGCTGGCTGAGGATTTCCCGTCGCTCCAATTCGTTGAGGCCACCCCAGATTCCGTGCTGCTCGCGAATCTCTAGGGCGTAGTCGCGGCACTCGTCGATCACGCGGCACACTTCGCAGATGGCCTTGGCCCGGCTCTCCCGCTCGAGCTTCTCCTCTTTGCGCTCAAATGAGGGGGGCGGAAAGAACACCGCCGAATGGGGCCCGCGACAGGCTGCTTTTACTTGCCAGGCTCTCTCACTGGTGACGGCGCTCACTCTCGGTTACCCCCTTTGAGCGGACCTTATAGGCGAAGCCGTCCGCGCACAAAACAAGCGCGAAGAGCTGTCGGCTCTTTGAGGCTCAAGCGGGCTGGGCGCCTTTGCGGCGAGGCTCTCGATAGTCGCGCGCCGCACCCTCCATCGGTTCCACTTCCAACCACAGGCCGTCTATCGCAACCACCTTGACTTGCTCTCCGGCTGCCACTGGCGTGGCCCTGTTCGAGCGGGCCCGCCACAGGGCTCCCCGAATCCGCACCACGCCGTTGGGAGAGATGTCCTCGACCGTCTCACCGGTCTCGCCGATCATCCAACCCCGCCCGATGGTGGGCGTGGAAAAGCGGGTGCGCACCATCGACGGCATCCCCGAGAACATGGCCACTCCCACCGCTGCGGTCATCACCACCATCGGGATCCACGACATGGACACCTCGTCGTAGAGCCACCATGTGCCCGCGGCGAATATGATCATGCCCGCGCCCGTCCAGAAGCGGGGAACCGACGTTTGGATGTCGATGCCGAATGCCGCCATTGAAGCGCCCAGCAGGGCCAGCGCCCAGGTGTTGTGGGGCAGAACCGAGAATCCGTAGCCGGCCAGGATGAACAGCAGCGCTCCCACGACCCCGGCCACCCCGATGCCCGCAGTGAAGAACTCGAACAACATCAAGCCCATGCCGATGGTCAGCAGCAGATACGCAACAGGCGGGCTGGCCACGGTGTGGAAGAGCTGGTGGGCGAGCGACAGGCCTCGGAACTGCACCTGAGTGACCGGCTCGAGGCGCGGCTGGCCGTTCACATCGACCAAGTTGGAGGCGAAGCCCAGATGGTCGAGGTCGACGAGGTAGTCGCCGGCCACCGGGGCCACGCACTGTTCTTCCGGGGGGGGGACTCGCACGGTTTGAGGGTCGAACGCTATGCCCGCCTCGCGGTATCGGCTTCGCAGATCGTCGATGTCGAGGAGATCACAGCCGATGACTCCCTGAGAGATGAGCTGTCTCCACCCCAGCTTCTGGCTTCGGATCGGCGCTTGGTCGGCCCAAGCCACAGGGAATTCGGCCAGCGAGGCCAGCGGCGGGCCGAGATTGCCCACGCTGGTGCCGGGGGCGATGCCCACGTCGTCAGCCACGGCGAAGAGCTGGGCTACCTTGCCTTCGAGCGAAGCGCCGTTCGGACCGACCCAGACCGCGATGGGCACCGGTGAGGCGGCCATGGCGCCGGCCAACTCCGCCAGGCGTACGTTGGAGACCACAGAGCGATTGCTGTCGACCCTGAACACCAGGAGGGCGGCGCCCGCGTCGGCGGCATCGGCCACGGAGTTCTCGATGAGCTCGGCCATGACCGGATCCAGCAACCCGGTGACCTCGACCACCACCGCCACTCCGGCGGCATCACCGTCGCTTTGCGCCGCCGCCCCCCGCCAGTCGCCGGATGCGGCCAAGACGGCGCCGACGATCAGGCAGGCCGCGATGAGTCTGAGCCGCCACAGCCGTCGCGATCCAGCTGCGCTCTGGTTCACAGCCGTCGATGCTCTTGGGGGCCAGGTCGGCCGCGCCGATGGTTTGAGGCACTGCGTTTTCGGCATTTTGCTGGGTTTTCTGAGACCCATGTGCCTCTATCCGCGCCTGCTTACTGCGCCTCGCCGGGGTCGGCGGCCAGCAGCGAGGCCAGCGCTTCCTCGGGGGTCTCCGCCACTGGAACAATTCGGTCGAAGCCGGTGGTGTGCAGCAGTCGGGCCAGCGCGCCCTCGCCACAGGCGACGACCACCTCGCCGTCTGAGTCGCGGATCCGGCGGATGCCGCCGATCAGCGCCCCCAATCCGGCCGAGTCCATGAACGGAACCGATCCCAAGTCGATGAGCAGCCGGGGTTCGAGGGCCAGTTCGCCGATGCGCTCCCGGAATTGGGCCACGGTGTAGGCATCGATCTCGCCCCGGGGGCGAAGCACCGTGTGGGTGTCTGAGTTTTCGACGTCGATTTCGAGCAAAACGCCTCCCCTTGGCCGTCCTTGATGCTAACGCGCCGCGAACCCGAAGCCATGGGCCAGGCCGATTTCCCCAGTAGGCTGCGACGGCATTGGGTTGGATACCATCAGAGCGTGATCCGCATGCTCTTGGCCACCGACAGCGACTCTGTTCACCATGCGCTCGACGCCGCATTGGGGGGAGACGGCATCGAGATCGCCAGAGTGCGGGCCGGGGTTGAGGTGGCGGCGGCGGTGCGGGAGCAGGAACCGGCTGTGGTGATATGCGATCTTCAGATCGGCAATATGGGGGGGATGGCAACCTGTCTCGACTTGCGGATGGAAGCGGAGATGGGTCGGCTGCCGGAGACGAAGGTGCTGATGCTTTTGGACCGCACCGCCGACGTGTACTTGGCCCGCCAGGCGAAGTCCGACGGCTGGCTCGTGAAACCGCTGGACGCGCTGAGCGTGCAGCGGGCCGTCAGCGCGGTTTTGGATTGATGGCGGCCCCGCCCCCAAACCGCCTAGGTTCTCTCACCGCCTCCTTGTTAGGGTGAGGGCCACGGGCAGTGGCGCAGCTTGGTAGCGCGCTTCGTTCGGGACGAAGAGGTCGTGGGTTCAAATCCCGCCTGCCCGACCAGAGCGCCCCTCGGGGTTCTCTATCGTCGGGGCGAAGTGGGGCATCACCGTATTGCGCATGTGGTCGTTGGTGGACCGGGGCACGGTGAACTCGGCGAGGTCCATGATCTTCTCCCAGTGGTCGCGGTAGGTCTCGGGGGTCGGGTCCAAGTCGGTGTGGCCTCGGCTGGCGACCCAGGCCAGCCGGGCTATCCGGGGGCCGTCCACGGTGAAGAACTCGCCGTTGGCGCCGCAGTCCTCGTGAGCCAACCAGACCACGGCGGGGGCGACGTTGTCGGGGTGCATGTGGGCATCGATGACGGGTCCGAACTTATCGTCTGAGCGGTCGGGGCTCCTATCGGTCACCGCCCAGGGAAGCACGCAGTTGACCTGTACGCCGCAGCGGCGGCCTTCGCGTCCCAGCGACCGGGTGAGCCCCATCACCCCGGCCTTGCAGGCGGCGTAGGCCGCTTGGCCTCGCAGTCCCCACACCGCTCCTGAGCCGACGTTCACGACCCGGCCGAATCCCTGCCGCACCATGGCCGGCCACAACGGCCACAGAACATGACACGGTCCCAATAGGTGGACGGCGATCATCTCGTCGAACAAAGCCGGGCCGGTTTGCGCCGTCATGTCCGCAAACTGAGCTGCTCGGTTGACCCCGGCGTTGTTGATGACGATGTGTATGGCCCCGAACGCCTCTTGCGCCTGTGCCGCCAGCGAAACGCCCCCTTGAGGGGTTGCCACGGAGTGATAGTCGGCGATGGCCGTGCCGCCGGCCTCATTGATCTCGTCAGCCACTTGATCGGCGGCTTCGGCCTCGACGTCGTTGACCACCACCTGCGCTCCGCGCTCCGCCAGCAAGCGGGCGTAGGCTCGGCCCAATCCCCGGCCTGCGCCGGTGACCACCGCGGCGCGACCGTCGAAGCGAAGCGGTGGCGCTGCCATCACCCGATGGCGCCGTCGGCGCGGAGCTCGGCCAGCGCTTGGGCGTCCAAGCCGAGGTCGGCCCCGAGCACCTCGTCGGTGTGCTCACCCAACCATGCCGGCCGGGTGTCGGGGCCTTCGCTGACCGCTGACATTTTCACCGGATTGCCGGGAGTCAGCACCGGCGTGGCGTCATCGGGGCGGGGGATCTCCACCATCATGTGGCGGGCGGCGACGTGGGGGTCGCCGATCACGTCGGGGGCTTCGAACACCGGGGCCGCGGCCAGCCCCGCCGCGGCCAGGTCGTCGGCGGCTTGCACGGTGGTGCGGTCGCCCGCCCAGGAGCGGACTGCGGCCCGGATCTCGTCCAGATGCTCCCGCCACCCCTCGCGGGTCGAGAACCGCTCGTCTTCGAGCCATTCGGGTCTGCCGATGAGGCGGCACAGGCGCTCGAACTGGTGCTCTCGGCCGATCTGCATCACCAGCTCGCCCGAGTCGATGGGAAAGCCGTCGTTGATGATCGCAGTGGGAGTCCGGGGGTCGGCGCCCAGCGACCAGTAGTTGGGCACGATGTCGCCGAAGGCGACCATGGCGTCCAACATGGCGATGTCCACATGCTGGCCGTGGCCGTGCCGCTCGCGCTGGCGCAGGGCCATGAGCACCCCGATGACGGCGAAGAGACCGGAGCCGGTGTCGCCCAGCGCCCCCACCGGAGACACCTTCAAGTCCTCCCCTTCGGCCCGGTTGATGGCGTAGAGGCCGCCCATGGCCTCAGCAATGGGGGCGTAGGCCGGCCAATGACCGTAGGGGGACTCGCCGAGATTTCCGAAGCCCGACACCGACAGGTAGATGAGGCCGGGATGCACCGGCGACAAATCCTGATATCCCAAGCCGCTTCGGGCCAGGGTCCCCGGCTTGAGGTTCTCGGCCAGCACGTCATAGCTCGGAATCATCTGGCGGAGGAGGTCGACGGCCTTGGGATGCTTCAAGTCCATGCCCACCGAGCGCTTGTTGAGGTTGTTGCGCAGGTAGGTGCCGCCCACCGGACGGCCGCCAGGGTCGGCGATGCCCGGGGTCGAGCCCCGGCCCAGGTCGCCTCGCACCGGGTGCTCGATTTTGACCACCTCCGCTCCCATGCGGGCCATGAGCTGGGTGGCGTAGGGGAGCGACTGCATCTGCTCGATGGCCAGGATGCGAAGGCCGTCGAGGGGTTTTCCGTTGGCCGCATGCTCGGGGGCGGTGATGTCGCCGACTTTCATGGAATCGTCTTTTGTCCTTCAGCCGTCTCGGGTGAACGGTCGGGTGAGGGCGGCGGGCTGGCCGATGCGCCGACTCACCACCACCAGCACGACCACGGTCAAGATCGCGGGGGCCATGTTTGCGATGGATGCCACCGATCCGGAGATGACGCCTTCTACCTGGAGCCGCAGCACGGTGGACGACACGATGCCGAACAGCAGCGAGCCTGCCATCACGCCAACGGGCCGCCACGCTCCGAAGTACACCAGGGCGATGGCGATGAACCCCCGTCCGGCGGTGAGGTTCTGCTGGAATATCCCGATCTCCAGGGCCAGAGCGGCACCGGCCAATCCGGCCATGGTGTTGCCGAAGACGATGGCCGCGGTCCGGATGCCGTTCACGCTCACGCCCAGCGTGTCGGCGGCATGGGGGTTTTCCCCCACCGCTCGCACGTTGAGGCCGAAGGTGGTTCGGGTGATGAGCCAATACACCACCGGCACCAGCAAGAAGGCCACATAGGTGAGCACGGTGTGGCTGAACAGCAATTCGCCGACTCGACCGGTGTCGTCGGCCAGCCAGTTGAAGGGCTTGGCCTGCAAGCCGCTGATGGGTCTGGGGGTGCCCACCTGCTTTTGGAACAACAGGTCGGTGAAGCCGAGGCCGAAGAGGTAGATCCCGATGCCGCTGATGCCTTGCTCGGCGTGCATCCCCACGGTGATGAGGGCATAGACCAGGCCCATGACCATTCCCACCACCAGCCCCATCAGCAAACCAAACGCCGCGCTGCCCGTCTCCAGGGCGGTGTAATAGGCGGCGAACGCGCCGATGAGCATCACGCCCTCCACCCCGAGGTTCAGCACCCCGGCCCGTTGGCCGACCGCTTCGCCCAAAGCGGCGAGCAGGAACGGCACCGCCAGCCGAATGCCCGACGCCAGCGTGGCGGTGATGATGGCGACGGTGAAGAAGTCGCTCACGCCCGATCCTCCATCAAGACGTCACCCTCGGCCCATCGCTGCACTCGGTTTCGCAATTTGAGGCTTCCCACCACGAACACCACCACCACGCCGTTGAGGGCGATCACCAGGGCCTGGGGTACCTGCACCGCTCGTTGCAGGGAGATGCCGCCGGCCAGCATTCCGCCGAACAGATAAGACGACAGCACCGTGAACAGCGGGTGCAGCCCTCCGAACAGCGCGGTCACGATGCCGTTGAACCCCGCGCTCTGGGTGAACGCCAGCGGGCCTCCCTCACCGATCAGCCGGTGCGACTCGCTCCCGAACACCAAGACCGCGCCGGCGATTCCGGCGCAGGCCCCGCTGAATGCCAATGCCTGGGTGATGCTCAGCTCGACCCTCATGCCGGCGGCCCGAGAGGCGTGGGGATTGTGCCCGACGGCCCGCAGTCGCATGCCCAGGCTGCTGTGGAACAAAAGGAGATACCCCAGCACGGCCACGATCACCGCCACCACGATCCCCAGGTGCAGGCGGGTTCCTCCCGGCAAAATGGGCAGGTCGGCATTCTGGCTCAACCGCTTGGTCTGCTGGATCCTGATGGCGCCGGGCTCGATCAGCCAGTCCTCGAGCAAAAAGCTCATGAAGAACCCGGCGATGATGTTCATCATAATGGTGCTGAGGATCTCGTTGACCCCGCTGTAGGCCTTGAGAGCCCCGGGGATCGCCCCCCAGATTCCCCCGCCAATCCCGCCGGCGATCATCACCAGCGGCACCAGAATCGGCCGGGGCACATCCGGCAGGGCCAGCGCTGCCAGCGTGGCCAAAATGGCGCCCATGATGATCTGGCCCTCGCCGCCGATGTTGATGACGCCGGTGCGGAAGGCAATGCAAATGCCGACGCCGACCAGCATCAGGGGAATGGACTTCAAGGCGGTGGCGGCCAGCTCGTCCGGCCCGCCGAACGCCCCGGTGAACAAGGCGCGGTAGCCGGTGAGCGGGTTGGCCCCGAAGACCGCCAGCAGAATGGCGCCCACCACCAAAGCGGCCACCACTGCGCCCGCGGGCACGGCGAGGCCGGCAAACGGGCGAATATAGCGAGCTGCTTCGTGCTTTATAGAGAATTGTTCTTGACTGCTAGTCATTCTCAGCATATATTGATCTGAGTTCCCCTCTGTTCGCGACCGCGATCAACTCGTGGAGGTTTCCATGCTGGTGACCTGCTGGTCAACCAAGGGGGGTTCGGGCACAACGGTGATGGCCGCCCTCGCTGGCCTGCAAGCCGCCCAAGACCCCGATCGGCCGTTGCTCCTCGTCGATCTGTGCGGCGATCTCGCCGCAGTGTTCGGCAGTGCCGAGGCGCCGAGCGGTTTGAGCGAGTGGCTTCGCAGCGATCTCGCCCCCTGCTCGCTGGAGCGAGCGCTGCTGGAGCTGACGCCCAATCTGTCGCTGCTGCCCCGAGGCCGAGGCCCGCTGAGTCCTCAGCGGGCGGGGGATTTCGTCGAGTGGCTGGCGGCCGGCGCCGATGTGGTGGTGGATGCGGGGGTGCTGAGAGGCGATGAGCATCCCTGTGGCCGCGGGTCAAGCGACGAGCTTCGCTGGTGCCTCGCCGCCGAGGCTGACCGGTCGGTGCTGGTCACCCGGGCGTGCTATCTGGCCTTGCGCCGCGCCGTATCGCTCCCGGTCCGGCCCAGCGGAGTGGTTCTGGTGGCCGAGGCCGGCCGGGCCCTGACTCGATCCGACTGCGAGCGGGCCATCGGCGCTCCGGTGCTCGCCACCGTCGCCGTCGACCCCGGCATCGCCCGGGCGGTGGACGCCGGGATGCTGCGAACCCAGGTGCCCAAGGGCGCCGTTCGGGCCCTGAGTCGGCTCACCGAGGAGGTGTGAGCGATGGTGTGGACCAGCGGCGGGGGTGGCAAAGAGGCCATCGAGCCTTTCCTGGGCGACCCCTCGGTATCGGAGATCATGGTGAACGGCCCCGGGCCGGTATGGGTCGAACGGCGCGGGCGTTTGGAGGCCACCAGCACGATTCTGGACCGCGAGACCATCGAGTTGCTCATTGAGCAGACCGTGGCCCCGCTCGGTCGACGCATTGACCGCAGCTCTCCGATGGTGGACGCGCGGCTCTCCGACGGCTCCCGCCTGAACGCAGTGGTGCCGCCGGTGGCGGTGGACGGGCCCTACGTGACCATCCGCCGCTTCTCTGTCCGCCTGGTTTCCTTGGAGGAGTTCGCCCCTCCCGGCGTGGCGGCCGCCCTGCGCTGGGCGGTGTCGGCTCGCTGCAATCTGGTGGTGTCCGGCGGCGCGGGCGCGGGCAAAACCACCCTGCTGAACGCTCTGGCGGCTTCGATCTCACCCGGTGAGCGGGTGGTGACGGTGGAGGACGCCGCCGAACTGTCCCTGGCCAGCGATCATGTTGTGCGTCTCGAAGCTCGCCCGGCCGACGTCGATGGGGTGGCGCCGGTCACCATCCGCGAGCTGGTGCGCAACGCCCTGCGGATGAGGCCTGACCGGATCATCGTCGGAGAAGTCCGAGGGGCGGAGACCTTGGACATGCTCCAAGCGATGAACACCGGCCATGAGGGATCGCTCTCCACCTGCCATGCCAACAGCCCGGCCGACGCCATCAGCCGCTTGGAGACCATGGTCCTGTTCGACGGCGGGGCCGTGCCCCTGACGGCGGTGCGGCAGCAGATCACCGCCGCGGTGGACATGGTGGTCCATGTTTCCCGCCGCGCTCAGGGTCGGCGTCGCATCACCTCACTGGCGGTGATCGACCGCTCCGACGGCCGCGATGACGGCCGCCGGCCGCGGTTGTGCCCGATTGCCGACGAGTTTCAGTTGCACCGATTGCCGACGGTCCAGCCCCGGGTGCCGGGGGCGGCCGATCCCGACCCCCGGTGGCTTCAGCCATGAACCGCCTCAGAGCTGTCAGCAGATCTGTCGGCGCCGCGGCGTCTGGGCGGCTTGGCGCCAGGGCCGCCGATGCCGGTCTGGATATCGCCCTGGTGAAAGTCTGGAGGGGGTTGGGGGCGGTTGCGCTTTTGGGCGCAAGCTTCGGTGCGATGCAAGGCGGTGTGATCGGCGGGGGCGTCGGTGCCGCGGCGGGCATCGGGGCCGCGCTGATGGCGCTGCGGTGCAACCGCCATCGCCGCCAGCGCGCCATCGAGGCCCAGCTTCCTGGCTTTTTGGAGGCCATTGCCCGAGGGCTTCGCACCGGGTCGCAGATTGGCCCGGCCACGGTGTCCGCCGCGTCCAGCGCTCCGGCCCCGCTGCGCCATGAGGTGGCGCCGCTGGCCGTAGAGCTGGGCCGCGGGTTTCGCAGCGCCGATGTGTTCGATCGCTGGTGCCGTCGTTGTCCGGCCCGCGGCGTCGGTTTGGCCGCCGCGGCCATGGCCTTTGCCGCCACCGCGGGCGGGGCCCGGGCTCGGGCCATCGACGGCGTGGCGGCCACGCTGCGAGACCGGGCCGCGCTGGAGGCGGAGGTGCGCTCGCTCACCGCTCAGGCCCGGGTCTCCGCAATGATGATCGCGGCGCTGCCTCTGGGGTTCATGCTCATGTCGGCCGGCGTGAGCGACGATTCGGCTGGTTTTCTGTTCACCACCCGCCTGGGTCTGGCGATTCTCACCTGCGGACTCAGCCTTGACGTCATCGGCGGACTGTGGATGCGCCACATCGTCAATTCCCGCCATTGACATGACCCTGCCGATCTCTCTGGGGCTGTTGTGGACCGCAGTGGTAGTGCTGTGGGGGTGGAGTCGGCGACCACGACAAGTCCGGTCGCCGGCGCCGCCCGGGACGCGGCCGCCGACGCGCTTCACTGCGCCGGCCGCCGGGTTCACTCTGGCCGCGGTTGTCGCGGTGATCGTCCACCCGGCATTGGGCGTGGCCGCTGGACTCCTGTTGTGGATCACGCCTCACCGTCGCCGGGCCCGACTGCATCGCCGGAAACAGGCAGAGATCATTGATGAGCTGCCGGAAGCAGTTGACCTGCTCCGTTTGGCCGTCTCTTCGGGGCTCAACGTGCATCTGGCGGTCGCCGCAGTGGGAGAGCGTCTCGTTGGCCCCGTGGGAGAAGGTTTGTCAGAGGCTGTCGGCCGGACTCAGGCCGGAATTCGCCTCGGCGATGCGCTGGAACCGCTTCCCGAGTCGGTGGGCGAGCCGTTGCGCCCCCTGGTCAGGGTGTTGATCGACGCCGACCGCTATGGCACCGAGCTGGAGTCGCCGCTGGCGCAGCTCGCCGCCGACAGCCGCCTCTGGCGGCGCCGCCGCGCCGAGGAGCAGGCCCGTCGTCTGCCGGTGCGGCTTTTGCTGCCGCTGGTCACTTGCATTCTGCCGGCTTTCATCCTCCTCACCTTGGCCCCGGTCCTCGCCGAGACGCTGACCGTCTTGAGCCGATGAGCACTTCTTCTTCCCCCGCCTTCCCCCGCCGCTTCCACCTCTTTGAGGTTTGTCCCATGTTCATGCTTCGATTGCTGCTCGCCCTTCATCTCTGGTTGTCCCACCGGCGTTCCGACCGCGGCCAGGCCACCGCTGAGTATGCCCTCATCCTCTTGGGGGCGGCCGCGGTGGCCATGCTGCTGGTGTCCTGGGTCACCAGGACCAACCGCATCGCCAATCTGCTCGACGCCGTATTCCGACACATCACCGGCCTCGTCACCTAATGGTGCGATAGCCGGTGGATGCCCCGAACCGTCCCGCTGACGGACAGCGGCGCCGCGACCGGGGACAGGCTGCGGTGGAGACCGCTTTGGTGCTCCCGCTGATCGTGGCAGTGGTGCTGGCACTGGTGCAGATAGGGCTATTGGCGCGCGACCGCATTCTGGTGGTCCACTCGGTCCGCGAGGCCGCACGGGCCGCTGCGGTCGAGCCTTCCACCCAAGCGGCTTCTGCCTCCGCGTGGGCCGCCACCGGCCTGGATCGGGACAAATTACAGGTGGAGATCGCGGGCAGCCGCACCACCGGCGGGCTGCTTAAGGTGACGGTGCGCTACCGGCCCGACCCCGCGGTGCCCCTTGTGGGCCGCCTGTTTCCCGCGGTGACCATCGAGGAGACGCTGACTGTGCGGGTGGAGTGACTGGTTGTTCGGAAACGCACCCGGCGTCCAGATAGTCTGCTATTTCGTGGATTTCAACGTCACCGTTGCTGCCCGCGGGCATTGGCAAGTCTTGACGGTGGCCGGTGAGATCGATATGGCCACCGCCCCCCGGTTTCGCCAGCGTCTGCTCGGTGTGATCGGTGCCGGGGCCCGACACGTGGTGATCGACATCTCCGGGGTGGATTTCATCGACTCCACCGGTTTGGGCGTGGTCATGGGCGGGGCCAAGCGAGTGCGCAGCGCTGGGGGCGACATCCGTCTGGTGGCGGCCAGCTCTCGTCTCGCCGAGCTGATTGAGCTCACGCGGCTCGACCGCGCCGTGGATGTGTTCAAGTCGGTCTCGGCGGCCACCGAGGATGCCGGCTCGTGACCGCCGGTCCCGCATGTGTGGACTTTGAGATTCCCGCCCGCCCGGAATACCTCTCATTGGTTCGGTCTTTGGTGGCCGAGACGGCCGAAATGGACGAGAACCTGAGCCCGGAGCGCATCGAAGACTTCAAGGTGGCCGTCTCCGAAGCCACGACCAACGCCATCGAAGCCCATGCTCGAGCGTGCCGAGACGATTCCATCCAGATTCGCTGCACGCTGGCCGACGACCGCCTTGAGTTCCACGTCGTTGATCGGGGCTTCGGCTTCTACCCCGATCAACTCCAGGTGCTGCCTGAGCCCGACGATCCCAGCCGTTTGAACTTCGAGCGGGGGTTGGGCATCTATCTGATGCGAGTCCTCTCCGACAGAGTCGACATCCGAAGCGGCCCCGACGGCACCGAGGTGTGCTTGGCCATCAACCTGTCGTCGGCCGACTCGCGTGCTTGAGAAGAACCGTGGCTGACAAAAACGTTCTCAGCGACCTCACCTTCCTGGGCGGATCCAGTCGGCTGGCCCGTTTCGTCGGCCGGCCCATTCACCATTTCGCGGCCATCGAGGCCGCGGGCGGCGTTCTCATGCTCATCGCCACCGTGGCCGCTTTGGTGTGGGTCAACTCCCCCTGGCAGAGCTCTTATGACGACTTCTGGCACACCCACGTATCGTTCACGGTGGGCGATTATCACTTCGAACAAGATCTCGCCCACGTGGTTCAAGACGGCCTCATGGCGGTGTTCTTCTTCGTGGTCGGCTTGGAGATCAAGCGGGAGTTGGTGAGCGGGCAGCTCCGGGATCCCCGCTTCGCCGCCCTGCCCGCGGTGGCCGCTCTCGGCGGCATGGTGATGCCCGCCGTCATCTATGTGGCGTTCAATGCCGGCGGTCCGGGCCAGGACGGCTGGGGCATCCCCATGGCCACTGACATCGCCTTTGCCGTCGGCGTGCTGTCGCTGCTCGGCAATCGCGTCTCACCGCTGATGAAGGTGTTCCTCTTGACCTTGGCCATCGTGGACGACATCGGCGCGATCCTGGTGATCGCGGTGTTCTACACCAGCGATCTGTCGGGCAATTGGCTGCTCACCGCGGCCATATTGCTGGCCGGCATACTGGCGCTGCGCCGCCTCAACGTCTGGTACCTCCCCGTGTACCTGGTGGTCGGCGTGGCCTTCTGGCTGGCCGTGCTGGAGTCCGGCATCCATGCAACCATCGCCGGGGTGATCCTCGGTCTGATAACCCCGGCAAAGCCCCTCGAGTCAGAGGACGACGCCCGCCAATGGGCCAACTGGCTGCGGATGCAAGACGTTGTGCATCTCGACGACGTCCGCCGAGCCGGATTCCACATTCGGGAGTCGCAGCCGGTCGGCCTGCGGATTC
The DNA here is from genome assembly GCA_026709815.1 of bacterium. Classification (GTDB taxonomy): domain Bacteria; phylum Actinomycetota; class Acidimicrobiia; order Acidimicrobiales; family Bin134; genus Poriferisocius. The sequence continues at coordinate 4,618 of JAPOSH010000055.1, read as the reverse complement.
AAGAGATGCTCCATCCCATCGCCGGATACGTCATCATCCCTGTCTTCGCCCTGTCTGCCGCCGGGGTCGAGCTCTCCGGCGACGTGCTCTCCGATGCGCTCACCTCGCCGGTGACATTGGGGGTGGCCATCGGATTGGTGGTGGGCAAATCCGTGGGGATCCTGTTGTTCGCGTGGCTCGCCCATCTATTCGGCTGGGTCACCATTCCCAAGCCCATGGCGGGCTTTCGCATGGTGGGACTGGCCATGGTGGCGGGCATCGGCTTCACCGTGTCTTTGTTCATCTCCCGCTTGGCCTTCGACGCCGACCAAGTGGCCGACGAGGCCAGGATCGGCATTCTCGCCGGATCACTCATCGCCGCCATCGCCGGCCTGGCCGTCTTGTCCCGCACCCCGCCGCCAGCCCCAGTCGCGCCGACATCGGCGCCTTGATTCTCCGACCGTTCCCCGGCTGGGTTCGGGGTTTGTTTGACATCCACTCACCTTCTGCCCCTAGCTTTTCCCCGTGCCCCAAGCCCTTGTGATCGTCGAGTCCCCGGCCAAGGCCAAGACCATCGCGGGTTATCTGGGCGCGGGCTATGTGGTGGAGTCCTCCATCGGGCACATCCGCGATCTGCCCAGCAACGCCAGCGAGGTGCCGGAGGCGTACCGGAACGAGCCGTGGTCCCGTCTGGGAATCGACGTCGAAAACGACTTCAAGCCGCTGTATGTGGTGCCGTCCGACAAGCGGGCGCAGATCGGCAAGCTGAAGAAATTGCTCAAAGAAGCCGACGAGCTGTACCTGGCCACGGACGAAGACCGAGAGGGAGAGGCCATCGCCTGGCATCTGCTGGAGGTCCTCTCTCCGTCCGCCGGCACCGACGTCAAGCGCATGGTGTTCCACGAGATCACCCCGGCGGCCATCCGGGCGGCCATCGACTCCCCCCGAGATCTGGACCGCCGCCTGGTGGACGCTCAGGAGGCCCGCCGGCTGCTGGACCGGCTGTACGGCTACGAAGTCTCCCCTGTGCTGTGGAAGAAGGTGCTTCCCCGCCTCTCGGCGGGCCGGGTGCAGAGCGTGGCCACTCGCATCGTGGTTGAGCGCGAGCGCGAGCGCATGGCCTTTGTCGCCGCCGGGTATTGGAGCTTGAGCGCGCAGTTCAGGGCGCTCGGGGATGCCGACCCGGGCGGCCCTTCGACCTTTTCGGCCTCGCTCAGCGCGGTGGACGGCGCCAAAGTGGCCACTGGCAAGGACTTCGGACGCGACGGCAAGCTGATCAGCACCGACGCCCTCCATCTCGACGAGCGGGCGGCCCGCGGCTTGGCCCAAGGTCTTGTGGACGCCGAGATCGCCGTGCGCTCCGTGGAGGTCAAGCCGTACCGGCGCCGTCCCGCCGCCCCGTTCATGACCTCCACCTTCCAGCAAGAGGCCGGTCGCAAGCTGCGACTGTCGGCGGCCATGGCCATGCGGACGGCTCAGTCGCTGTACGAGAAGGGCTACATCACCTACATGCGAACCGACAGCACCACCTTGTCGGACACCGCCCTGCGGGCGGCCAGAGCTGCGGTCTCCGATCGCTTCGGCGCTTCCTTTCTGCCGGCAGCGCCCCGCCGCTATGCCCAGAAGGTCAAGAACGCCCAGGAGGCCCACGAGGCCATCCGACCTTCGGGCGACCAGTTTCGATCCCCTGAGGCGGTGGCCGCCGAAGTGCCCAAGCTAGAGGCGCAGGTCTACGAGCTGATCTGGCAGCGCACGGTGGCCTCTCAGATGACCGACACGGTGGGCGAAACCGTCCACGTCGACCTCGGCGGGGCGGCTGCCGATGGGCGCGACGCCGCGTTCTCGGCCGCGGGCACGGTGATCACCCACGAGGGCTTCCGCCGGGCCTACACCGAGGGTGCCGACGAGGACGCCGACCAAGCAGATGCCGAGCGCCGGATGCCCGCGTTGGCCGCCGGCGATCCACTGTCCATCGAAGATCTGACCCCCTCGGGCCACGCCACTCAGCCCCCGGCCCGCTACACCGAGGCGTCTCTGGTGCGGCGGCTCGAGGAGCTGGGCGTCGGTCGCCCCTCCACCTATGCCACCATCATGAAGACCATCGTGGACCGGGGCTACGTGTGGAAGAAGGGTGCGGCGCTGGTGCCGTCGTTCACCGCGTTTTCGGTGGTCAACCTGCTGGAGCAGCATTTTCCCAACTTGGTGGACTACGCCTTCACCGCTCGCATGGAAGACGATCTCGACGGCATCGCCTCCGGGGACCGGGAGGCCGTTCCCTGGTTGAGCAGGTTCTACTTCGGCCCGTCCGAAGGGGCGTCCGGCGACGAGTCTGCCCATGGGGTGGCCAAGCACGGGCTTCGCACCGCAGTGTCGGAACGCTTGGGCGAGATCGACGCCCGGGCGGTGAACTCCGTTCCCATCGGCGCCGATGAGCACGGCGAGGTGGTCGTGGTCCGAGTTGGCCGCTACGGCCCCTATGTGCAGCGCGGCGAAGAGCGAGCCAGCCTTCCCGACGACCTGCCCCCCGACGAGCTGACGCTGGATCGAGCCCTCTCGCTCATCGCCGCCCCCTCTGAGGGCAGAATGCTGGGCGACGATCCCGACACCGGCTTGCCGGTGGTTGTGCGCACTGGTCGGTTCGGCCCCTACGTCCAAGTCGGTGAGGAATCCGACAATGGCGGGGACAAGCCCAAGCGGGCGTCTCTGCTGGCCGGCATGCAGCCGGAATCGGTCACTCTTGAGGATGCGCTCAAAGTCTTGTCGCTCCCACGGGTGGTGGGCGCCGACCCGGCTGACGGCATGGAGGTGGTGGTTCACAACGGGCGCTACGGGCCATACCTCAGCAAGGGCAAGGAGAACCGGAGCCTCGAATCCGAGGATCAGCTTTTCACCGTCACTTTGGAACAGTGCTTGGAGTTGTTGTCCCAGCCTCGGCGCCGGCGCGGGCAGACGGCCAAGCCGCCTTTGCGCGACCTCGGCGCCGACCCGGCCACCGACAAGGCGATGACCGTCAAGGACGGCCGCTACGGCCCCTATGTGACCGACGGCGAAGTGAATGCCTCGCTGGGCAAGGGCGACTCGGTGGAGACGCTCACCGTGGAGCGGGCCTCAGAGCTGCTCCAGACCCGCCGGGACAAGATCGCGGCCGGCGGGGGAAAACCGTCAGCTCGCCGCAAGACCGCGGCCAAAAAGAAGCCCGGGACGAAATCTGCGGCGGCCAAGAAAAAGCCGACGCCCCGCACGCCCTGACCAGTTTGCTAACAGACCACTAGCCTGATCGGCGTGAAGGCGGCTCGGCATGGCGAATGACGAGTCCCCCGAAGCGGTTGCGACTCGCATTGACCGAGTATTCGGCAGCGCCCAGTACTTCAGGCTCTGGATCGCCCAGATCCTGTCCTCGGGGGGTGACTGGTTGGCCCTGTTCGCCATCCTCATCACCGCTGAGCGCATCGGGGGCGGCACGCCCGAGGCGTCGGTGGCCTATGTGATGATCGCCCGATTTCTGCCCGGGCTGGTCTTCGGAACTGCCGCCGGGGTGCTGGTCGACCGCTGGGATCGCAAGCGGACCATGGTGATATGCGATTTGGGGCGGGCCATCACCTTGCTTTGGCTGCCGTTTGTGGACTTCGTCTGGCAGCTTGTCCTGGCCTCGCTCATCCTTGAGGCCTTTGCCCTGCTCTGGGCGCCGGCCAAGGAGGCCTCGGTGCCCGATCTGGTCCCCCGAGAGAAGCTGACCGGCATCAACTCCCTGTCGCTGGTGGCCGCCTACGGGACCTTCCCGGTGGCCGCGGCGGTCTCCATCGGCCTCGCTGGCCTCGCTTCGGTGCTCAAGCGGATCGACGCCATCGATTTCTTGCGGATCGACGCCGAATCGCTGGCTTTTTATATCGACGGGGGCACGTTTGCCGCTTCGGCGGCCATCGTCTCCGGCTTGGCTCTGCCCCGTGTCGTGTCGGCGGCCCGCGCCCGCCAGGCCCAGGGCGAGGTGCCCGTCCGATTGTGGTCGCCCGAACAAGTCTTCGCCGATTTTCGGGAAGGGTGGAGCTACATCTTCTTGAACCCCACCGTGCGCACGGTGAACGTCGCCCTGGCCGTCGGGCTGGTCGGCGGTGGGATGATCGTGCCGCTGGGACCGGTGTTCGCCGAGGATGTGCTGCGCGTTGATGGCGGTGACGGATTCCGGGCCTTCATGGTGGCGCTGGGCATCGGCGTGGCCATCGGCGTGGCCGGGCTGACCCTCCGACAACACCGCCTGCACAAGGAACAGGTTTTTCTGGCCGCCGTCTTCGGGGCCGGTGTGTGCCTGTTTGTGGCCACTTCGATGTGGACCCTGGCGGGGGCGGCGTTGCTCGTCGGCGGGCTCGGCGTGTGTGCGGGCACGGTCTACGTGTTGGGGATCACCCTGCTCCAGGAGAGCGCCACTGAAGATCTGCGAGCTCGGGTGTTCGCCGGACTCTTCACGCTGGTGCGGTCGTCGGTGATGCTCGCACTGCTGCTCGGCCCGGCGTTGGCCCTGTTCCTCAACGGGCTGTCGGACAAGTTCTTCGACAAGGATGTGAGCATTCTGGGATTTGACGTGGTGATCCCCGGCGTTCGCCTCACGCTGTGGCTGGCCGCGCTCATCATGGTGGCCGCCGGT
>JAPOSH010000023.1 GCA_026709815.1 bacterium | reverse complement strand
CCATGGCTAGCGGGATCGAGGCCGATGAGGTATTGCCGGTGGTCTCGAGCACGGTGGCCGCCTTCTCGAGGGGAATGCCCAGGCGCTTCATAGCGCTCTCGATGATGCGCATGTTGGCCTGATGGGGGACGACTGCGTCCACGTCAGAAGGGTCGAGCCCGGCATCGGCCAGCACCCGCCGGCTGGCTGAGACCATGACCCGCACCGCTTGGCGGAACACCTCCTTGCCGTCCATCTTGATATAGCCGCCGAAGTCGCAGGTCAAAAGGTCGGCGAATCGGCCCTCTGAGCCCATGTAGGTGCTGAGCACCCCCCGGTCGCCGCGAATCGCCGGCGCCAGCACCACTGCGCCGGCCCCGTCACCGAACAAGATCGCGGTGGAGCGGTCGTCCCAGTCGGTGAACCGGCTGAGCGTGTCCACTCCCACCACCAGCACCCGCTGCATTCCGGCGGCGATCTGGCCCTGGGCGAGAGTGAGGCCGTAGGTGAAGCCCGAGCAGGCTGCGTTGAGGTCGAAGGCCCCGCACGCGGCCCCCAGCTCGTTTTGGATCCGATTGGCCACGGCGGGAAAAACCTGGTCGGGCGTGCAGGTGGAGCAGATGATCAAGTCCAGGTGGGCGGCGTCGATCTCCGCCTGTTTCAAGGCGATGCGGGCCGCGTGCGCGCCGAGTTCAAGGCAACTGCCCCCCACCCGGCGCTGGTGGATGCCGGTGCGCTCTCTGATCCACTCGTCGCTGGTGTCGAGGGTCTCGGCCAGATCGTGATTGGTGATCACCCTGTGGCCGACTGCGGTGCCCAGACCGGTGATGGCCGCTCTCGTCATGCGTGCGGCCGTCTCATGTCGTCCGCAGCCAGGCGATGGGCTGGCTGGCGGTGACCCGCTCGCCGTCCACGGCCAGGAACCCCATGATCACCCCGGCCCAGGGGGTGCGGACCTCGGTGCCGCCCACGTTGCCCAAGAGCTGTCCGGCGGGCACCCCGGTTCCCAGCAGTTCGTCGTCGCGGGAATGGAACACCCCGGCTGCGGGGCTTACCACCAATCGCTCGGTGGCGAACAGGGCCTCTCCCTCCAGCGGGCCGGCCGCGGCCACCGGCGGACCGGCCAGTTCCTCCAGCACGGCATCGACGTCGGCGGGGATGTTCACCTTGAGCGGCTGGCAGTCCTTGGCGGTGCGCTTCACCGTCCCGGTGAGCACCGCGCCCGGGCCGAGTTCCACGAAGGTGGTGAATCCGTCATCGCACATGTTGTGAACCGACTGGCGCCAGCGCACCGGGCTCATCAGCTGCGAGTTCAACAGGTCGGTCCAGCTATGGGCGTCGATGTGGGCGTTGGCGTCCACATTGGCGTACACCGGGTGATCGGGAACCCGGAACTCGGTCTTGTCCACCGCTTTGGCCAGCCGGTCGCGGGCCGACGCCATGAACGGGGTGTGGAAGGCGCCGCCCACTGGCAGGGCCATCAGCCGCTTGGCCCCCAGTTCTTTGGCGATGGCCCCGGCCGCGTCCACCATTGCGGGCGCCCCGGCGATCACCACCTGTCCGGGGGCGTTGTAGTTGGCCACCCACACATGGCCGTCGGCCCGCTCGCAGGCCTGCTCCACCAGGTCGTCGTCGAGGCCCATGATCGCGGCCATGGTGCCCTCCTGTTCCTCGGCGGCCACCTGCATGGCCTCGCCCCGCTCGCTCACCAGCCGCACGCCGTCGAAGAAGTCCACCACTCCCGCGGCCACCAGGGCGGAATACTCGCCCAAGCTGTGGCCGGCGTGGCCTGCGGTCTCGATGCCCACCCGGGTTACTGCGTCGAGGGCGATCATCGACATCGTGAAGGTGGCGAGCTGAGAGTTGCGGGTGTGGCGCAACTCGTCGTCGTCGGCGTCGAGCAGGAGCCGGGCCACGTCGCGTCCCGCTGCCTCAGAGGCCTCGGCCGCCAGCTCCCACGAGGGATGGTCGACCCAGGCCGAACCCATGCCGGCCTTTTGGGATCCCTGGCCGGGATAGGTGAAGCAGATCATCAGATGTCAGACCTCTCAGACGACAGCAGGGTTTCAACACTTTATGGGGTGGCGGCCCTTCGGCGGAGCATTCGGCGGGCCTCCGGGCTCGCCGCCCGGTACACTGCCCTTTTCTCAGCCATGCCGCTGAGCACTCCAGTGCCGCTTCGCGCTGGCCACTCGCCCGGGTGGTGGAATTGGTAGACGCGCCGGACTCAAAATCCGGTTCCCGCAAGGGAGTGAGGGTTCGAGTCCCTCCCCGGGCACCATGTGACGCATCGGGACATGGTAAGCGGGTGAGGGTGAGCAACAACCCGCTAGTGACGGGATGGCAGGTGAACAGCGATGGCGCAGGGCATGACGAGCACAGAGGCTGGGGTCGAGACCACGCACGGGGTGGTTCGGGGGGTGGTCGTCGGCACGCCTTATGGGGCGGTGCGGCAGTTCCTGGGGATCCCGTTCGGGAAGCCGCCGGTGGGGGCACGGAGGTTCTCCGCCCCTGAGGCCGCGGCGCCCTGGCAGGGGGCGCTGGACGCGGGTGCGTTCGGACCTGATCCGGTGCAGAGCACAGACGGCCCCTACGCCGGGGTGATTCCGGGGACGAGCAGCGATTCGGCGTCGGAAGACTGCCTGAGCCTCAACGTGTGGGCGCCGCTGGGAGCAGATGCGGAGATGCCGGTGCTGGTGTGGGTCTACGGCGGGGCGTTCCTGACGGGGGGAGGCTCGTTCCCGCTTTACAACGGGGCGAGGCTGGCGGGCGAGCAGCGGGCGGTGGTGGCCTCGGTGAACTATCGGGTGGGGGCGCTGGGTTTCATGGATCTGCGCCAGGTTCCCGGCGGAGCGCAGACCACGCCCAACTGCGGGCTCCACGACATCCGGCTGGGTCTCGCATGGGCAGCGGACAACGCGGCCCGCTTCGGCGGTGACCCGGCCACGCTGACCGCGTTCGGCGAGTCGGCCGGGGCCGGTTCGATCCTGCACCTTCTCGGCAGCCCCGGCATCTCCTCGGTGCTGCGACGGGCCATCATGCAGAGCCCGGGGGCGGACATGACCCAGTCGCCTGAAACGGCGGCGGCCGTGGCCCGCGTCTTCATGGAAAACGCCGGTGCGAGCGACGTCGCCGGGCTGCGGCGAATGGGGCCCGAAGCGCTGCTCTCGGCCCAGTCGAAGACGGTGGCGGCCATGCTGGCCGAAGCGGGGCCGATGCCCTTCCATCCCGTGGTCGATGGGTCGCTCGTCCCGGCCGCCCCCGCGGAGTCGCTCCGCACAGGCACCGCAACCGACGTCGATGTGATGATCGGCGCTACCGCCCATGAGCTGCGCCTGTTCCATCAGGAGCTGCCCGCCCGCAACTCCGAGCGCATACTGCACCGCGCGGTCGGTGACCACATCGCCCGGCGAACCGGCGCCCCGCCCTCGGAGGGCGACGCAGAAGCAGTGGTGGGGGAGTACCGGCAGGCGACCGAGGGCGCCGGCTGGACCTCCGACTCCGACATCATGACGGCCGTCAACACCGACGTCACCATGCGGGAGCCGATTCAGCGGATCGCCGACTTTCGAGCCGAGGCCGGGGCTCGCACCTACATGTATGACTTCTGCTGGCGCTCGCAGGCCGACCCGGACAAGGGGGCGTTCCACGCCATCGACCTGCCCTTCGCGCTCGATGCCTTCGGGGTCGACGGCTGGGACGAGTTCGTCGGCGCCGACGAAGCCGCCGAGGCGCTGGGCCGGGGGATGCGGTCGGCGTGGGCGGCCTTCGCCCGCTCCGGCGACCCCTCGACCGCGGGGCTCGGCCCCTGGCCCCGCTACGAGACTGATCGGCGCATGACGATGATCTTCGACGCCAACCCGGCTCTGGCCTCCGATCCCTTCCAGCGAGCGCGCCGCCTGTGGCGGCCGGCCGACAGGGGGAGTCCTCAGTAGATCTCGGGCACGAAGGTCTGGTCGGAAATGGGAGGCCGCACATAGCCGCTGCGGTCTTGGCGCTCGGGGAGCTCGACTTCCTCCCAGGGCACCTCCTCGTAGGGGATCATCGACAGCAAATGCGAGATGCAGTTGAGCCGGGCCGCTTTTTTGGAGTCGGCGTTCACCACATACCAGGGGGCCTGCTTGATGTCGGTGTGGGCGAACAGCGTGTCTTTGGCCTTGGAGAACTCCACCCATCGGGTGCGGGCCTCGATGTCCATCGGCGACAGCTTCCAGCGCCGCAGCGGGTCGGAGATCCGGTTTTGGAACCGGCGTTCCTGCTCGTCGTCGCTCACCGAGAACCAGTACTTGATCAAGATGATCCCCGACCGCACCAGCATCCGCTCGAACTCCGGGCACGACCGCAGGAACTCGCGATACTCCTCCTCGGCGCAGAACCCCATCACCGGCTCCACCAGCCCCCGGTTGTACCAGCTGCGGTCAAACAGGATCATCTCGCCCGCCGCGGGCAGCTCGGCCACATAGCGCTGGAACCACCACTGCGTCTTCTCCCGGTCGCTGGGGGTGCCCAGTGCCACTACCCGCACCACCCGGGGGTTGGTCCGCTCGGCGATCCGCTTGATCACCCCGCCCTTGCCGGCGGCGTCGCGCCCCTCGAAGATCACCACCACCTTGAGGCGGTTGTGGCGGATCCAGCGCTGCAACCGCACTAACTCCTCTTGCAGGTGGCTCAGCTCCCGCTCGTAGTCCTTCTTCTTGATCTTCCGGCGGCGCTCGGGTCTCGGAGCGTCCGCGCCGGTGATGTCCAGAACGTCGTGACCTGGGTCGGGGCTCATGGGCGAAGCGTAATCCTGGCGGCATTCCCCGACAACGGGTCTGCTCTCGCGAATCCCATGCGAGGCGGCAGCGACCGCCTAGCGCAGGTCGGCGGCGTCCGCCACCCGCAGCGTCGGTGCGATGTCCAGGACAGCTTGGTTGTAGCGCAGGCCCATGGTGCCGTGGCGGTGGTGGGCGGTGTCGATCCAGTTGGCGAAACCGGGGTCCTCGTCAGCCACGATGATGCGGGCCGTGCCGTCGGGCTCGTACACCGCGGAGTGCTTGTTGACCGTCACCTGGAGCCAGTCGTAGTCGAGCGACTCCTCCCATATGTTGTTGAGCTGGAAGTTCCAGTAGTACGCGTCGATCGGCGGCACGTCGATCACCAGGGCTTGGCCTGGCGCCAGGATCCAGTAGCCGTGGCGGAAGGCCTGGGTGGGGTCGCCCCATCCGCCGGGCCCATCCTTGTTCGGCAGGAACTCGAGCGTGTTGGGGCGCTCCTGGAACATGTCCAGCCACTCGACAAACCGCCTGACGATGCCGTGAACGCCCAAAGCAGCCCGGGCCAGGCCATGAGTCAAGTGCGGGGCGCTCAGCGGGGGAGGAGTCCCGCCCGGCCCGTTGAGACATTCAATCTGGAGTTCGGAGGGCCGTTCGGCGGTGCGGTCCAGGTAGAAGTTGCGGATGACGATCTGATTGGTCTCCGGTCCCGTCTGGAGCCACCGCTGCGCGAGCTCGAGCTGCTCGGGCTCGCGGGCGCTGGCGATCACGTCCACAATCTCGCCGGGCTGGGGATCGTTGAAGGCCAGAGACCCCTGACGACCCGGAGGCGCGCCCTGGAGCCCGAAGCTGCCGGACAGGGCGTTGAGACTCAAGTAGTTGACCGTGCCCCGCAGCCCCCGGATGCGGTAGTCGAAGGCACCGCTGATGCTCACGCCCTGGTACAGGGCGTCGGGGTTGTCGCAGCCGATCTTCACGTTGTGGGCGATGGGCAAGACCCGGGCGTAGGCGGGGCCGTGGTGCTCGAGCCGCCCCAGCTCCCCTCGGGTGAGGCGGCTGAGGTAGCGGAAGCCCTCGAGCCGGTCGATGTCGTCGGTGCTGTTCTCGACGATGAGCCGCCCTGCTTCCTTCAAGCTGTCGCAGAAGTCAGCCCAGGCCTTGCCGCTTACAGCGTCTTCATGAATGGCATCGCTCATCAGCGTCCTCCCTGGATTACCTCGGCGTCCGGGAAGGTTAGAAGACGCGCGGGCACCGAGCCGCGCCGGGTATTCGAAGCAGTCTGGCGCGACAGCGGGCAATATCATCGGCGTGTGGCTCAAGGCAGGGTGGAGAGGCGACTGGCTGAGTTGACCGGCCGCTTGAAGCGGCTGAGAGCTGATTTGGGGGTGGCCGAGGAGCAGTGTCTGCACTTCGACGACCTGGCCGAAGACGCGCGGCTGCGAGCGCTGGTCTCTGAGACCCCAGCCGCCGAGCGCCAGCATCGCGACGCCGCCCGCCAGGCCGAGGCGATGGCCCGACACCGCACCCGGCTGCGGGAGGAGATCCGCACGCTGGAGCGCCAACAAGACGATCTGCTCGACCGGTTCTACTCCGATGTCTGATCTGTCGCCTCGTCCAGGTTCTGCTCCGGTGTCTGATTTCTCGGGGCGTTCCGGCTCTGATTCGGCTGCTGATTCCCCGGTGCGGATCGTGCTGGCCGAGGACGAGGCCATCATCCGGCTGGACTTGCGGGAGACCCTGGAGGAAGAGGGCTATGTGGTGGTGGGAGAGACCAGTCGGGGCGATCAGGTGCTGGATTTGGTGAGGGAAAAGCGACCCGACGTGGCCATTTTGGACGTGAAGATGCCGGGAACCGACGGGATCACCGCCGCGGCCCAAATACGCGACGAGCGGCTGTGCGCAGTGCTGCTGCTGACCGCTTTCAGCCAGCGAGAGCTCATCGCCCGGGCGGCCGGCGCCGGGGCCTTGGCCTATCTGGTCAAGCCGTTCGAGCGGGCCGAGCTGGTGCCCGCAGTGGAAGTGGCCCTGGCGCGGTTCCGGGAGTTGGCGGCGCTCAACCACCAGGTGGAGCGGGCCGAGGTCCGTCTGGAGGCCCGAAAAGCCATCGACCGGGCCAAGGGCCGGCTTATGGACGCCGCGTTCATGTCGGAGGCCGATGCCTATCGCCATATCCAGCATCAGGCCATGGTCGGGCGCCGGTCCATGGCCGAGGTGGCCGCCGAGATCATCCAGATGGGCGCAGACCAGCTGAAGGCGCTGAGCGGAGGGCGGGTCGATGGCTGAGTCGGGTGCCGACGCCAAAGGCCCGGGCACCGTCATGCTGGTGGACGGCAACTCTTTGGCCTACCGGGCCTTCTTCGCCCTTCCCGAGGAAATGACCACCGCCGGCGGGCAGGTGACCAACGCGGTGTACGGGTTCACCATGATGCTCCTCACCCTGCTCCGGGACCACCGGCCCGATGGGATGGCGGTGGCCTTCGACCGGCCTGAGCCGACTTTTCGCCACGATTTAGTCTCAAGCTACAAGGCAAACCGCCAGGAGACGCCCGACACGCTGCGCCAGCAGATGGGCCTGGTGCGCCGGCTGGTGGACACCCTTCAGATCACCGCGGTGGACCACGCCGGAGTGGAGGCCGACGACGTGATCGCCACGCTGGCCACCCAAGCCCGCGACCGGGGTGACGACGTGATCGTGGTCACCGGCGACAGAGACGCCTACCAGCTTGTGGAGGACCCCCATATCCGAGTGCTCTACAACAAGCGGGGGGTGTCGGACTACGCCCTCTACGACGAGGCTGGCATTGAGGCCCGCACCGGGGTGAAACCGGCCGATTACGTGGCCTACGCCGCGCTGCGGGGCGACCCCTCCGACAACCTCCCCGGCGTCCACGGGGTGGGAGAGAAGACCGCGGCCAAGCTGATCAACGCCTACGGCAGCATCGATGAGCTGTACCGGCATGCGGGCGAGCAGACGCCGAAGCTCCAGCAGAACCTGGACGCCGCCGAAGAGCGGGTGCGACTGAACCTGGAGCTGATGGAGCTGCTGCGAGACGTCCCATTGGACGTGACGGCGGGTGATCTCGCTCTCGGCCGGCCGGATGCCGGCGAGGTTAGAGAGCTGTTCGACTTCTTGGAGTTCAAGAAGTTCGACGACTTCTTGGGCGATGTGCTCGATGTCGACCTCGGCGGTGCCGAAGGCGGCGCCTCGCGGTTGGAGGCCGCAGTCCAGACGGTGGTCTCGGCGGCCGACGCGGCCGATGTGCTGGGCCGGTTGGACGGCGGCAGCCCGGTGGCGCTGGCCGCAGGCTGGGGGGATCCGCTCGATCTTCGCCAGCCCCATCGCCGCCCGCTCACAGGGCTGGCCATTGTGGACGACCGTGAAGCCGCAGCCGCGGTCTGGCTCCCGTCCGACGTGCTGGAGACCATGCTGGAGTCGCCGTCTCGCCGGGCGTTGGACGAGATGTTCAGCGGTGGGCGCCGGTTCATCACCCATGATGCCAAGCCGCTCGCTCTGTGGCTGTTGACGCGGGGCGTCGATGCCGATGGGCTGGTGCTGGACACCCGCATCGCGGCCTATCTGCTCGATCCGGCCAGCGGGCGCTACGAACTCAGCGACCTCATGAGGACCCACACCTCTTGGGAGCTCCCCGGCGCCGATCAGCCGGGCGAGCCCCGGCTGATCGAGGACGATTCCGCCGATCAGATGGCGCCGTCGATGCAAGCCGGCCTCGAAGCCCTGGCGGTGGCCCATCTGGCCGCACCCCTGCTGGAGGCTTTGGACGCCGCAGGCCAAAGAGCGCTCAACGACGACATGGAGGTGCCCCTGGTCCGGGTGCTGGCCCGCATGGAGCATGTGGGCATCGGGGTTGACGCGGACGGATTGACCGGGCTGCGCGACAAGCTGGCGGCCGACGCCGAGAGGCTTCGGTCACTGGTGCACCAGGCGGCGGGCGAGGGGAGCTTCAACGTGAACTCGTCCAAGCAGGTCGGGGCGCTGTTGTTCGACAGGCTGGGCCTCCCCCCGCAGAGGAAGACCCGGACCGGGGCCTATTCCACCGATGCCGCCACCTTGGAGAAGCTGCGGGGCGAGCACCCGGTGGTGGACGCGCTGCTGGACTACCGAGAAGTGGAGAAGCTGCGGTCCACCTATGGAGAGGGCCTGCTGGCCGCCGTGGCCCTCGAGCCCGACAGCCGCATCCGCGCCACGTTCAACCAGACGGTGGCCCGCACCGGGCGGCTGAGCTCCGATGCCCCCAACCTGCACAACATCCCGGTGCGCACCGAGATCGGGCGGGTGTTCCGCGAGGTGTTCATCGCTCCCGATGGCCACAGGCTGCTGGTGGCCGACTACAACCAGATCGAGCTGCGCTGCATCGCCCATTTGGCCGAGGATCCGGGGCTGATCCAGGCCTTCGAGTCCGGCCAGGACGTCCACACCTCCGTCGCGGCCCAAGTCTTCGGGATCGATCCCGCCGCGGTGGGCGTTGAGGAGCGGTCCACCGCCAAGATGGTCTCCTACGGTCTGGCCTACGGCATGGAGGCCTACGGCCTCGGACAGCGGCTGAGCATTCCCACCGGCGAGGCGTCGGTGATCCTCGACGGCTACTTCAGGGCGTTTCCCGCGTTGCGGGAGTACATGGACAAAACGGTGGCCGAGGCCCGGGCCCGGGGCTACACCGAGACGCTGTTCGGTCGGAGGCGCCGAATTGCCGAGATCAACTCCTCCGACCACCGGCTTCGCCAGGCGGCTGAGCGCCAGGCCATGAACGCCGGCATCCAGGGCTTGGCCGCCGACATCTTCAAGGTGGCCCTGGTGAGGCTCGACCGCGCTCTTCAGGACCGGGGGCTCGAGAGTCGGGTCGTCCTCCAGGTGCACGATGAGGTGATCTTGGAGGTTCCCGGGCGGGAGCACGATGAAGCAGCCGCGCTCACCGCCGAGACCATGGCCGGGGCCTACGCTCTCAGGGTTCCCCTCGAGGTCCACCTCTCCTCAGGCCGCACCTGGGCCGACGCCAAGTAGCCCGCCAAGATGCCCTGCGCCGAGCAGCCCGCGAGCAACTAGCCCCTGCCTGGAGGGGTGGTCTCTCAGCTGGTGCTGCGTCCGGTGTGAGCAAGTAGCCCCGAGCTGAGCGCGGCTGTTACCATGTCCGGGTCGGCTCAGACTGCTGCGCCGCGCCTATTGTCTTATCCACCTCCTCCTGTGAGGCTGAATCCACCGTGTCCGTAACCGATACCGCCCCACCCACCCCGCCACCCGCACCAGCGGTGCTTGACGCCCCCGAGGGAGTGGGGGCTTTCGACGCCGAGGGCAACTACGTCCCCCGACAGATCGCCGAGCAGGACATCGATGACCAGTTCTTGGACGACGCCTACACCGCCACCATGGTCCAGGTGGAAGACGGGCAGATCGTCTCCGGCAAGGTGGTGAAGGTCGACCGCGACGAGGTGCTGCTGGACATCGGCTACAAGGCGGAGGGGATCATCCCCATCCGGGAGCTGTCCATCCGCAACGTGCTCAACCCCACAGAGATCGTCGCCCTCGGCGAGGAGATCGAAGCCCTCGTGCTCCAAAAGGAGGACAAGGACGGGAATCTGATCCTGTCCAAGAAGCGGGCCCAGTACGAGCGGGCATGGGGCAACATCGAAGACGTCAAGGAGAACGACGGCACGGTCTCGGGCCCTGTGATCGAGGTGGTCAAGGGCGGGCTCATCTTGGACATCGGCCTGCGGGGGTTCCTGCCCGCCTCTTTGGTGGAGCTGCGCCGGGTGCGCGACCTCCAGCCCTATGTGGGCCAGACCCTGGAGGCCAAGATCATCGAGCTGGACAAGAACCGCAACAACGTCGTGCTGTCCCGCCGGGCGTGGCTGGAGGAGACCGAGAAGGAGCAGCGCGAGGCGTTCTTAGACAATCTCAAGCCGGGCGAGCGCCGAAGCGGGGTGGTGTCGTCGGTGGTGAACTTCGGGGCGTTCGTGGACTTGGGCGGCATGGACGGGCTGGTGCACGTGTCCGAGCTGTCGTGGAAGCACGTCGACCATCCCAGCGCCGTGGTCCAGGTGGGCGATGAGATAGAGGTCCAAGTGCTGGAGGTGGACCTGGACCGGGAGCGCATCAGCCTGTCGCTCAAGGCCACCCAGCAGGATCCCTGGCAGGAGTTCGCCTCCAGCCACCAGGTCGGCGAGTTGGTGTACGGCCGGGTCACCAAGCTGGTGCCGTTCGGCGCCTTCGTGCAGGTGGGCGAGAGCATCGAGGGGTTGGTGCACATCTCGGAGATCTCCTCCCACCACATCGACCTGCCCGAGCAGGTGGTGACTCCCGGCGAGGAGCTGTGGGTGAAGATCATCGACCTCGACGTCAACCGCCGCCGGATCAGCCTGTCGATCAAGCAGGCGGCCGAAGGCGGCATCGTGGCCGCCGAGTTCCAAGAGCACTTCGGCGAGCACGCCTACGACGCCGAGGGCAACTACATCGGCGCTGCGACCGACGACGTGGCCGCCGACGAAGACGAAGCCTGGGCCCAGTACTACTCCGACACCGGCGAGGACCAAGAGGCCGCTCCCGGCGGACAAGAGCCCGCTCCTGCCGAGCCGGCCGCCGAAGCCGAGGTTCCAGAGGCGCTTGAAGCAGCCGCTCCTGCCGAGCTGGCCGCCGACGGCGGCTCAGGGGCTGCCGAAGCACCCGTCGAGGAGCTGGTCGAGCAGGTCTAGCGCTCTGCACATGGTGAACCTGCATATGGTGAAGCCGTGACATTCAACCCCGAGGTGCCCGCAGGCTCGGTGTTTCGGGTGGAATCCATTCGGGTTCCCAGACTGAGAAACGCCTTTCGAGTCGTGGGCGCCCTCACGTTTGGTCTACTGGTCGGAGATCCGGGAACTGCGCCGGCGAGCCGCAAGTTCCGGCTTCGCATGGCCGGGTCGGGCGAGGCCCTCAAAGAAGTGGATTGGGGATCGGGCAAGGCACTCATGCAAGACCTGGAAAGCATGACCGCGGGCGAGTTCGCCAAACAGTGGCTGCTCCAGGAGGAATCCGTTCGAGAATAAGGCTGAGCTCAGGCCATCGCCCGAAGGTCGCGTTGCAAGTCCTTGATCTCGTCGCGCAGGCGGGCGGCGTACTCGAACTTCAGGTCGGTGGCGGCCTCGTTCATCTCCTCGGTGAGGGTGTGGATGAGGCGCTCGATGCCGCCGGTGTCCAAGTCGATCACCTCGGGCCGCCGCCGCGGCTGATCCAGCGAGCGGGAGCGGCGCCCGCCTCCGGGGATGGGCGCCCCGTCCTCAGCCGGCCGCAGCTCGGCCAGGATATCGCTGACCGCCTTGCGGATGGTCTGAGGGTTGATGCCGTGCTGCTCGTTGTGCGCCTGCTGCAACCCCCGCCGCCGGTGGGTCTCGGAGATGGCCCGCCTCATGGAGTCGGTCACCAGGTCGGCGTACATCACCACCTGGCCGTCCACGTTGCGGGCCGCCCGGCCGATGGTCTGGATCAGCGAGGTCTCGCTGCGCAGGAACCCCTCCTTGTCGGCGTCCAAGATGGACACCAGCGAGACCTCGGGCAGGTCCAGGCCCTCTCTGAGCAGGTTGATGCCCACCAGCACGTCGAAGCTGCCCAGACGCAGGTCGCGTAGGATCTCGATCCGCTCGATGGTGTCCACCTCGCTGTGCAGGTAGCGGACCCGCACCCCCAGCTCCAGCAGGTACTCGGTGAGGTCCTCGGCCATCTTCTTGGTCAGTGTGGTGACCAGCACCCGCTGCTCCTGCTCGATGCGGCCCTCGATCATCTTCATCAGATCGTCGATCTGCCCTTTGGTGGGGCGCACTTGCACTTCCGGGTCCACCAAGCCGGTGGGGCGCACGATCTGCTCCACCACTTGGGCGGACACCCCGAGCTCGTAGTCGCTGGGAGTGGCCGACAAGAACACCACCTGCCCCACACGCTCCATGACCTCTTCGAACCGCAGCGGGCGGTTGTCCACCGCGGACGGCAGCCGGAAGCCGTGCTCCACCAGCGTGTTCTTGCGGCTCCGGTCGCCCTCGTACTGGCCGTGCAGCTGGGGCACGGCCACATGGGACTCGTCGATCACCGTGATGAAGTCGTCGGGGAAGTAGTCCAGCAGAGTGTAAGGCCGCTCTCCGGGGGCCCGCCTGTCGATGTGGCGAGAGTAGTTCTCGATGCCGTTGCAGAAGCCGATCTCCTGCATCATCTCGAGGTCGTAGGTGGTGCGCATCCGCAACCGCTGGGCCTCCAGCAGCTTGCCCTGCTTCTCGAATTGGGCCAGCCGCTCCTGGAGCTCGACCTCGATGCCGGCGATGGCCTGGCGCATCCGCTCCTCTCCGGCCACATAGTGGGTGGCCGGGAACACCACGACCTCGCTCAGGCGGTGGAGCCGCTCCCCGGTCACCGGGTCGATGGTGCTGATCTGCTCCACCTCGTCGCCGAACAGCTCGATTCGCACCACGTATTCCTCGTAGGCCGGGTGGACCTCGATCACGTCGCCCCGCACCCGGAACCGGCCCCGCACCAAGTTGGCGTCGTTGCGCTCGTATTGCATGTCCACCAGCCGCCGCAGCAGGTCGCGCTGGTCGTAGCTCTCGCCCGTTTTGGCGATGAGCAGCAGGTTCCTGTACTCGTCAGGACCGCCCAGACCGTAGATGCACGACACCGAGGCCACCACGATCACGTCGCGGCGGGTCAGCAGTGCCTCGGTGGTGGAGTGGCGCAGCCGGTCGATCTCGTCGTTCACCGACGAGTCCTTCTCGATGTAGGTGTCGGAGGCCGGCATGTAGGCCTCGGGCTGGTAGTAGTCGTAGTACGACACGAAGTACTCCACCCGGTTTTCGGGGAAGAACTCCCGCATCTCGTTGGCCAGCTGGGCGGCCAGCGACTTGTTGGGGGCCAGCACCAGGGTGGGCCGCTGCACCTGCTCGATGGTCCAGGCCATCGTGGCGCTCTTGCCCGACCCGGTGATGCCCAACAGTGTCTGGAATCGGTCTCCTCGGTTCAAGCCCTCCGACAGCGCGGCGATGGCTTTGGGCTGGTCTCCCGCGGGCTCGAACGCCGACGCCATTCGGAAGGCTGCGTTCGCCGGGCTGTTCACCATGCCTATGTTAGTGGTGTGTTCTGGGGCCCAAGCCTCAGATCTCCCGTCCTGCCCGGGCCCCGGCGTGGATGGCGGCCATGATGCTGTTGGTGCCGTTCACGTCGCCCACCAGGCGCATGTTGAAGGGCAGGTGGTCGCTTATTTCGGCGTGCAACCAGTCGGCCAGTTCGCGATTGCAGTCGTGGTAGCTCACGATCACCACGGTGTCGGCGTTGAAGCTCCGCTGGATGCCGGTGCCCAGATCGCGGGTCACAACCGATGCAGGAGTGATCTCCCGCAGGGCCACCGCGGGGGTGAATGACAACGGCCCGGCGAACAACCGCTCCCGGCTGGCCTCGACGGTGGCGGCCGGATACGGGATCGCGGCCCCTATCTGCTCATGGCGGCTGAGGAGCCTCACCTCGGCCCCTGCGGCCAGCAGGGCGTCGCACACCGAGATGGCCTCGAAGGTCCCGGTGTCGTCGAACACGGCGGCCGTTCGGTCGACGGCGGCCCGGCCGCCGAAGCCCAGCACCTCCCAGCTGGTGAACACGTGGGGCCGCTCGGCGCCGGGGACTGGCTTCGACGGCGCGGAGATCTGGAAGCCGCGCCGAGGGGTGGTGCCGGTGGCGATGATCAGCTCGTCGGGCTTCTCCTCCGCCACCACCTCGGGGTCGACGGCAGAGCGGAGCTTCACCCTCACTCCCAGGCGGTCGAGCTCATCGGCCAAGAAGGCGGTGATGGCGCCCAAGTCGGACCGGGGCGGGACCGAGGCCGCCATGCGGACCTGGCCGCCCAGTTCGCCGGTCATCTCGTACAGGACCACCTCGTGGCCCCGCAGGGCCGCGGTGCGGGCGGCTTCCAGACCGGCGGGCCCGCCCCCGGCCACCAGCACCCGTTTGGGCTGTGCCACCCGGTCGGCCGGCTCGAACGGCATCTTGGTCTCCTGCCCGGCCGCGGCGTTGACCACGCAGCGCATCTTCCCGGCCACCATGAACCGGGCCACACAGCCCACCGACGTGCCGACGCACGGCCGGATCTCGCGCTCACGGCCGTCGCGGGCCTTGGTTACCAGCTCAGGATCGGCGATCATTCCCCGCACGATGGACACCAAATCGGCCGCACCGCTTTTGATCAGGTGCTCGGCGTGATCGAGGGTGGTGATGCGGCCGGTGACGATGGTCGGCACCTCGACCGCCTTGGTGACCACCTCGCTGGTGGGCACCTCATAGCCCAATCCCTCGTCCAGGGTGGACAGCAGCCGGTGGAAGCGCCAGTAAGAGGACAGCGACACGTCCAAGAAGTCGATGTGGGGTTCCACCAGCTTGGCGATGGCGGCGGCTTCCTCGGGACGGATCCCGCCCTCGATCTGGTCATCAGCGGAGATGCGGACGCCGACGGGGAAGCCGGGGCTGGTCTCGGCCCGGACCGCGGCCAGTACCTCCCGCAGAAACCGGGTGCGGTTCTCGAGACTGCCGCCGTAGCGGTCGTCTCGCAGGTTGGTGGCGGGGGAGAGGAACTGGCCGATGAGGTAGCCGTGGGCGCCGTGGAGCTCCACCCCGTCGAGTCCGCCCTCCTCGCACCGGCGGGCTGCTATCGCGAACGCCCCCACCAGCTCTTCGATCATGGCGGGGTCCAGCTCCCGGGGGACTGTGCCCGCCATCGGGCTGGGGATGGCGCTGGGGGCCAGGGGCTGGCGGAAGTTCCGGATCGACCGCTGCTCGACGGCCGCGCCTGCGTGCCAGAGCTGCTGGAACACCTTGCCGCCGGCGGCGTGAATGCGGCGGGCTATTTCCTCGTAGAACGGGAGCACCCGGTCGGCGAACACCGGGATGTCAGTGGGAGAGGAGGGGTGGACGCCGGCGATCTGGAGAATGGTGAGGGCGGCCCCGCCCCGGGCTCGGGCCTCGTGGTAGGCGATCAGCTCCTCGCCTGTCGCGCCGGTGCTGTGGGCGGCCCGGACGATGCGGTTGGGCAGTGTGCAGCTGCCGATGTCCAGCGGCTGGAACACGTTGGGGTAGGGCATGGGGTGGTGGACGCCCTTTCTCGGAGTGTTTCCGTCTCTCCTGTCTCAGTTGTCGGCGCGGGCCGGTAAGTTCACTGCGTGGCCGACGAGATCGTCATCCATGGAGCGCGTGAGCACAACCTGCGCGACGTTCATCTGACGATACCGCGCGACCGCCTCATCGTATTCACCGGCCTCTCCGGATCGGGCAAGTCGTCGCTAGCCTTCGACACCATCTACGCGGAGGGCCAGCGCCGCTATGTGGAGTCGCTGTCGGCCTACGCCCGGCAGTTTCTGGGCCAGATGGACAAGCCCGATGTGGACTTCATCGACGGCCTGTCCCCGGCCATCTCCATCGACCAGAAGAGCGCTTCTCGCAACCCTCGCTCCACGGTGGGGACCATCACCGAGGTGTATGACTACCTTCGGCTGTTGTTCGCCCGCATCGGCATCCCCCACGACCCCGAGACCGGCGAGCGGCTGGTGCGCCAGACCCCCCAGCAGATCGTGGACCGGGTGATGGAGATGGACGAGGGGGTCCGGTTCCAGGTGCTGGCCCCGGTGGTGCGGGGCCGCAAGGGCACCTATGACACCCTGCTGGGCGAGTTGGCCTCCGACGGTTTCGCCCGGGCCATCGTGGACGGCGAGCTGATCGAGCTGGACCGCGGCATCGACGGTCTGGACCTGGCCCGCTACGAGATGCACGACATCTCGGTGGTGGTCGACCGGCTGGTGATGCGCGAGGGCATCGAGCGGCGGCTCACCGAGTCAATGGAGACCGCGCTGGGCCTGGCCGAGGGCGTGGCCGAGCTGATGATCATGCCCCAGGGCGCCGATTCCGGCGAGGAGCCCCAGACCATCGTCTTCTCCCAGCACCTGTCCCGGCCCTCAGACGGCAAGTCGTTCGAGGAGCTGGCCCCCCGCAACTTCTCGTTCAACTCGCCCTACGGGGCGTGCCCGCACTGCGACGGGCTGGGTTCGGTGTTCGAGGTGGACCCCCGGCTGGTGATCCCCGATCCCGATCTGAGCCTGGACGACGGGGCCATCGCTCCGTGGGCCAAGGGCCACAACCAGTACTTCAAGCGCCTGGTGGAGTCGGTGGCCGAAGACCGCGACATCCCCATGGACCAGCCGTGGGGGAGCCTCGACCGCGGGCACCACGACCTGCTGCTGTACGGCAAGGGCATGGCCAACCAGCGCACCGAAGTCCGCTTCCGCAATCGCTACGGCCGGGTTCGCCGCTACAACGCCCGCTATGAGGGGGTCATCCCTTATCTCCAGCGCCGCCACAGCGAGTCGGACTCCGACGCGGTGCGGGCGCAGATCGAAGGCTACATGCGAGAGGTGCCCTGCTCGGGGTGCAATGGCGCCCGGCTCAACCCGCTGTCGCTGGCGGTGACCGTTGACGGTCGAACCATCGACGAGGTTTGCTCGCTGTCCATACGGGATTCGGCAGGCGCCCTGGTCTCGCTGGAGTTGTCTGAGCGTGACCAGGCCATTGCCGGGCAGGTGCTCAAAGAGGTCAACGCCCGGCTTAAGTTCCTGCTGGACGTGGGGCTGGAGTACCTGACCCTGGGCCGCTCGGCGGCCACCCTCAGCGGGGGGGAGGCCCAGCGCATCCGGCTGGCATCGCAGATCGGCAGCGGCCTCGTGGGCGTGCTCTATGTGCTGGACGAGCCCTCCATCGGCCTGCACCAGCGCGACAACCGCCGTCTCATCGAGACTTTGGAGCGCATGCGGGATCTGGGCAACACCGTGCTGGTGGTGGAGCACGACGAGGAGACGGTGCGGGTGGCCGACCATGTGGTGGACATCGGCCCCGGCGCGGGCGAGCACGGCGGCGCCGTGGTGCACTCCGGGACGGTGGCCGACCTGCTGGCCAACGAGGAGTCGCTCACCGGGCAGTACCTCTCGGGCGCCAGGTCGATCCCGGTTCCCGAGAGGCGGCGGGTGCCCGGCGACGACTGGCTCACCATCCGGGGGGCCCGGGAGCACAATCTGGCCGACATCGACGTTGACGTCCCGCTGGGCTGCTTCGTGACCGTCACCGGGGTTTCGGGGTCGGGCAAGTCCACCCTGGTCAACGACATCTTGTACCGGTCGCTGATGCAGCGCGTCTACAAGTCCAAGATCCCGCCCGGCCTGCACAAGGGCATCGACGGCACCGAGGCCATCGACAAGGTGATCAACATCGATCAGCAGCCCATCGGCCGCACCCCTCGGTCCAACCCGGCCACCTATACCAGCGTGTTCGACCACATCCGCAAGCTGTTCGCCCAGACCCCCGAGTCCCGGGTGCGGGGCTATCTGCCCGGCCGTTTCTCCTTCAACGTGAAGGGCGGCCGCTGCGAGGCCTGCTCGGGCGACGGCACCATCAAGATCGAGATGCACTTCCTGCCCGACGTGTACGTGCCCTGCGAGGTGTGCAAGGGGGCCCGCTACAACCGCGACACCCTCGACATCGAGTTCAAGGGCCTCACCATCTCCGATGTGCTGAACCTGTCGTGCGCCGATGCCCTGGAGTTCTTCGGCAACCAGCCCGCCATCACCCGCCACATGCAGACCCTGGTCGACGTCGGTCTGGGCTACATCCGGCTGGGCCAGCCCGCCCCCACGCTGTCGGGAGGCGAGGCGCAGCGAGTGAAGCTGGCCTCCGAGCTGGCTAAACGCCCTACCGGCCACACCATCTACATTTTGGACGAGCCCACCACCGGCCTGCATTTTGACGATGTCCGCAAGCTGCTGGCAGTGCTCAGCCGCCTGGTGGATCAGGGCAACACCGTGCTGGTGATCGAGCACAACCTGGATGTGATCAAGACCGCCGACTGGATCGTGGACCTCGGCCCCGAGGGCGGGGACAACGGCGGCACCGTGGTGGCCGAAGGCCCCCCGGAGCTGGTGGCCCGCTCCGACCACAGCTACACCGGCAAATTCCTCCGCCCCGTGCTGGGCATCTGATAGCGGCGTCTTCTGGCTACGTTGCCCCCGATGGCGAAGCGGCCTCAGCCCTGCTGGAACGGATTGCTGTCTCTCGGCAAACTGCCTAAATTCAGCCCCATTGTTGACGCTTAGAGGCTCATAATTTTTTTAGTTTTTGGTGATATTCTGGCTTATTTCGGGTGGTTGTTGTCACTAGAGTTGGTATAATTGCATGTATGGTATTCGGAGTAAACCCCGGTCAAATACATGGCGATACCAGTGTTGCCGGGTGTTTCGGGTTTCCTGATTTCTCCGAGTTGAGTTCTTCGGAGTTGTTGGGGTTGATGGGCGAGGCCGATGTTCTGCGCCGTCGGGCGGAGGGGTATCTGGTGGGGTTGGTCGCCCGTTACGGCGAGCTCGAGGGGCGCAGCGCGGCGGCGTCGGTGTGCCACCAGTTCGGCATCAGCGCCTACAAGGCTCGCCGCCTGTCCCGCACCGCCGAGGGGCTGAAGGCGCTGCCCGACATCCTCGCCGCGGTGCAGCAGGGGCGCCTGCCAAAGCCCAGAAACTGGCCTTATACCGCCGAGACCGCGGCTGCGTCG
>JAPOSH010000062.1:10411-19558 GCA_026709815.1 bacterium | reverse complement strand
TTTGGGGCACAGGCTGGTCACCAGCTGGAGATCGTGCTCAATGATGATCACGCACAGGCTGCGCTCCGCCTGTATCTGCCGCAGTCCCCGCAATAACACGGTCACGTCGTCGGCGCCCAGACCGGCGGCGGGCTCATCGAGCAGCACGACGGTGGGAGAAGCCACGAGGGCCCGGGCCACCTCCACCAGCTTCTGCGAGCCCAGCGACAGCGCCCCGGCCTCGGAATGGGCCATATCGGCCAAGCCGAAGCGATCCAGCATGTCCATGCAGATCTGCCGGGCTTCGGTTTCCTCGCGCCGCTGCTGGGGCAAGAGCAGCAGCTCGGCGAAGTGCCCCCAGCGGAACAGATGGTGGCGGCCCAAGAGGGTGTTCTCCATCACCGTGGCGTCGAGAATCAAACGAGGCGCTTGGAACGTGCGTCCGACGCCCGCCTTGACCCGCTGGATGCGGGACATGTGCAGCAGGTCCTCCCCATACAAGCGGACCGCGCCCTCGCTGGCTCGCACGTAGCCGGAGATCACGTTGAACACCGTGGTCTTCCCCGCCCCGTTGGGCCCGATGAGCCCGTTGAAGCCGGGGGTGAAACACAAGTCCACGCCTTGGAGGACGCGGTTGCCGCCGAAGGATACATGAAGGCCGTCCACATCCAGCGAGGCAACGGCATCGGCGGGGTTGGAAGCGGCTTCTGCGACGCTCATGGCGAGAAGCCCGACAACGACTCCAGCCTCCGCTGGAGATCTTTCACCCATCGGCTGTCGCGAATCTGCTTCGGCAGCACCGCGATCCCGTTGGGCAAGACCAGGACGGCCAGAATCAGCGCGATGCCCAGAATCAAGAACAGCAGCTTCTGGGTGTCTTGCAGCTTCTGGCGCAGGAACACGAAGAACACCGCGCCGATCAGCGGGCCCCATTTGCGGCCCAGCCCGCCCACGATCAACACCACCAGCAAGAACACCAGCAGTCGGGTGCGGAAGGTCTGCGGGTTGGCAAACGAGCTGTTCTGAGCCCACATGGCTCCGGCCAGCGCAGCGGCGAAGGCCGACAGTCCGAAGGCCACCAGCTTGTAGTAGGTGGAGGAGATCCCCAGCGGGCCGGTGGCGATGTCGATGTCTCGGACTGCTTTCAACGTCCGACCCAGCCGCCGGTTGGTCAGCACGATGTAGGCCAGCATCGTGAGAACCAGCGCGCCCAGCGACAGCATGTAGGCGCTGAGAATGCGGTCGCGGTCGATGCCGAGGCCGGGAATCAAGAACTGCGGCACCTGCTTCCCGGTGCCGCCGTTGGTCTTGAGACCGCTCCATACGTCGTCGTCAAGTCGGATGATGGTGACGATGAGCTCGCCGAGCGCCAGGGTGGCGATGGCTAAGAAAAAGCCCTTCAACCGGGCCGCGGGGAAGCCCACCAGCACGCCGATGATGGCCGCGGCGATGCACACGACCGGCAGGGCCAAAAAGAACGGCCAGTCGTATCCGGCCAAAGCCTCTCGGGCATCGCTGGGCGCTGACAGCACTGCGGTGCCATAGGCCCCCAGAGCGAAGAGACCGGCTACCGCCAGGCCCAATGTGCCCGAATAGCCCACCAGCAGGTTGAACCCCACTGCGGCCGCTCCGTAGGCGAAGACGAAAGCCAGGTTGCCGCGCCCGAAGTTGTTGCTGCTGTCGAAGATGTCGGTCCAGCCGAGAACGGGAATCCACGGCAGGAACACCAGAAACACGAACACCCCGAAGGTGGTGAGCTGTTCCCGATACCGGCGCAGCCCGGGGGGCTTGGGGGGGTAGAGCGGTCGGGGAGAAGAGGCGGCGACGCTCATCGTCTACACCTCTCTCGTCCGGGCGGTGCGGCTGAACCCGCCGGGAGCAACGAGGAGCACAACCACAACCACCAACAACGCAATGGTGGGCTGCAGGCTGGTGGAGATCTGACCCCCGGCCAAGGCTTCCCCCAAGCCAACCAGCAAACCGCCGGCAAACGTTCCCCCCATCGACACGAAACCGCCCAGCACTGCGGCGATGAACCCCTTCAGAATGAGGCCTTCAGCGCTGCCCAGCTCCAAAACGGTGGAGCTGGTGTTGAGGATCATGGCCGCACCGGCCACACCGATGCCGATGGCCCAGGCAATGAGCGAGACCGCGCCGGCGTTGATGCCCAGCATTCGGGCGGTGGGGCCATCCTCGGCGATCGCCCTCATCCGCACCCCCCACTTGGATCGGAAGAACAGGGCCAATCCCACCACGATGGCCAATCCCACCACGATGGTGACGACCTGATCCCAACCGATCCGGGTGCTGCCGATGTCAAAGGTCTCGCCCGACCAGGGGGCGTCGAAGCGCTGCGGGGTGGCGCCCCACAGGTTTTCGATCAGCGAGCCGAGAGCGAACGTCAGGCCGATGGTCAAAAGCAGCAGCGGAAAGTGGTCCACCTTGCTGAGGGGTTTCACCCAGTAGCGCATCATCAGGTAGGTCAAAACCCCGGTGATGAGGGCCAAAATCACCGCCACCGCCAAAGGGAACCCCTCACTGGTGACCGGGAACCAGTCCAAAAAAGTGGGCAGACCCTCATCGTTCAAGAAGTCAATGCTGATGTAGCCCAACCCGAGAGCGGAAAACGCCGCCAAAGGCTGAGTTGACAGGCCGGTCAGGGGACGCACCAAGAAAAACTGGGTGATGGCGCCAAACACCCCGGCAAAGGCCAAGGCAATCACAATGGCCAGCCAGAACGGCCAACCCACGCCGCCTTTTTCGGGGTCGGTGGACAGGAACCAACCCATGTAGGCCGCCACCAGCCCCATCTCCGCGGTGGCGAAGTTGGGCACATCGGTCGACTTCATGATGACCACGATGGCCAAGCCGATGAGGCCGTAGCTCGAGCCGGCCTCCAAGCCCACCACGATCTGCTGCAGGAGTTGATCCACCTGCTATCCCCCCGAGGTGAGCGTTCTCACCGCCGGGGCTTGCCGGCGGTGAGAACGCCAATCGAATCAGCTCGCCGGCGCTTGGAAGGGCCGGACCTGAGTCCAGCTCTCCGTGGCGGCGTTGTAGGAGGCAATGCCCGCGCCCGATGCACAGCTGTGCCCGCCCGGCAGTGGGCCGCAGGCCACCGGGGGAATGGAGGGCACCAGAATCGGATCTCCGGCCAGCGATTCGGCCGTGGCGTGGAAGTTCTCATAGGAGTAGTCGCCGTCCAGCCGGTCGAACAGCTCGAAGAACGCGGTGGAGATCGAATAAGTCTGGAGGCTGAAGTTGGGAGCGCCGCCGTCTTTGCCGGGGCCGGTATAGGCATCCCACAACGCGCTCCAGGCCACCACAAACGGATCGTCGCCGTCAGGCAGCGCTACCTGGAGGGCGCCGAGGTAGCCGTCGGCAGCCTCGGGGTTGGCCAAGCCCACCGTGTTCAGGCCGCCTGCCCCAGAGGAACCGGCATCGGAGCACACCCAAGCGTCGAAACCGGCCTCATGGAACTGGTCGAGCACCAAGCCGTTCTGGGCGTTGTCCAAGGCGGTCAGCACCGCCTCGGCCCCGGAGTCGATCACGGCCAAAACCGCGGGTCCGACCACGTCGGAGAGCACCTCGACCTCTTCTTTGGCCACGATCTCCATGTCGTGGACCGGCGCCTGGATGTCAATGGCGCTGAACGCCTCCTCACCGAGCTCATTGTCCTGGCCGATGGCCGCCACTTTGGTCACGCCCTGCTCGGCGAAGTAGTCGATGCAGATGCGGCCCTGCTCGGTGCGGGTCGGGTTGGTGAGGTACACCTCTTGGATGTCCTGGTCGGCGGGCGACACCGGACCCCACAACGGGGTGCCGGCGGCCTCGATGTCGGGATAGGTGGACGGAATGGCCTGCGAGCCCGCGGTGCCTACAAAGGCCCACACGTTGTCCTGCTCGATCATCTTGCGGACGTTGGTCACCATCTGCTCGATCTCGAACCGGTCGTCCTCCCAGGCCAGCTCGAAGGTGCAGCCGTCGATGCCGCCGTTGGCGTTCACCTCGTCAACCGCCATCTGAACACCGCCCAGCAAACCCTCGCCAGCAACCGCGGCCCGGCCGGTGAACGGCTGCGACGTGCCGATGGTGACCACCCCGTTCTCCTTGTCAACGCCGCGAGCGTCGCCTTCGGTGGCGTACCCGCAGCCGCTGGCTGCCCCTCCCCCGTCGTCGTCGTTGCCGCACGCCGCGGCTACCAGGGCCACCGCGAGCAGCAGCGTCAGAACCTTCAAGAGCCTGGACATCATTTCCCCTCCGATAAATGGATGTTCACAAGTTCGGAACCCTAACAGAAAAGCTGATTCGCTATGACGAATCGCTCCATGGCCGGGATCACTGGTTCGCCGGGGATTGCCGGCGGGGTTCGGGTCAGAAGCGGCGCTCTACCTCGGCCTTGAGCTCTTGGTTGAATTGGGCGTAGGCGCCCCTCAACAACTCAGCGAGCACTGAAGCCGGCAAAGCAGCGTCGTCGCCGGTCAGCTGATCGGTCTGCACGAACAGCGTGGCCGACCCGTCGGTGCTGTCCACAACGAAGCGGTGGTGGTCGACGATGCCGGGAGCGAACACAATCGGGTCAGACCAGCTGAAAGAACGGCCTTCTTCCCAGGAAAGAATGTGGGGGAACTCCTGCGCCACGCCCTCGTTCAGGTAGATGGCCGTGGCCTGGCCTCCCTCGCTCAGATCTCCGACAACGCCTTGCAGCGAGCTGCTCCAGTCGGGCATCGAGTCGAAATCGGTGAGCACCTCCCACACCTGCTCCGGCGTGGCCTCGATAACGATGTCGCTGTAGACGAGGAGCGATCCGTCGTCTTGCGGACGGACTTCGGCAGTGGCCCGACTCCGGTCCAGACATCCACCGGGGACCAATTGCGTGTCAACGGCGAAGCGGCATCGATACGAGTTCAACAAAGTTTCATGGCCCTGGATTCGCTCGTCGCGATCGTCGATGTCTTGCTGGGTGGGGTTCGCAGGCGCAGGGTCGGCCGCGATGACATCGGGAGACTCGCATCCCCCCGACACCTCGTCGGTGTCCACTGTGAACAGGCACCGGTAGGCGTTCAACAAGTTCTCCTGATCGGCGATGAGCTGATCTCGCAACTCGACGTCGCCTGGGGTCTGAGCCGACGCCGCCGACACGAACAGAGCCCCGGCCATGGCTGTCGCCAAGACGAGGGCTGTGAGACGTTGGGCATTCAATATTTTTCGCATTGCCAACAACCTAGCTCAGCACAGAACCCGACTCGCCACCAGGGGATCGCAGATATTGCGGGATGGGCGCCCAGCATTGACAGGTGGCACCGACAGAGGGGCTTGGCTCGTTCAGGGGAGCAGATCCCGAGTGAGGGTCTGAGCGGCCCAGTTGGCCACCTTCTCGCCGGGGATGGGCGCCCGGTCGGGCCAGGAGCGGTCCAAGTCCACCGGTTGACCCCGGCTGATCACCCAGCGGAGCTTGGACCGGTCGGCCAGCACAGTGACATCGGCGGCCGGGTTGCCGTCCACCACCAGCACATCGGCGGCCATTCCGGGGGCCAGCGTGCCCACCTCGCCCTCCATGCGCAGGGCGATGGCCCCGTTGGCGGTGGCGCAGGAAACGGCTTGAAGCGGCGACAGCCCCACCGACTCCACCAGCACCTCCATCTCCCGGGCGTGCCAGTGGCCGTAGGGGGTGAGGGCGAATCCCGACTCCGAGCCGCACAAAAGCGCCACCCCGGCGTCGTGGGCCTTGGCCATCATCTTGGCGGTGGCCTCGATCTCGCCTCGGAACACGTCTTTCATCCCCTGGCCCGCGCCCACCAGATGGCCGTAGTCGGCCAGATTGGCCAGGAAGGTGAAGGTGGGCATGAGCGCGGCCCCGGCGTCGACCACCGCCGCCAGGCCGGCCTCGTCCATGAACGAGGCGTGCAAGATGAGATCCACACCGGCCTCGGCGCAGGCCCGGGTGCTGTCGGCCGAGCGGGCGTGAGCCATCACCGGGGTCTCCAGTTCGTGGGCGGTGTCGCACACTGCCCTCAGCTCCTCGGGCTTCCAGGCCAACAGCTCGCCCTGGTGGCGGGGGATGGACCCGGTGGCGTGGATCTTGATCCAGTCGGCCCCGTATTTGATGTGGCGGCGGGTGAGCTGGATCATCTCGTCTGTGGTGGTCACCACCTGGGCGTACCCCACTACCCCGGTGTCGGGGATGAGCCGCCCGGCGGTTCCGCCCACCGCGGTGACCAGGGCCTGCACCCCGGTGGCCATGCGGGGGCCCTCCACCACGCCCGCGTCCACCGCGTCGCGCAGCGACGGCCCCATGGAGAACAAGGTGTCGGGGTCGCAGAACCCGGTCACCCCGGCCAACAGCAGCTTTTGCAGGTTCTGGGCCGCGATCAATGCGGCCAGGGTGTGGTCGCGGTGGAAGAACAGCTCGTCATTGGACTGCACATCGTCGAACGTGCAGTGGACGTGGGCGTCGATGAGTCCGGGCATGACCGTGCAACCGGCGGCATCGATGACCGTGGCGCCCAACTGATCTGCGCCCGCATCGGGGCCGACGGCGGTGATCCGGTCGCCTTCCAACAGCACCGCGGTTTCGGGCCGGGGCGGGGCGCCGGTGCCGTCGATCACCGTTCCCCCGGTGATCACGATGGGCGTCGGCTCATGCATCTGACCTCGTCCTCACCCCGCCCCCGTCCATCCCCAGCAGGATCAATCCCCCAGCAGGGCCGCGGCGGCGTCTCTGACTGTCATGCCCACCTCGACACCCCGGTCGCGGGCCGGCTGGTTGCACGCGCTGATGATCCCCTCATCGTACGCCTTGAAGGCGTCGCCCACCGGAGCGCTCCACGCATCGCAGCACGCGCCGGCCAGGCCGCGGGCTTCGGTAATGGCCAAACCGGCGATGCCGGCGTCGTTCTTGCTGCGGCCCCCGTCGGAGCAGATGAAGCCGTGGGGGCTCACCTCCAAGAGGAAGTCGGCCCCGCTGCGCCCGGTGTGGCCTGCGGTGACCAGCACATTGCGAGAGTCCTCGGGCAAAGCGAAAACGATGGAGTCGGTGACCACGATGGCCCGCCCGCTGGCGGCGGTGGCCTTCACCTCGCGGCGGATCTTGGTGCCTTCGTCCACCTCCCCGGGGTCGTTGTCCAGCAGCAGTCTGGCGGCGGTCGCCACCGCCATTCCCTCGACCACGCCGCACCGCTCGGCGTAGATGTTGAGCCGGGAGACAACCCCGGCCTCATATAGGTCGAGGCCGTTGCCCAACTCGGCGCTCATCCCGTCGGCGGTGGCTGCGGGGATGCCCAGCGCCTCTAAGAACCACAGCCCGGAGATGCCCGCGCCGTCCTTGCCGATGCAGCCGTCGTGGCCGATGACCCCCCGGGGCCGGTGGGGCGCCATCAAACGGGCGGGCAGCACGCCGAGGTACGACGACGGCACCACCACGTCGGTGTCCCGGTTGCGGGCGTCCACGTATCGGGCCGAGTCCATGGTCACGATCCGGCGACAGCCGTCGGTGTAGACCACCTCTTGGGGATGGTCGGCCTCGTTGGCCAGCAGCGGGGCTTCTTCAGGCACGATTCGACGTTACTCGGTCCATCGGACAACACGGCGACCGAGACATCCTTGGGACATCCTTGGTGGCGGGGGCGGGATTTGAACCCGCGACCTTCGGGTTATGAGCATTCTGAGGCGGTTACGCACAGCTGCGGAAAACCGGCGTTTCCCCTGGCAGGATGCGGTTCTCGAGGTACCGCTCCTCCCCCTTGTTCCCCCCTGTTTGCGGTTCTGCTGTTACCCCTGTGTTACCCGGTGGCGAATCGGCCGAGGCCAATGGCGGAGTAGATGGGCCCGCGTAACCGACCGCTCAGCGTGATGTCGGCCGGCTCAAGGTGAGCCAAGGCGTATCAGCCGCACCGAACGATCTGGTCCGGTGTGACCCCATGCGAGCCTAGGCGGCTCGACCGCCGGCGAGGCCCGCGACGGCATCGGCCAGATCTCTGGCAATGTCGGCAAGCGTCGAGGATCCGGTGTTGAGTGCGATTCGATCCGCGAGCGATGAGCTAATGCGAAGGAGCTCGTCCTTTGAGATGTTGTGCCATATCGGCAGGATGATCTGCTCGCCACCCATTTCCCGGGCGACTAGTCCGTCTAGTTCATACTGAGTCCAGTTCTTCTCGAAGAAGGCTGGCGAGAGAACGACGACAGCGAATCGGCTGTTGGCCACGCCGCGATCGATTCCGCGTCGCAGGCTCGATCCGACCTTCAGGTGTACCTCGTCCAACCACACGGTCAGACCATGTTCGACGGCCATGTCATGGAGCGGCCGTGCCACCTCAGCCTTGTCCTCGCTGGCGTGTGAGATGAAGACGTCGTGTGATGGGCCCCCGCTGTTCACAGACCTGCTCTCTGCCAGGTTCTTTCCGATTTCCGCTATGGAGCCGCTGCCAGAGTTGCGCTCCGGCAGCAGGATTCGCTGCCGCTGCCTCTCGACCCTGACGGATGCTGTCGCGTTGACGGCGTAGCCCCCTCGATCGACTACGACGTTCCATCTGCCTGAACTCGGCACAGTCACCCGATAGGGAGAGCGCGTGACGTGTCCTCCGTGGTAGCGGTGCCTTCGGCCAGCACGGTATGCGAGAGATTGGACTGGTCGAGCAGTCGAACGTTCACGCTGTCCCCCTTCAGCGTGGCGACGACAACGTCCCCGCGTTCTAGATGGCCGAGGTCGTAGTGGAGGAACTTCACCGGAGGGTCCTTCGTTGATCTGTTACTAGCGTGACTTGTTGCGACGTTGGGTTAGCGCGCTTGCGGCCGCGGACTTCTGGGCCGCAGTGGACTTCTTTGAGCGGAGCGTCCGGCTCGCAGCTGACGCTGCCGACTTCCCGGTCTGCTTCCGATTGCCTGTTTGGGCCAGAGCGCTCGCTGCGGCTGACTTCGCAGACTTCGAAGAGGTCGGAGAACGAAGCGTCTTGCTCGCCGCCCTCGCAGCCTTCTTTCCGGTCCGTTCGTTGTTTCTTCTCTGTGCCACTTCATTGTCTCCTTGATCGGTTCACGCGAGTCAGGTCTCGATGCCGGCTTGCGTGGATGCAGACGCTTGAGCGTCGAGACGGTTGAGGATGGGGAAGGCGGCCTCGACATCCTCGTAGAGGGTGTCGGTCTTCGGCGCGTGGACCGACACCAGCAGCGTGA
>JAPOSH010000062.1:0-10401 GCA_026709815.1 bacterium | reverse complement strand
GTCAAGTGGGACGGCCGTCGCTTGCAGCAACCCGGCCTTGCGAGCCACGTAGGAGAGGTCCAGCCGTGGGTTGAGAAGCGAAGATGCGTTCATCGAGAGATCGACCCGTCGGACGGTCTCCCACTTTCCGCCTTCTCGAAGCTGTACCTCGTTGCCAGACGATCCAGGGATGTTCTTCGTGACGGGATGGCCGCTGATGGTGTAGCCGTCGCTGATGAGCTTCGTGGCTTCGTCGGCGTCGGTTCTTACGTCGACAATGCGAGTCTTCTTGGTCTCCTTGTTGTAGAAGCGGTACTTGTCGCTGTGAGGCCGGAACGCCGGCTCGATTGTCGCCTGCGTGTACTCCAGCGGCTGGGTGGGTTCGACTGGCGAGGCGAAGGCCAGCGTGATCCGCAGCTGTACTCGTCCGGACACAACCGTGTTCGGTACGGGGAGCGCGAACGATAGGAGATCGTTTCGCTCAAGGCTCCCCTGGTAGAGGAGGTGAACCTCGTCTGGGTTGCACTCCAGGGCTCGTTCGTAGTCCAGAACGAACCTGCCGTGGCCGGTCTCGGTCCGCACGTCCTCGGATGGATGTCGTTCTGCGAAATGTGTTGCGAAGGCCCGGAGTGTATTGGCTGACTGCCACTCGTCACCGAGCATCGCTGCGAGTCGCGAGAGTGAGTTCACTGCGAGAGGACCCGCGAAACTGGTGCCGTGGGTCGCCCACAGCTGTCGGTCGCCGTGGAGCCCGTGAAAGGGTTTTCCGGCAGCGAGGTCTCCGCCGAACTGGACGCCGTTGGGTTGGATTCGGCTCCCGTCGCGGCCTGGGCCGATAGCTGAGTACGGGGCTCGTTCCCAACCGGGCGCAGCGGCCTCGTCACATGCCCCTACGGACATACCGTTGGCCATGTCTGCCGGTGATTGCACGCGGTTCAGCCCAGTTGGTGCATCCTCCTCGCCGTTGTTCCCTGCGGCGACGACGAACAGGATGTCGTGCTCATAGGCGAGGCGATCTAGGGTGATGGTCCATCGGTTCGGCTCGGATGACTCCTCGACGCACTCGTCGGGTCCCAGACTCAAGTTCACGATCGGATAGTGGCTCTTCGTGAGCGTCGACTCGATCTGGTCGAGGATCCAGTACGTGTAGACGGTCGACGGGTCTGGCGGTCCGGGAAACACACGGAAGTGGTGCGCTTTGGACGCGGGGCGGGCGATTGCTTGGCCCGGAACAACTACGCCGTAGACCGCCGCGCCAGTCACTGCGGTGCCGTGGCTTGTCGCGGCGATATCTTCTGGCTCGGTGGTCAGGTCTGCCACTGCTACGTCATCGAGGAAGGCGTCATCCTGAACGCCCCCGTCGAACACAGCGATGGTGTGCTCGCCTTCGGGATCCGGGTGAACGGGCGGCAGGACTGAGGGGGCTGATCCCCTGAAGACCCCGGCCGGGATGGGTCGGATCACGGGCATGGGACGCAATGATCGAAGCGGGTTGAACCGCGCCGCCTCTTCGAGTCCCTCCGGGCCGAGCCGGACTGGGACGAAGGTCAGGCCCGCCTCGTTTCTCCGGTACTCCGAGACCACTTCGCCACCGAGACCTCCGATCCAGCTCACCCACTTCTCGAATGTTGTTGAGTCGGCTGCGATGTAGTCGCCAGCCTGATCGACGCCTAGCGGATGGAGGACGGCCTCCCATAGCTCGGAATCGCGTGGTGTTGCTCCGAGGATCTCCTCGGTGCTCGAGACTCGAACCTCTGAGATCTCACGCAGCTGCTCGAAAGCGTTCTTCTCGGTCTTGATTCCACTTCCGCCGCTTTCGATCAGAGCTGCAAGCCGTTCCGCGCTGTCGGGCGGCCCGGCCACGATGAGCGACTTTGTCTTGGTAGGCGTCGAGGAGTTGGAGGTCGTGAGGACGGAGTCGGCTGATCGAGAGCCAACCGGCACGAGACCGGCCGAGGAGAGTAGCTGCGATGGGAAGTGGCTGGCAGCGAGATAGTTCGGTAGCAGCGTCGTCTGGAAGTAGAGGACGGTGCCCCTCACCTGCTCGGGCAACGCCTCAAACTCTGAGGACAGCTGCACGACCATTGGGGAGAGAAGGTCGGCGGCCTCGAGCGCTGTCAACGGGTGGTACTTGTCCCCGCCTCCGGAGTTCACCTGGTCGACGTCGAGGCTCAGCTGTTCGCCTCCAACGAGGAGCGGTCGTCTAGTCGGCTCGTTCACTTCGCGCCCCGTTCCTCAACTCTCTTGATGGCCGTTCCAACCGTTGGGTGGGACACGCCGAAGATCCGTCCGATCTGACGATTCGAGAGGTTCCAGCGAATACTCAGTTCGCTCATCGCCAGGTCCCGATCGAAGTTGCTTCCGGGTCTCCGCATGGAGCGAGACACCAGCGCCCGCTCAAGAGGCAGGTCGCTCGTCAGTGACTCGCGTCGGGCTGACCGAATCAGCCCTTCGATCTCAGCGGGGCTCATCTCCGCGGTCGCTTCAGACACAAGCTCAAGCGCCCATCGCTCACAATCGTGGCCCCCCAGGAGATCCTCGATGAACTCGAACCGCACGTCACCTGACAGGAGCTCAATCTCGATGGCCATCTCGAAGCGACGAATGACCGCAGCGTCCAACAGGTGGGCGTGATTTGTGGCTGCGATCAGGAGCCGGTCCGCCGGCCACTGGTCCAGCTCCAGCAACATCACGTTGACGATTCGTTTGAGCTCGCCGATGTCGGAGGTGTCATCGCGACGCTTGGCCACCGCGTCGAACTCGTCCATCAGCAGAACACACTCGTTGTCGAGGGCAGCCTGCATCGCATCACGCAGGTTCTTGCCAGTCCCCCCGAGAAGACTGGTGATGACCTCAGCCAGATTCACCGTTGCGAGGGGCAGGCCAAGCTCGGCGGCGATGTGATGAGCCAACAAGGTCTTCCCGACGCCGGGCGGCCCGCTGAGCAGAACGGTATTCGCGGCGGACAGGCCGGCTGTCTCGAGCTTGGCTGCGTCAGACCACTGCAGAAGGAGTTGCGCGAACTCGCTCTGAGTTCTCGAGCCGAGGTACAGCGGTGGAAGCACCTCCGAGTTTGGTGTCGACCAGTGCACTAGCGCTTCGTTTGCCTCGACCATCGGGGCGGTGACTGACCGGAAGCTCGGTCGACCCGAGCCGCCAACCATGGCTTCCGTCAAGCGGGTGCGGAGCTCCTCGGTCTCCGGCGCGTCCTTGGGCAGTGATCGCAACAGCCGATTCGTAAGTTGCCGGACGCCAGCCCCATTCCCGCCTGACCCCACACGCACTAGATCAACCAGCGCCGATTCGAGAAGATGGTAAGTAGCCTCGCTCATTACGGATAGCTTACCATTGCTGCTTTCCCTTCGCAAAGGGGGTTTTCACCCATGATGGAAAGTTGTGCAGGCTTTGTGCCGTTACCTACCACTCCTCGGACCCGGCGTCAGTCGTAAGCTCGGCACTCTGTCACCTCGGCGACCGCTTGGTGTCCCGCGGCTCACTGCTACGGCCTAGCGATCCGATTCGTCACCGCATCGCCCAGTCCACAACTAGAGGGGACTGGGCGTGACGCTGGCATTCACCAATCGGTGCGAGCGCCACCGGGCCAAACTAGACGGATGCTCCAAGTCGACGTCACAGAGCTCCGATCTGCGACGAGTTGGACATGGTCGGCAACCTCACCGAACCACGCCTCGTCACTGACCCACACGGTCGAGGCCAGCCCGGCCGAGCTCGGGGCGCTCCACAGTCTCCATCTGTCCGGCGACGCACACCTACCTCCCGCGACAATCGCGTGGGCTCGCGAGACGCTGCTTGGTGACGAGCTTGCAGAAGCACTCGAAAGCGCCGGAGCGGCAACGATCAACTTGCAAGGCCCGTACCAGGCGCAGCTGGCCGCGCTGTCCCTCTCCGCTGGGCTCGCCCCCCACGTCGCCCTCTCCTATCGCTGCGGCACAACAACCGACAGAGTCCTCCCCGAGCACCCGCGGATCCTCTACGCCGGCATCTCACCCATTGATCAGCCGCCACTTGACCTGCTCACGGATCGGGACAACTACATCGACGCCTGGTCAAGGGTCGACTGCGCAATCCACACGCTGGTCGGCCACGTCTCGTAAACCTCCTTGACTGCCAAGCTCCACGAGGGATGCGACGTCATTCACCTGACCTGCCACAGCGCGCCCGGCTCAATCCTCGTTCAAGACGAGGTCGGCTACAGCTCCCCAATGACTGCGGACCACCTTGCGGCAGCATTGCCCGACGGGCTGAGCCTGATCACCCTTGCGGCGTGCGCAGGATCGCAATCTTCTCTGGCCAGCATCGCACGCCGCACCCGGGCCCGGCTGAACGATCCCAGCCCCGTGAACCATCTCCCCTCTGATCTGGCTGGGCTCGTCGCACAGCGCAGCGAGGCGACGGTTCTCGCCACACGCCAGGAGATCACCGATGTGGCCGCCCAGCGCCTGTTTCCTCAGGCCATCACCCAGATCGTTGCGGGCGCCTCGCCTGCCGACGCGCTGCGCACCATCGAGGCCACCCGCCGCGAAGCACTCAACATGATCTGCTGGCGCGGCCGCGATCCGGTCGCCGACCGCATCCACGCTGGCACGCCCGAAGTGACCGCGACCCTGGCTAAGGGACTGTCAGGCTTTCGGTGTAACTGGTTTGGCTCACGTCGTTGTTGATCGTCGGGCCGCTATCCTAGAAGAGTCTCCCTTCGAAGGTGATGGCAAACGCGTTGAGGGCGGGCTTCCAACGGTTCATCCATCGCTCCTGTCCGGACCCGGTGGGGTCGAGCGATCTCACGACGAGGTAGAGGCACTTCATCGCGGCTTGCTCGTTCGGGAAGTGCTCCCGGGCTCGGGTCGCTCGCCGGAACCTGGCGTGCAGGCTCTCGATGGCGTTTGTGCTGTAGATCACTCGGCGGATCTCCGGTGAGTAGTCGAGGAACGGCACGAACTCGGCCCAGGCGTTGTGCCATAGGCCCTTGATCGCCGGATAGGTATCGCCCCAGATGGCGTGGAACTCGACGAGGCGCTCTTTGGCGTCGGCCTCGTTGACCGCGGTGTACACGGGCCGCAGGTCTTTGGCCATGGCGTCCCAGTCGCGCCGGCTGGCGAGGCGGAACGTGTTGCGGATCAGGTGCAGCACACAGGTTTGGGTGATCGCGGCCGGCCACGTTGTCTCGATGGCCTCGGGCAGGCCCTTCAATCCGTCGCAGACGACCATGCACACGTCGTCGGTGCCACGGTTCTTGATCTCGGTGAGCACCTGGAGCCAGTACTTGGCTCCCTCGCCGCCTGAGCCGGCCCAGATCCCCAAGATGTCGCGTTTGCCGTCAACAGTGACACCGATGGCGGCGTAGAAGGCCCGGTTGGCGACTTGGCCGTCGCGGACCTTCACCACGATCGCGTCGATAAACACAACCGGGTAAACCCGATCGAGGGGCCGGTTCAACCAGTCGGTCATCTCTTCAAGGATCGCATCAGTGATCTTCGAGATCGTCTCCCGGGACACGTCGGTGCCATACACCTCGGCCAAATGCGCCTGGACTTCTCCGGTCGTGAGACCCTTCGCACAGAGTGAGATCACCATCGAATCGACACCATGCAGGCGGCGCTGGCGCTTGCGCACTGTCTTAGGCTCGAAGCTGCCGTCACGATCGCAGGGCACGTCGATCTCGACGGGACCGACCTCGGTGATCACCTTCAGCCCGCCCGGGCCTACCAAGTTCACACCGTCCTCGCGGGCCTGCTCGACAAGCCGCTCCGCGATCGCCGGGTCCACCTGCGAGGCCAGCCCCAGCTCGGGCTCCTTCTTCGACGCCACCGCGCCATTGTCATCTCTCATCGTTGATCTGTCCTTCCAGCCAACCCCGCACAGCGAGATCAGCGTTTCAGGCCAAACCAGTTACACCGGGTATCTGACAGTCCCTCCTCGGTTGCGGTCTAGGCCACCACGATTCGTCTGAGGTGAGCGACGATCGCTAGCAGACTGCGGAGCATGGACCGGACCACAACGTCGATCCACACATTGCCGATGCGAGCGCGGAGGGGACCCGGCCAGATCGACCGGGTCCCTCCGGCTGTGCTGTGGGGCACATCGGTAGGTCCACTATTCGTCGGGTTGGCATGACGGAGACGCTGGTAGTGCGTCGCGCTCGAGCGAGAGCACGACGATGGCCGAAGACTGATCGGACGGGATGAGGTCCTGGACGAAGGAGCTCTCGGGCGGGATGTCGATGTCGGCGATCATCGACCCATCGAAGAGTTGCCATCGAACCTGCTCGAAGCTGGCCTCGATCTCGTTGCGGGTTGCAGCAACGGTGAGATTGCGCCAGCGGCTGCATGCTGCAGCCGAGTCGGTGGCAAGGAAGCGCTCTTCGCTGGACGCGGGCCGACCAACCTCAATCGTGAGCTGATCGCCAACCAGTACGGAGAAGAACGTGACGGCATCTCCCTCGAAGCGGACGTCGCTCGCCGCGGACGTGGATGTGACCGCGGTGATGCGCCCGACCAGCTCGCTAGACGCTGGGACTTCGACGACACTCGCCGCAACGCCTGCCTCCTCGAGCTTGCGGACCGGGACGTCGAGGTCGGTGATCGGTGAACGGATCTCGACTTCGACGACCTGGCCGACGACGGTGACCGAGATGGCTTCCGCCGGGCGCTGCTGGGTACCCAAAACTGTGGCCACGATGGCGATCAATGCGACCAGCACCAGGCTCGCGGCCGCGGCTGGCCGCCAATTGGCCCGGGGGCCGTCCGAGGCGGCCCGGTCGAGATGGGCACCAAGCCGATCGAGGAACGGGTCGTTGTGTGTGGGGTCGCTCACTTCAGGACCTCACTGAGTTGACGTAGGCCTCGGAAGACTCGTACTCGGGCAGCTCCGGCGCTGCAGCCAAGCTGAGCGGCGATCTCTTGGTAGTCGAGTTGGTCGATGACACGGAGTACGACGGCGTCCCGGAGGTCGTCGGCAAGGTCCTTGAGTGCATCAATCGCCGCGGCACTATCGAGGATGTCCTCAGTACGTCGCAGCTCATCAGCGGTGGCCTGGTCGATCGGCTCGCGCGGGATGCCGTAGCGTCGCCTCGCTCGCTGCGCGACCGCTCGTCGGCGCCAGAACATCGCGAGCTGGCGGCGAGCGATCCCGTACAACCACTGGCCGCGCGTACCCCGAGCGGGATCGTATTGCGACGCGTTGTGGAGCGCGCTCGCGAACGTCTCCGCGCACAGGTCGGCAGCGACATCAGGATCAGCGGTCCGCCGATAGAAGTAGCGAAGGACGCCGTCGCTGTGTCGCTGATAGAGCGCGGTGAACGATTCGGCGGTGTCGAGCCGTTCGTGTTCCGCGTCGGTCACACAATCAGTCTTGCGTCTGAACTGCCGCGGTCTTGGTCGCGGACCATGAGGGATGCGTCCTAGCCGTACCGGACGCAAGATGTGCGGTTGTTCATCCAGGTGAGGCTGCTCGCCGCTGCGAAGATCGACTTGCTGGACCCAGAGCACGAACTGGCGTCGTAGAACCGTGTCGCGGATCCGCCGCAGTAGTGGTAGCTGGACTCGATGTTGTTGTTCCACGATCCCGAGGGCTTCCAGACAAGACCAGTGCACCCCGACCCGGTGATGGTGATCGACGATCCGGTGAAGTTCTGGCCCGTGAAATGGATGCCCAGAACGTTGGAGGCGAACGTTGATTGTCCGCCGATCGCAGACCGCTGCGTCGACTGAAGGCCACCAGGACGCGTGTGGTCGCAGCCGAGCGAGGTCGCGCCTGTCTCGTCCAGCCAGATCACACAGTGTGTTTCCACCGGGAGCTCTTCGGCTCCCGCCGGTGGAGAGACAAGCCCCATCCACATCGCCATACCCAGCGCCCACGCTGCAACTATCCACTTCACCCGACTCAGTTTCTTGGGCCCCACAGCCATATCCTCATTGTTGTTGCCCTCCCCTTTGCGGATCGAGCCAGCGCGTTACACGAATTCCCGCCGAGTGAGGCGATCAGTCTTGAGCCCCGGGCCGCAGGACTCTCGAGACTCCACAGCTCGATCCGTGACATTGCGAGCGAGCTGATCAGGCGTCCGACTCGATCCGGTCATCCAGGTCTGTGGGCGCGCCGATAGCGGCTGCGGTCGCAGCAGCTAAGAAGCCGGCCGCACCGATACCCAACACGAGGGCGAGCTCGCGGGCCGGGAAGGAAACGGGTGCGTCATCGATACGGGCGTAGCCGACCGCCGCGATGGCGGCAGCGCTAGCGGCGAGCAGAACGCCAGCGAACGTTGGGGCGGCCAGCCAGATTGCTTCCAACATCCTCAGATCACGACTGCCCACGCCGAGCGCAGTGAGCTGCTTTGACAGGCGCTTGTTCTCTTGGCCTCGGTCAACCACGGCGCCGACTACCGACACAAGGACCAAAACGAGCGCCCCGGCCATCGAGACGTTGACCAAGGTCCGGTATGTGGACACCAACCTGCCGCGGTCAGGTGACGGGATCCCATTGATCTGCGCGGCCGGGTGGAGACCAAGGATCTCGTTGGTCGCTGTCACATTGGAGGCGCCAGGAACCAGCGAGACGATCCAGCGAGTCGCAGTGGCAGAGGTTGCAAGAGGGTGGGATGGCGGCAGTCGGAACATCGCTGGTGCTGCGGTGCCGCCGTCTTGGTAACGGAACTCGATCGGCATGGCCGAACCGTCATCGGCGGTCAGCCGAATCCCTGCTGCGCTGATGAGGGGTTGTGCTGCTTCCCCATTGCAGGCCTGTTGATCACCGGACGCCGCTAGTCCGGCGAGCTCGCCGCAGGACGCGACGATGGCAGTAACGTCTTCGCCTTCAACAGACTTGAGCGTGAGGATCGGGAGGCTCGACTCGAGCACAGTCGCATCGAGCCGGTCCGGCTCGATCTCGGCGTTCTGCACTTGGAGAAGGCTGCGCGCGCTGTTGTTGGCCTCGGTGAGATTACGGGTAGCTGCCCAATCCAGAGTGACGAGCAACGTCTGAGCGAACGCAGCAACCAGGACGACGGCAAGGAGACCCGACGCAACACGTTCAACGCCGCCAGGGTCGTGCTGAAGCCGCCGCCCAGCTAAGTGCGCAACGGTATGTCGGCTTCGACTGGCTAGCGCGTCACCAACGCGTTTCGCGATGAGAGGCAGTGCCAGGTACAGGCCGACGGCGACGAGGACGTTTCCCGCCGCGAAGACGACAAACCAGGTATTCGTCGCCGCTGGCCTCACTGCAGCGACCGTCAACAGCGCAAAGCCAGTCCCGAGCGGGACCAGGCGCCGTGAGCGAAACGCTGCCGTCGGTGCGCTTCGGCGCTCGTTGAGCGGTTCGACCAGGGCCCGCCTCGCGCCGATGATTGAAGCAAGCAAGGAGAGGACAAAGAGGCCCATCACTACGACCACGACGGTCGATGCACCGACCCGAACATCATCCGAGAACCACTTCAGCGACCCGATCCCAGTCTCCTGCGAGACAGGGACAAGAAGGCGCCAGATAGCCGCACCTGCCAGAGCTCCGGCACCACCCACCATGGCGACCTCCACGGAGTTCACCGTGGATGCCTGAGTCGAGGTCAGGCCAATGAGCCGCAGCGCTGCCAGACGGCGTTGACGAGTTCGAGCTGAGAGCCTGGCCATGGTCACGATCATCAACGCAGTCGGAATGGCCACGAAGATCACTCCGCCGAGGGCCAGGATGCGAACGACCCGCTCGTCGGGGCCCTCACGCGTCGGCATGTCGACGCCCAACCCGCGAGCAGCCACTACCCCTGGAGCATCGATTGGTAGGTCGATGGATGCAACTCCGACGACAGCGAGGAGCTGATCGGGGGACACGAGCCCGTCATCCCCGATGACTTGCACCACGTGTTGCGGGAACCGGTCTGCCATGCCCGAGGTGTTCGTGAGAATCATCTCGGCAAGCGCCGGTGACACGGCGACCTCGCCCACCGCCGGGTAGCTCTCAAGCCAAGAGGGACGGGTTGCCGAGTCGGTGACGTCGCCCACGATCAGGCGGGTTAGCAGCCTGTTGTCGACCGCTTCGGACTCGAGGACCAGCTTCATTGGCGGTGTGGAGCCGGGCTCGATGGCGCCGTCGTTGCCGACGAGCTCGGGTCGCTGGCGGCTGAGCCGGTCGGCTTGGGAGTCAACAACTCCTGGTATCGCCAGCATCGTCAGCACAACGATCGTGGAGAGGGCCATTGCGGACGCGAAGAGGGCGTGGCGTGCCGCTCCGTGACGGCCCCCGGTCGCAATCATCCGCACGCCGAGCAGAAGGCTTGGGATCATCACTGCAGGACCGTGCTGACGAAGAGGCCGTCGCGCATTTAAATAACAAAGGATCGTGATTTTGATGAGTAGTCAAAGCTACGCATACAGAGAAGGAATGCATCCTCTAATTTATATTAACAGTTGTAAGTTATGA
>JAPOSH010000145.1 GCA_026709815.1 bacterium | reverse complement strand
GCGACTTGGAGAACAAGAAAAGAACGTCGACGGCCAGTTCGATCGCCGCCACTCCCCGACCTGATCCAGACGCCGAGTCCGAATGATCTGCTGTTCCGCTCAGAGGAATGACCATACCGCGATACGGCTGTTTTGAACCATAATTCCCTGGAGATGGTTGCTTGACCCCGCCAAATTAGGGAACACTACCGGTAGTGTTCCCCTGGGAGAAACAACGTTCCGCATGATTGGGCCTCTTACCGATCTGCGGATCATCGATGCCTCCACCGTGTTGGCCGGGCCGTTGATCGGCCAGATCATGGCCGACTTCGGTGCCGACGTGGTCAAGATAGAGCATCCCCGGACAGGCGACAGCCTGCGAGGCCACGGCGCGCAAAAAGACGGACACGGACTCTGGTGGAAAGTGGTGGGACGCAACAAACGCTGCATCGGGCTGAATCTGAGCCTTTCCGAAGGG
The DNA here is from genome assembly GCA_026709815.1 of bacterium. Taxonomy (GTDB): domain Bacteria; phylum Actinomycetota; class Acidimicrobiia; order Acidimicrobiales; family Bin134; genus Poriferisocius. The sequence continues at coordinate 1,559 of JAPOSH010000145.1, read as the reverse complement.
GCAGAGGTGTTTTTGGAACTCGCCGCTGCGGCTGACGTGGTGATCGAGAACTTCCGACCCGGCACACTTGAGCGGTGGGGTTTGGGCTGGGAAACGCTGTCCGCCCGCAACCCGGGCCTGATCCTGTGCCGGGTCACCGGGTTCGGTCAAACCGGCCCCTATGCCCGGCGGCCCGCGTTCGGCACGCTCATCGAGGCCATGAGCGGCTTCGCCCATATGACCGGAGAGGCCGATCGTCCCCCGACACTGCCACCATTCGGCTTGGCCGACAGCGTGGCCGGCATCAGCGGGGTGGCGGCGGTGATGATGGCGGTCCACCACCGGCACTCCACCGGTAGGGGCCAAGTGGTAGATCTGTCGATCTTGGAGACGCTGGCGGCGGCGCTCGGCCCCCATGTGATCACCTGGGATCAGACCGGTGACATCGCTCAGCGGTCAGGCAACCGCTCCTCCAACAACGCCCCCCGCAACACCTACCTCACTGCCGACGGCTGCTGGGTGGCGGTGTCAAGCAGCGCCGACGCTGTGGCCCGCCGCACCATCGAGCTGGTAGGCCGGGGCGACCTGGTGTCTGAGCCCTGGTTCGCCACCGGGTCCGGCCGAGCCGAGCACGCCGATGAGATAGACGCGGCCCTGTCGTCTTGGATAGGCGAACGACCGCTGGCCCAAGTGGTAGACGCATTCGCCGCCGCCGAAGTCGCGGCAGCCCCGGTGTACGACGCGGCCCAGTACGCGAGCGATCCCCAGGTGCAGGCTCGGGAGGCGATCACCACAGTTGACGACCCCGACCTGGGCCCGATTCGAATGCAGAACGTCTTGTTCGCACTGTCGTCTTCTCCCGGGGCCATCCGGCACACTGGCCGAGACTTGGGGGCAGACACCGACGAGATTCTCAAGGAGGCCGGGATGAGCGCTGAGCGCATTGATGGTCTTCGGGCGAAGGGAGTGCTGGCGTGAGCAGTGTCTGCGGAGGGGGGGCCGCCGAGCTGGTCGACTTGGTGTCGCGGGCAACGGTGTACGACTTGGGCCGACCCTTGCGAAATGGCATGGCCCAGTCGCCCAGCCACCCGCAGTTTCACCACTGCCTCGACCGATTGCACGGCGACCGGATGCGACCCGACGGCGGCTCGGCGGCGGCCGATCTGCTCACCACCGGCAGCCATGTGGGAACCCACGTCGACGCTCTGGCCCATGTCAGCCATGAAGGGCGGCTCTACGGCGGGGTGGATGCCGCCGAAGCTCAGGCCGGCGGCAACTTCGCCGTGCTGGGCATTCACGAACTCCCGCCATTTGTGGGCCGGGGGGTGCTGTTGGACGTGCCCAGGCTGCTCGGGATCGAGATTTGCAAAGGGGGCCACGAGGTCTCGGTTGCCGAATTGCAGAGCGCAGCCGCCCGTCAAAGAACCGCGGTTGGTCCTGGCGATGCGGTGCTGGTGCGCAGCGGCTGGGGAGCGCACTTCGACCATCCGGAGCGCTATCGGGGCAAAGACTCCGGCGTGCCCGGTGTGGGAGAAGCCGGTGCTCGGTGGCTGGCCGATCAGGGGGCGGCGCTGGTGGGG
>JAPOSH010000050.1 GCA_026709815.1 bacterium | reverse complement strand
CTAACGGGACCATAGTCTAGCAAGTTAGCTTGCGGCCTACAGAGCGAGACCCTCCAGATTGCTGTTCCGCATGGCGGAACGAGGCTGGTTTGCGGGGTATTATGGGGGGATGGCGGTGCAGTCGGTGGAGCGGGCGTTTCTGCTGCTGCGCACGCTGGCCCAGGGGCCGCTGGGGGTGACCGACCTGGCCGAGCGGGCGGAGCTGCCCAAGAGCACGGTGGCCCGGTTATTGGCCGCCTTGGAGGCTGAGGGCGCGGTGGAGCAGGTTGAGGCCGGCGGGGCCTACCGGGTGGGGCCCGGCCTGACCGACATCGCCGGTGCCGCCCCCGCGGGCCGCAGCCTCATCACCGCCGCCCGCCCCCACCTATTGGAGTTGACCGACGCGCTGGGCGAAGCGGCCGGCCTCTCGATCATCGACAACGGCCAGGCCCGCTACCTGGACCAAACCCAGATCTCCTCCGACATCCAGATCCGAGACTGGACCGGCGAGTCCTCCCCGCTGCACGCCGTTTCGGGAGGGCTCGTCATGCTGGCCCACCTCCCCGCCGACCAACTGGAGGAGCACCTCGCCCGACCGCTCGAAGCCTGCACCCCGCGGACCTTGATCGACCCCGGGGCGATTCGGGATCGCCTGGCTCAAATCCGCAGTCTGGGCTATTCCTGGGTGTACGAGGAATTCGTGGAAGATCTGAACTCGGTGGCCGCCCCTGTGCTCGACGGCGGGGGGCGGCCGCTGGCGGCGATCGACGTCCACGGACCGGCCTACCGCTTTCCCGACCCCGACCTGGCCCACGACCACGGCCTCGCCGTGGTCGCCGCCGCCAACCGCCTCGCCGCTCAGCTCACCGCCTGATGCCGTCATCAGACCTTGATAGTCGAATTGAAATGACTATAATGATCACAATGGGTTCAGTATCGGTTTCCAGCTTGAAGGCGAATCTGTCGCGCCACCTCCGCGAGGTGCAGCGCGGCGGCGAGATCCAGGTTCTCGACCGGGGCAAACCAGTGGCCCGGCTAGTCCCTGCGACCACCGATAGCGACAACCCCAGAGAGAGGCTGATCAGCGCAGGGATCCTGCGACCGGGCCAAGGGGATTCGGCTGCGATCCTGGAAGGGCCGCCTCTGGATCTGCAAACCAGCATCTCCGAGGCGCTGGACCAAGACCGCGCCGACCGCTTGTGAGGTACTGGGACGCGTCAGCTCTTATCCCCCTGCTTGTCTTAGAGCCGAGCACCGCGCTCGCCCGGTCCTGGCTGGCCGACGACAGCGCAATAGTTACCTGGGCATGGACTCGTGTCGAGATCACCAGCGCAATCGAGCGTCGGGCCCGGCAGGTAGCGCTCTCGCGTCATGACAGGCGACAGGTTCTTGGGAAATTAGACGTTTTTGCCGGAACGTGGGATGAGGTCACCGAGATCCTGGCGGTGAGATCGCGTGCCAGTTTGTTGCTGGCCCGGCACCCTCTGAGGGCAGCAGATGCCGGGCAGCTGGGTGCGGCCCTATTGGTTAACGAGCAGCTCGGCGGAGAGCCGCTGCCGTTCATGTGCTTGGACCGCCGTCTGTCAGAAGCAGCGGAGCGGGAGGGGCTGGCGGTCGCAGACCCATAAATCGGTGGGCCAAGAGGTGGCAATCCAAGAAAATAGGACGATGAGCAGGCGGCGTTCAGGCCCGGCGGCGCTTGATCTCCTCGGCAATGGCGGGGATGACCTCGTGGAGGTCGGCAATGACGGCCCAGTCGGCTTTGACCACCATGTTGGCCTCGGGATCGGTGTTGATGGCCAGGATGTGCTTGCTGGCCTTGGCCCCCACCCAATGCTGGATGGCGCCGGAGACGCCCGAGGCGATGTAGATCTCGGGGGCGATGCGGGTGCCGGTCTGGCCGACCTGATCAGCGTGAGGACGCCAACCGTTGTTGGTCACCGCCCGGCTGCACCCCACCCGGCCCCCCAGCATGGCCGCCAAAAACTCCAGCGGGGCGAAGGACTCGGCCGATCCCACTCCCCGGCCGCCGCCGATCTCCTCCGGGGCGGTCGACATCGGGACCCCGGCC
>JAPOSH010000097.1 GCA_026709815.1 bacterium | reverse complement strand
AACCGACTACCCCAACCTCGTCACCGTGTGCAACGACTGCCACCACGACATCCACGAACACCGCCACCAGATAGAAACCGACCCTAAAACCGGCAAACACCGCGTCGTACCCCCGCCCGACCCCTTCCCCGACACCGGAACCACCACCTGGAAACCCGCCCACACCAACCCCGTACTCCTGAGCTGAACCGTCTGAGCTGAAGCGCCGAACTGGAACCGGCCAAGAACCCCGCCGCCTACCCGCCCGGCTTCTACGCCGTGAGAGTTTCAATCGGATAGGCGAGGATTTTCTGGTCGGCGGTGACGAGGGGACATCCGTGGGAGACAGCTTGGGCAATGAGAAGCCGGTCGAACGGGTCGGAGTGCAAGAGGGGCAAAGCGCGTAGTCCCATGGCGTGCGCGCCGGTCAGGTCGAGCCACTCAGCATCGAGCCGTGATACAAGGGTTTGGCAGCTGTGTTCCATGGACAGCTTGCCGAGCCGTCGCTTTATCTCGATCTCAGCCGCCGATATAGCCGACGCCAACAGGCGATTCGCGGGATTCTCCAACGCGGTGATGGCTTCGGGAGAAAGCCGCTCCGGCGCCTCGTTGGCCCAGAGCAGCACATGGGTGTCGAGCAGCAGGTCGGCCATCAGAGTGGATCATTACCATCAGAGTGGATCATTAATGGAGTCGCGCACCTCGACCGGGATGTCGTCGAAGTCGTCGGCGATGGTGATGGTCCCTCTGAGCCGGCCAAGCTGGCGGGGCTTTGACGGGGGTGATGCCAGCTTGAGCCCATCGGCAATGAGCTCATTGATGGTCTCGCCGAGCGTTCGGCGGGATTCGAATGCAATGCGCCGAGCTTCCTCGTACACCTCGTCATCAATGGTAATTGTTGTGCGCACATGCGCATCATAACATTGCTACTCTGAGCTTGGTCGGGCCTCAGGGCAGCTCCCAGTGGGATCGCGGCAATACCATCCCGCATTATCATCCCGCTTTGTGACGGAATCCCTCGACGACAGGATTCGGCGGCTGCTGGAGCGCGACGGGGAGCTTTTGGCCTCACCGTGGCAGCTCTTCGATGATGTGCGGGCCGCGTCGGCGCCGGCTTTCTACAGCGAGGCCATGGGGGCCTGGGTCGTCACCAGCTATCAGCTTCTGCACGAGATCCTGGTCGACCCCGCGACGTGGTCGAATCGCTCGCCCACCGCCACCTACGAGTTCCGCAACCCGGTCGCGGAGCACGCCGACGCCATCGAGCAGGAACCGGAGATGGCCGAGGCGGTCCGCCGTTTCCGCAACCGCTCCCGGGGTCGAGTGCTCAACACGGCCGATCCCCCCGACCACGTGCGCCAGCGCAGGGCGCTCAACCGCGCCTTTCGGCCTGCTCGCCTGCGGGCGCTGGCGCCGGAGGTCAAGTCGGTGTCGGATTCGCTGGTGGCCGCCTTCGCGCCGCGGGGTCGGGCTGATCTGGTTCGGGAATACGCCGTTTTGCTCCCCATGGTGATGATCTCGCGGATGCTGGGGGTGCCCGAGGAAGAGCTGGCGATGTTCAAGGGATGGTCGGACGATTTCGCCATTCCCATCGGGCGAGCCCGGCCCAGCCGCGACGAGGTCCGCAGCTACATCAAATCGGAGTACGAGTTCGACGAGTACTTCTCTGTCTTGGTGGAGCAGCGCCAAGCCGAGCCCCGCGACGACCTGATCTCCGATGTGGCCAACGCCGAGGTAGACGGCGAGCTGCTGACCCACGAGGAGCGCATGGGCGCGCTGCGGCAGTTCCTGCTGGCCGGCAACGAGACCACCACCACGCTGCTGGGCAACATCGGCCATCGCCTGGCCACTGACCACGGCCTGCGGGACCGCTTGGCCGCCAACCGGGATCTGGTGCCGGCCTTCGTCGAGGAGGCGCTGCGCCACGAGGGGCCGGTGACCGGCATGTTCCGAGTGGCCACGCGCCACACCGATCTGGGAGGCAAACCGGTGGCCAAGGGCGAGTTCGCCTGGCTGGCCTTCGCCGCCGCCAACCGCGACCCCGGGCTATGTCCGGTTCCCCACCGGTTCGACATCGACCGCAGCCCCAATAGCCATGTGGCGTTCGGGTACGGCGAGCACTACTGCATCGGCCAGGGGCTGGCCCGCCTCGAGGCCGAAGTGGGCGCCAACGCCATTTTGGACCTGCCCAATCTGATGCTCGCCAGCGACCACGTCGATGCCTTCATGGACAGCTACATCCTGCGAGGCCGCACCCGGCTGCTCGTGGCCTTCGGCCCCATCGAGGACGCGGCGGGCGGCTGATTCTCCGCTTCTGACTCGCAATCGGCGCTGGGCTAGGGTTTCGGCGCGAAGCAAGATGTGACGCAATCAGGCTGCATCCCAGGGTTGAATCCTCGGTAAGAGCAGCCATTTTGGAGGGAACCAATGGCAACAGCTTTTCGGCGTATTCTGCAATTGCTGGCTTTTCTGCTGGTACTCGCGCTGGTGGCATCGGCGTGCGGAAACGACGACGATGACGATGGCGGGTCGGCAGGTGAAACACCGCCGGCGACAGCTAGTGCCTCCCCTGAGTCCACTCCCGCGGCCGCACCGACCGAAGAGGCTCCCGCGGCCAGCGGGCCGAGCGAGGGCATCGCCGCGGCCGCAGCCCGCATCGAGGCCTTCCGAGAGCCGCAGGGCGCGCTGGCCATCGACGAGCCTCTCGCTGAGCGCCCGGAGGGCAAGACTGCCGCCTACATCCAGTGCGGGGTGCCGGTGTGCGAGGAGATCCGCATCGGCATCGCGGGGGCGGCCGAGTCGCTGGGCATGAGCCTGGAGGTGTTCAACCACGACGACACCCCCGAGAACGTGGCGTCGGCATGGCAGGCCGCTCTCGACGCCGGCGTTGATGTGGTCTTGGCCTCGGGGAACCCCCGGGAGTTTTTCGCCGAACAGCTGGCCCAATTCCAGTCGCGGGGCGTGCCGGCCATCGTCTGGTCCATCCCGGAGGGTTTCGAGCCGGGCGACGGCATCACCGCCAACCTCCTCACCGCCGACGACTACTACTTCTACGGCGTGCTGCTGGCCGACTACGCGCTGGCCCAAACCGGGGGCGAGGGCGACGTCATCTTCTTCGGGCTGCCGGCCTTCCCGGTGCTCAGCATCCTCGAGAGCGGATTCACCGACGAGATGGCCGACAAGTGCCCCGACTGCTCGGTGCGGAATGTGAGCATCGACCTCACGGCGCTGTTAGCAGGCGAAGTCCCCGGCCAGGTGGTTTCTGCGATCCAGTCGACCGGCGATCCGACGCATCTCATCTTCGCCTTCGGGGGCATGCTGTTCGGCGTGCCCGAAGCGATGGCCGACGCCGGGCTCGACGTCCCGGCCGCGTCGCAGGCCGGCGGCGGGCTCAACTTCGGTTTCATCGCCGAGGGCAACGTGCAAACCGCCGAGATGGGCCTGGCATCGGAGTTCCTCGGGTGGCGGGCCATGGACGCGGCGGCTCGGGCGCTAGCCGGCCAGTCGGTGGGCCGGGCCGACACACCGCAGACGGCGGAGATCGATGGGCACCCCGACGTGCTGGCCTCCGGGCTTCCGCTTCAGGTGCTCGAAGCCGACGACATGGGATTCCTCGAAACCGACCCCAACCTGCTGTGGCCGGGCGTTGAGGACTTCAAGGCCCTGTTCGAGGAACTCTGGGCCGGCTGACGGGGTCGCAGGCCGGTTCGAGATGTCGGGCCTGGCCCCGAGCGGGTCCGGCACGGGCCTTCAAGAACCGCGGCTGCTGCTTGACGTTCAGTCGATCAGCAAGACATTCCCCGGACAGGTCGCCTTGCAGGAGGCCCGCTTCGCCCTGCGGCCTGGAGAGGTCCATGCCCTGGTCGGACAGAACGGATCGGGCAAGAGCACTCTGATCAAGCTGCTCAGCGGCTACATCAAAGCCGACCGCGGGGCGAGAGTAGACCTGTTCGGCCGTCCGGCCGACCTGTGGCACCGCGACGAGCGCAGCTCGCGGATTCGGGTGGTGCATCAGGACTTGGGCCTCGTCGGCCCGTTGAGCACCGTTGAGAACCTCGGGCTCGGGCACGGCTACGCCACCGGTGTCGGCGGTCGCATCAAATGGCGCCAGGAGAACGCCCGGGCCCAGGAGCTGCTGTCGGACTTCGGGGTGACACCGGACGTGCGGGCGCCGGTGGCCTCGCTGTCGGCGGCCGAACAGGCGGCGGTGGCCATCGTTCGGGCGTTGCGGGGTCTCGACGACGAGGGCATCTTGGTGCTGGACGAGCCAACCGCATCGCTCAACCGCGGCGAGGTGGACGCGCTCTTCCGGGCTGTCCGACGCGCCGCGGGGAGAGGAGTCGGGGTCATCTTCGTCTCCCACCTGCTCGAGGAGGTGCTCGACCTCTCCGACCGGGTGACGGTGTTGCGCGACGGCTGGGTGACGGCCGCGGGGGTGGATGCCGCGAGCCTCGACGAGGAGGCCCTGATCCGCCACATCATCGGCAATGCCGTCTCGCTGGGCGCCCGCCCCGAGCCCGCGGCTCGAGGCGCTCATCGCCTCGAGGTCGAGTCCCTGGTGGGCTCGACGCTGCGGGGGGTGAGCCTGAAGGTGCGAGCCGGCGAGGTGGTCGGCGTCGCCGGTCTGATCGGATCGGGCCGAGATGAGCTGCCCGGTGCCATCTTCGGAGCAACGCCTCGGTTTCTGGGCAAGGTCCTGGTGGACAAGAACAAGGTCTTCGCCGATCCGCACGAGTCGGTGGCGGCCGCAATGGCCTATGTGCCCGCCGACCGCAAGGCGGCCGGGATGATTCCCCGGCACCGGGTCCACGAGCACTTGACCCTCCCGCAGCTCGGAGGATTGCAGCGCTGGGGCAAGCTCCTGCATCGGAAATCCCACCGCGAGGCCCGGCAGTGGGCGGACCGGGTAGACCTCCAGCCGCTCGACGTCCACCGTCGCATGGAGAAGTTCAGCGGAGGCAACCAGCAGAAGGCCGTCTTGGCCCGGTGGCTGCGGACCAAACCCAAAGTGCTCTTGTTGTCGGAGCCGACCCAAGGAGTCGACGTCGGCGCCAAGCCGATCATCTACGACCTCATCGACGGCGCGGCCGCCGAGGGGCTGGCCGTGGTGGTGGCGTCTTCTGACCCCAGCGAGTTGGTTCGGCTCAGCGATCGGGTTCTGGTGATGCGCGGCGGTCAAGTGGTGGCCGAGCTGTCGGGCAGGCAGCTGACCGAGTCCCGGGTGATCGCCGAGACGCTGGGGCGAACCAGCCTCCGCCGTCGCCAGCACCGGCGGGATCACCCCGTGAGATTCCCGGTGATCGGCTCAGGCGGCGGACAGCCCGGACACGATGCCCGATGAGCGAACTGGACCCCCGCACCCGGGAGGTAGACCGCCGCCTCACCATGAAGAAGGGCAGGCTGACCGGCCGCTACCGGGTTCGCGAGCGCCGGGTGGACTGGATGGAGAAGCGGCGGCGCGACCGGCGCGACAGCCGGTTCGACACCCGGCGGTCCCCGTTCCGCTGGAAGAAGCTGCACCCCCGCAACATCAGCGTGATCTACCTGGCGATCATCATCGTGGTCGGGTTCGCCATCTGGATCCCCGACACATGGCTGGTCTGGGGCACGCACCGCTTCTATCTGAACAACGAGGCCATCCGGGCCATTGTGGCCCTGGGGCTGATCGTGCCCCTTTCGGCCGGAGTGTTCGACCTTTCCATCGGCGGCGTGATCTCGGCCAGCGCGGTGACCACGTCGTGGGCAGTCACCATCGGGGAGTGGCCATGGCCGGCCGCCGTGGCGCTGGGCCTTTTGGTCGGCCTCGGCGTCGGCCTGCTCAACGGATTCTTGGTGGTCAAGGTCAAGATCGACTCGTTCATCGCCACGCTCGGCGTGTCTTCCGCGCTGGGTGCCTATGCGCTCTGGCTGGCCAAAGGCCGGTCGATCATCAACGGCAACGAGGGGTTCAAGGCCATCTCTGGCGTGGCCGCGGCGGGCTTCAAGTGGACGTTCGTCTACCTGATGATCTTGGCTGTCATCGTGTGGTACGTGTTCGAGCACACCGCGGCGGGACGGTATCTGTTCGCCACCGGCGGAGGGCGGGAGTCGGCCCGCCTCTCCGGCGTTCAGGTCGACCGCTATGTGGTGGGCGCGTTGGTGACCTCGGCACTGGCCTCGGCCGCGGGCGGGGTCCTGTTCGCCTCCAACTTCTCCTCGGTGAACGCCTCGGCGGGGCCACCCTATCTGCTTCCCGCATTCGCCGCCGCCTTCTTCGGATCGACGCAGTTCAAAAACCGCTTCAACGTCGTGGGAACGCTGTTGGCGGTGTTCGTGATGGCCGCCGGGGTCAAGGGTTTCCAACTGGTCGGCTGGGGCAACGAGGGTTGGCTGGACGACCTGTTCTTCGGGCTCGCCCTGGTGATCGCGGTGGGGCTGTCCACGTATCGGCGGAAGGTGCACGGAGGCCGGCGCCGGTGGTGGCGGCCGACTGAATCGGGGCCGGACCGGTTCTTGGGCCGGCTGCTGGGGTGGGGCAGCCCGCGCACCGAAGCTTCGAAGCGCAACGCTGAAGAGTGGTGGTTCGACCCCGAAGACCGCGAGGGCTACCACCTCAAGCCGCCCAAGGACTGATAGAAAGGACAGTTGAGATGAGCCTCGTCGGCGCTCGGGTCGTGCGCAAGGAAGATCCCAATCTGGTGGCCGGCCGCGGCTGTTTCGTCGACGACCTGCACCCCGACGGGACGGTGTTCATGATGTTCGCGGGGTCGCCGGAGGCCCACGGAAAGATCACCGCGATAGACGTGCGGGAAGCCTTGGAAACGCCCGGAGTGCTGGGGGTGTGGACGGCCCACGACTTTGCGGAGTTTCCCGATCTGCCCCAGGGCGCCGACGGGTTTGAGCGGCCGGTGCTGGCCCGCGACAAGGTGCGGTGGATGGGAGAGCCGGTGGCCATCGTGGTGGCCGAAGACCGCTATGTCGCTTCTGACGCCGTCAACGCCATCGACATACAGGTCGAGCCTTTGCCGGCGGTGGTCGACGTGCTCGCTGCCGCGGAGGGCGACGAGGCCCTGTTGTTCGAGGATCACGGCTCCAACGTCATCACCGCGGTTCCCGCCAATGACGACCTTGAACGCGAGTTGGCCAAAGCCGACCAGCGGGCCCACCTGGAGGTTCGCAATCAACGCTGCGCCGCGGCGCCGATCGAGCCCATGGCGGTGCTCGCCGATTGGAAGCCCGACGGTCTCACCATGTGGGCCACAGTGCAGGCGCCACACCACCTTCGCAATCAGCTGGCGGCCTGGCTGGACGTGGCCCAGAGCGATTGCCGGGTGATCGCCCCCGACGTCGGGGGCGGATTCGGCTCGAAGATCGTCTGGTATCCCGAACTGTTCGCCGCGCCTTTGCTGTCGAAGCAGCTGGGCCGGCCGGTGAAGTTCGCCCAGACCCGCCAAGAGTCGATGATGCAGATGACCCACGGTCGCGACCAGGCTCACAGCCTCGATGTCGGCTTCAACCGAGACGGCACCATCACCGCGCTTCGCATGGTGGTCAGCCAGAACCTGGGCGCCTACCCCGATCCGACCGGTCTCGGCCTCCCGGTGCTCACCACCTGGATGGCCGCGGGCTGCTATCGGATTCCGAAGGTGTCGGTCTCGTTTCGGACGGTCGTGACGAACACCAACCCGGTGGCGGCCTACCGCGGGGCCGGTCGCCCTGAAGCGGCGTACTCGGTTGAGCGCCTCGTGGATCTGGTGGCCCGGTGCACCGGAATCGACCCGGCCGAGGTGCGGCGCCGGAACTTCGTCCCCCCCGGCGCGTTCCCCTACGAGGTGCCGCATGAGCAGGCCGTGGTGTATGACAGCGGCGATTTCGGCCAAGCCCTCGACATGTGCCTCAAGCTGCTCGACTACGACGCGGTGAAGGAGCGCAGGGCCCGCCAGCGATTCGACCCCGAGGCCCCGCTCGTGGGCATCGGACTCTCGTCGTGGCTGGAGATCGGCGGGTTCGGCCCCAACGGATCGCTGGAGGGCTTCGGACACCTCGGCTCGTGGGAGTCGGCCCATGTGAGGATCCAGCCCGACGGCTCGGCTCTCGTGTTCGTCGGATCATCGCCTCACGGGCAGGGCCATAAGACCACCTACGCCCAGATTGCCGCCGACGCCCTCGGCATCTCGTTCGACAGCATACGGGTTGTCCACGGCGACACCGAGGCGGTGCTACAGGGGGTGGGAACGATGGGCTCGCGGGGGGTGACCACCGCGGGGGTGGCCGTACACAACGCGGCGAATCTGGTGCTGGACCGGGCCAAGAAGATCGCCGCCCATCTCCTAGAGGCCAACACGGCCGACATCGAGGTGTCTGACAACGCCTTCAACGTGCGGGGGACGCCCGGTCGGGCGGTGGCGTGGTCCGATGTGGCGTGGGCCAGCTATCAGCCGCTGTCGCTGCCCGAGGAGCTGACCGCCGGGGCGCTCGAAGAACGGCTGTATCAGGAGACGCCGAACTTCACCTATCCGTCCGGATGCTATGGGTGCGTCGTCGAGATAGACCGCCAGACCGGAGAGGTGGACATCTTGAAGTACGTGGTGGTGGACGACTGCGGGACGGTGATCAACCCGCTCTTGGCCGAGGGGCAAGTGCACGGAGGGGTTGCTCAGGGGATCGCACAGGCGCTCTATGAGGCCGTGGATTTCGACGCCGACGGAAACAACCTCACCCCGAGCTTCCTCACCTATCTGGTGCCGTCGGCCGCCGAGCTGCCGGATTTCACCGCCGGCCGGGCTTCGACGAGGTGCCCGAACAACGCGCTGGGGGCCAAGGGAATCGGAGAGTCGGGAGCAGTGGGAGCGCCGCCTGCGGTGGTCAACGCGGTGATGGACGCGCTCGCGGATTTCGGGGTGGACCACATCGACATGCCGCTGACGTCGGAGAAGATCTGGAAGCTGTTGCAGGTAGCAGAGCAATGAGCCGCCACCGCGTCGCCCTGACCGTCAACGGGCAAGACCGCACCGCGGAGGTGGACGCTCGCTTGCTCTTAGTGCATCTGCTGCGGGAGAAGCTGCGGCTCACCGGCACCCATGTGGGATGCGACACCTCCAACTGCGGCGCCTGCACGGTTTTGCTCGATGGAGAGGCGGTGAAGAGCTGCACCGTTCTCGCGGTGCAGGCTGATGGGCGCACTGTGACCACGATCGAGGGGGTGAGCGGCCCCTTCGACGGAAGGTCGGCGGTGCAGGAGGGGTTCCGCCAAGAACACGGCCTCCAATGCGGGTTCTGCACCCCCGGGATGATCATGGCCGCCACCGACCTCCTTCGGAGGGCGCCCGATCCCGCGCCGCAGTCGATCCGCCAGAACCTGAAGGGCAATCTGTGCCGGTGTACCGGCTATGAGATGATCGTTCGCTCTGTGCGATGGGCGGCTGAGCACTAAGGTTCGACCCATGCCTAATCCTGTCGCCGGCATCGACCAGACCAACGCCCCCTACGTCATCGTCTCGTCCGACACTCACGCCGGGCTGTTCGTGGAGGACTACCGGGAGTACTTGGAGAAGTCGCTGCATCCCCAATTCGACGAATGGCTCGTGACCCGTCACCAGCACCGGGCCATGGTGGAGGAGGTCAACGGCGAGTACGTCCAACAGTGGGAGAGCGAGAACGAGATCGGGCTGAAGGGCGCCTACGATCCCGAGATCCGCGACAAGACCCTCGACGCCGACGGGGTGGCCGGCGAGATCATCTTCGCCGACGGCGATGCGGTCACCGGCATGGAGTCACCCCCGTTCGGCGCCGGCCTCTCGGCCGGGCAGATCACCGACTCCCGGCTGGCCTGGGCCGGGGCCCGGGCCCACAACCGCTGGCTGGAGGAGTTCTGCGCCACCAATCCGCCCCGCCGCGCCGGCGTGGCCTTGGTGCCGATCACCCACGGCGTCGATGAGGCGGTGCGAGAAATCGAGGCGCTGGCCGGCAAGCCCGGCGTCCGGGGAATCATGATCCCCACCATGTGGCACGAGCACCCGTCATACGGCCACCAGAGCTACGACCCGGTGTGGGCGGCCTGCGCCGAGGCCGGGCTGGTGGTGCACACCCACTCCGGCGAGGCCGACACGCCGTCGTACAACGAGAACATGGCCCAGTACATGCTCGAGGTGGCGTTCTGGACCCACCGCCCCTTATGGCAGCTCCTGTTCTCCGGGGCCTTCGACCGCCACCCCAATCTGCGCTATGTGCCCGTGGAGTGCGGTTCGTGGTGGCTGGGCGACCTGCTATACAAGGCCGACGCCATGTTCGGCGGGCGCAACTGGAAGGTGAAGAAGATGAGCTCCCGCACCAAGGGGCTCATCTCGCGTCTGCCCTCGGAGTACGTCGGCGCCAACGTGTTCATCGGCGCATCCACCATGAGCAAAGTGGAGTTGCGGCGCCGGTACGCCAACGGCGTGGACGCGCTCATGTGGGGCACCGACTATCCCCATCCCGAGGGAAGCTGGCCCAACACCGTCGAGCGCCTGGAAACCGACTTCCAGCAGATACCCGTCGAGGAGACCCGCCTGCTGCTCGGGCTCAACGCCGTGCGGTGCTACGGCCTCGACATGGACGGGCTGGCGAATATCGCCGGTCAAATCGGCCCCACCCCAGAGCAGCTCAACCAAGACCTGAGCCTGCGCACCGCGCCCGACGCCATACGCGAGGCCCGGTTCTGGTTCGACGACTACAACATCGAGTGGCCCGACTGAGCCGAGCGGTCAGGGGCCGTTTTAGGGGCCTCCAGGCTGAGCCGCCTTCTTGACGGCTGTTGGGAGAAACGCTTGCTTCGGAATGGAAGGCACGGTGAGTTCCCAGGCCATGAGCGGGTCTTGTTGCGACAAGCCCTCAGTTGAGATGGGTTCGCCGGTGAGGTGTCCGACGACGAGCATTTCAAGAATGTGGGATTCATCCTGGTCAGAAGAGCGCCGATAGGCGGACTCGTCGCCGGTTACGACCGCGCTCTCGATGGCATACCCGCCCTCAACCGGGGCAAAGGCAGCCTCGTAGACGCCGATTCCCGTCCAGCTGCGATGGGCATAGAGCCGGTCGTCTTCCACGAAGATGAACCACTTCTCATCCATGACCTGAGGGACATAGCCCCGCCGGATGGCTTGCATCTCCTCTTCGGTCCAAACCCGAGCAGGAGGGGGAATCTCCTGTGGCATCTTGAGCGGTTCGTTGCTCCAGTGGCTGCGTTGTGCATTCATGCTGCCAACCTATCGACGCCTATGACAGCTTCTCTCTCGGAGCTGCTGCGCCGGTCAATGTGTCGCTCCATCCGGCTACTGTGAGCAGATGGCTGATGAAGTGAGTCCTGGGGACGGCATCGCCTCTCCTTCGGACACTGAGATCGAGTTACGGCGGCGCTGGTATGAGGCCCACAGGCGTCGCTTGGCCGCTGATGAGGGTCATGAGGAGAACAAAGCCGGTCAAGCCAAGTTCTCCGCCAGTGCGCCCGAGGCGCTTACGCTCCTTGACGAGCTTCGCCGCACCCAAGACGCAGAGGCTTTTGCCAGTCAGATGCAAGCTTGGGCGGTAAAGCCGACCACCCTGGCCTTCAACGGGCACAGCGGCCAAAAGATGTTGAACCAACTGGTCGCGAGTTCCGATAATCTCCCGCAACTGGCATCGCTGCTAGCTGAGTCTCTGACCCCGCCTGCCTCTGATGATGAGGCCGCAGACAAAATACGGGGACTGGTCGCCTATGTGGAACAAGTACGAACCGGTGCAAACCCTGCGCCGGGGCACGTTCCCTTCTTGGTGTCCTATTTCTGGGGGCTCGCTGACCATGCCCGGTGGCCGGTGTGCTGGCGCAGTGCTCGAGAGTTCGTGGAGTTCATAACTGGTGAGAGCTTGCCGGAAGACTTCGGTGACAGATACCGGGTCTTCGCTGCCCGGGTGAGGGAATTCTCGTCTGACCACGATGAGTTCGAAATGGTCGCCGGCTGGTGGGACAGAGAGCGTCCGGTGTTCATGGACGAGGTGCTTGTTGAGCGGGCTGCGCTCGGCTATGACCCTGATGAACTCCCATTGCCGGAGCAAACTGCCAATGCCCGGGCAATGGTCAAAGTCGCAGAGTATTGGGGCGAGCAGCTTGCAGACACCGTTTCTGCTGCGCTGGATCGAAGCATGAAAGTCGATGCGTCGGGTATCTACTGGCAAAAAGGCCGTCCCCGGGGAGATTTTTGGGCTGATCTGCGGCCCAAGGAGGTGCCTGAGCTGGGGATGAGGGTGTGGGTGAACCACCGGGGAGCAGCGGTGGCCTTGCGCCCTGGCATCGTTCGCCAGGGGTGGTGGGAGGAAGTGGCACCGATATTTGAAGCAGCTTACAAAAAAGCCGAATTTCCGAACTGTCGAGTGCTCGGAAGTAAATCTTCCCAGATAGGCCACGATGTAGAGCTGGTGGGCAGAAACGGCGCTGAGTTCGTTTACGGGCGGTGGTTCGAGCGGAACGAAGTCGCTGATCTCGATTTGCTGAAGACAGTGCGCGAGACATCGGAGCTGCTGAAGCCGTTGTTCGAGAAACTGCTGGATTTGGCTCTCAAAAAGCCAGTTGGTTCACCAGACCCAGAAGACGGCGATCCGCTTGAGCCGCTGGACCTGGACGAACTCGCAGATGAGCTGCTGGTGGATCGAGCGTTCTTGGAAGACATCGTTGCGCTTTTAGAAGACAAGGGGCAGGTGATCCTCTACGGTCCTCCGGGAACGGGAAAGACGTACTTGGCCCGCAAGTTGGCCGAGGCCCTCGCTCCCGCGGCGGGCAGGCGGGCCTTGGTGCAGTTTCACCCCTCGAGCTCCTATGAGGACTTCTTCGAGGGCTATCGCCCCGAGGGCGGCGACGAGGGAGAGTTGACCTACCGGCTGACCCCGGGCCCGCTGGCCCGCATGGCGGCACGCGCTGCCGAGGCGCCGGATCACACCCACGTCATGATCATCGACGAGATAAACCGGGCCAACCTCCCCAAGGTGTTGGGAGAGCTGCTCTTTCTGCTCGAGTACCGTGAGGAGAGCGTGCAAACCCTGTACCGCCCCGACGACGCTTTCGAGCTTCCCCAGAACCTCTGGTTCATCGGCACCATGAACACCGCCGACCGCTCCATCGCCCTGGTTGACGCCGCCTTGCGCCGTCGATTCCACTTCATCGGGTTCTTTCCCAATCACGGTCCCATGCAGGGACTGCTCGACCGCTGGCTGAAAGAGCACAACCAACCAGCCTGGGTGGGAGAACTGCTGGCCCATGTGAACGACGAGCTGGAGCGCGAGCTGGGCGGGCCCCATCTTCAGCTGGGGCCCAGCCATTTCATGCAGGAGGGGCTGGACGAGGCGGCGGTGCGCCGGATCTGGAAGTACAACATCGAGCCGTTCGTCGAAGATCAGTTTTTCGGAGATCGCCAGAAAATCGACTACTTCCGATTCGACGCCGTCCGCCAGCGGTATCTGGAACAGTCGAGCAGGCAAGGACTCGCCGAGCCGACCGAAGCCCCTGAGCACGAGTGAGCCACAGGAGAAGGTGATATGCGGCTGGGAATCCACCTGCCCCAATACGGTCGAGCGGCATCGCCGGAGGCCATCCGCCAGGTCGCCATGCGCGCCGAGGAGGTCGGATTGGCCGACGTGTGGGTCAGCGACCACATCGTCTACCCCGACGGCCAGGGTTACCCGGCGTCGTTTCTGTTCGACCCGTTGCTCACCTTGGGCTGGGCGGCGTCGGCCACCCAGCGGGTCGGGTTGGGCACCAGCGTGTTGGTGGTTCCCCAGTACCACCCGCTGCATTTGGCCAACAGCCTGGCCAGCCTCGATCAGCTGAGCGGGGGTCGCCTGACCGTTGGCGCGGGCGTGGGATGGTCGGCCGCCGAGTTCTCGGCGCTGGGGCAGGACTTCCATACCCGGGGGGCGCGTATGGATGAGGCGCTGGAGATCATGCGATTGGTGTGGGCGGAGTCTCCCGCGTCCTATGAGGGGAGCTACTACCGCTTTGAAGACATCAAGGTGCTGCCCCAACCGGCCCATTCGATCCCCGTTTGGGTCGGCGGCAGCAGCCCGCGGGCCTATGACCGGGCCGCTGCGACTGGCGACGGCTTCCAGGGACTCAGCAAACCTCCCGAGGAGATGGGGGAGATCGCGGCCGGCATCCGGGCGCAACTGGCCGTGAGCCGCCCGGACGCGGCGTTCACCTTCTCGTACCGTACCGGTTGGGATCCCCAAGGCATGGATCCCGCCCAGATCCGCGATGAGCGAGACCGCTACGCCGAGGCCGGCGTGGAGCATGTGGTGTCGGCGCCGTGGAGAACCGACGCCGATGCCTGGATCAGGTCGATGGAGCTGCTAGTGGAGATCATCGAACCGGACCTCAGGTGAAGGGCGCCGGTTCAGCCTCGGCCGGGCCAGGGTCCCGAGATCAGGCGCCCGACGCCAAGATATCGATCTCAGGCGTTCACAGGACCTTCGCGGCTGACACCGCCGACCCCGTCCATGCCCTCGGCCCATTCGACCTTGAGATCGCCGACGGGGAGTTCGCCTGTCTTGTGGGCCCGTCGGGCTGCGGCAAGTCAACCCTGCTTCGCATCGTCGCCGGCCTGATACGGCCCAGCCAAGGAGAGATCGAGATCAACGCCTCTGGGTCTTCGAGCGCTCCGCTCTCGGTGGTCTTTCAGGACTATTCGATCTACCCCTGGAAGACCGTGGAGCGCAACGTGAGCTATGGCCTCGAAATCCAGGGAATGCGGAAGAAAGCGGCCCTCGAGAAGTCTCGTCGGTGGCTGGCGAAGATGGGACTAGAGGACTTTGCCCGCGCCTATCCCGACGCGCTTTCGGGTGGGATGCGCCAGCGGGTGGCCATTGCCCGGGCGTTGGCTGTCGAGCCTGAGATATTGCTGATGGATGAGCCCTTTGCCGCGCTCGACGCCCAGCTTCGCCAACTGCTTCAGGACGAGTTGCTGGACATCTGGCAGGCAGACCAGCGGACTGTTCTGTTCATCACCCACTCATTAGAGGAGGCGATCGTGTTGGGAGATCGGGTCATCGTCATGACTTCTCGTCCCGGGCGAGTGCTCGAGTCGTTTGAAGTGCCGTTTCCCCGGCCCCGAAAGCCTGAGCTTCGCGATACGCCTGAGTTCAGTAAGTTCAAGGCCATGTTGTGGGAGAGCCTCAAAGGCGAGGTCCAGCACTATCTGAGCGACGTCCACGGCGCCATGTCAGATGCGGAGGGCCAGCGGTGAGAGCGCTGAAGAAGGGCGCCGAACCCGGTCCAGGCCGAATCCGCCGTGTTCCGGGAGCGGCAGAGCTGGCGCCGGGTCGCAGCTCCCGCCGCCGCCGAGCGGTTGAGCTGAGCCTGGCCATCCTGTTCCCTGTCGTGCTGATCGGGCTTTGGCAGACCGCCTCGACCCTGGACTGGATCGATGCGCGCCTTTACCCCTCGCCTTTCGACATCGCGGCGAAGACTCGCGACCTTTTCTCCGAGCGCGACCTGGCGGAGGACGTGTGGATCAGCGTCAGGCGCATCCTCTGGGGCTACTTCTGGGGCGCCCTGGGCGGGCTGTCCGCGGGGATCGGCATGGGGATGTTCCGGCTGATGCGTCGGACGGCCGAGCCAACCCTGATCGCCCTCTACACCGTCCCCAAGCTTGCGCTCTTGCCCATCTACCTCACCGTTTTCGGCTTTGGCGAGACCACAGTCATCGCGCTGATCGCCACGACTGTCTTCTTCTTCGTGTGGCTCTCGGCGATGGCCGCAGTCATGGCCGTGCCCGAGGAGTATCGCGAGGCCGCTCACAGCTTTGGCGCGAATCGCCGGCAGCTCTTTCACCACGTGATCCTCCCGGCATCGCTGCCCCAGATATTCGTGGGACTGCGGTTGGCCGCGGGCGTCTCGGTGCTCATGATCGTAGGGGTGGAGTTCGTGCTGGGCGGCGACGGAATCGGCCATGTGATCAACGGCGGGCGGATACTGGGACTGATTGAGCAGACGTATGTCGGCATTGCGATCGTTGCCGTCATCGGAGTGATCTTCACTGCACTCGTGCGCCTGGCCGGGAGGTTGGCGTCGCCTTGGTCCACCGAGGATGGGGGCCAGCCCATAGCATGATTCGGCCCTGCGAGCCCCGCAAAAGAAACGGGCCGGGAGTAACTTGGTCGCACTCAGCTTGAGACAACCGCAAATGGAGGGAAGAAAATGAGAATACGCAAAAGGCTGAAACTGCTCGCATTGCTCGGCGCTGTCCTTGCAATCGCTCTCGTCGCCGCCTCGTGCGGCGACGACGACGACACGCCCAGTGTGGCCCCGGCCCCTGAGGCGCCGGCGGAGGCGCCCGCGCCGGCGCCTGCCGGAGAGGATCCGTTTGCGGGCTGTGGCGCAGGGGCAGTGATCGACCCGTCCGATCTCTCGGTAGGGCGCCCGGTGGCACGATGCGAGCCGGGCTACCCGCTGCCGATCCCTCTCGCGGAGAGAACCACCATCAACATGTCGTCGGGCTTCAAATTGGAGTTCATCGCGCCGATTCTGCTGGCCGAGGCGTTTGGCGAGTTCGAGAAGGAGAACATCGATTTCAACTTCATCAGTCTGGGGTTCTCCGATGCTGTCTCCCAGGTGGGTACCGGGGACATTGATCTCGCTGTCGGCGGGACCGAGGCCAGCCTGTTCAACGCCGTCGACAACGGGTTCGACGTGCGGTGGGTGAGCGGCAACTTCTTCCCGCCCGACGCCGGGGATCGGACAATTGCCCAAACGGGAGTCTGGGCACGGGCGGATGTGTTCAGCGACCCGTCCAACCCCGATATCGCCGAGTTGGAAGGCACCACCATGGCTTCGGCAGTCGGCCTGAGTTCGGTGATCGCCTACCCGATTGCCCAGGCGTTCCGACCGGCTGGTCTGGTCCTCGGGGTAGACGTGGCCATTGAGCGGATCCCATCCACCGATATGGTGCTAGCCCTTGAGAACAACGCGGTGCAGTCGGCCTGGGTGCTTGATCCGCTCTGGTCGGTCTTGGCTGATGCCCCTGACGAATACGTGCTGGTCACCACCCAGCCCCCCGGTGAGCCGATCGGCGGGCTGTATGGCGGCCCGAGCTGCTTCGAGGCCAAGCGAGATGCCTGCGTCGCCTTCCACCGGGCCATCATCCGCACCATCAACACCTATCTGACCGGCGACTACCACCAGGATGAAGATGTCGTCGCGGCAATCGCTGAAGCCATTGAGCGCGATCCAGAACAGATTGCCGCGACACCTTCGCTGCTGTTCGACTGGGAGATCCGCGAAGGATCAGCCACCCGGGCGCAGGAGGCATTCATCAGCTTCACCGCCTCAGGAGAGACCGTCGTGGAGTTCGATGAGCCCTTCCCCGAAGACCAGGTTGTGGACCGATCCCTCTACCTTGAGGCCATCGGCCGGGGCTAGAGGAGGGCGACCTCCACCTTCATCCCCTCTCGGCGTCGGCGCGGTTCGCATGCGCGGCACACTGCTCGCGGCGGGCGCACCGGCGCCTCCAGCAGTATCGGCAGCAGTCGCACACCGTCAGGGGAACGACGAGGACCAATCCCATGATCGCAAAGAGCTGGCCGATGACGTACAGGGAGTGGACTATCGCTGCCATGCACTTCCTCCTCGCTGGTGCTGCTGAACCGCAAGCAACCCGCCAGCGACATTCTGTTGGTCTGCTTGCCGTTTGCGCTTGTGCGGCAATACTTTTTCAGCAATGAGACTCATTATCAATTTTCGGAAGACAGCCTTGCGCTCAGGGTGCTTGCTGGCCGTTCTGGCACTGTTGGCGTGGGGGTGCGGGAACGATGACGCGGCGGAGAGCAGCAGCGTTCCGACGATTATAGCCACGACGGGGATCTTGGCTGATGTGGTGGGCAATGTGGCCTGTGACGGGCTGGCAGAAGTGGATGCCCTCATCCCCCCTGGCGGCGACCCCCATGCCTTTCAGGCCTCGCTGAGCGATCGCGGGCGCATGGAAAACGCCGCTTTGGTTGTGGCCAATGGATTGTTCCTGGAAGAAGGCCTAGAAGACACCATCGAAGCTGTCGAAGCATCAGGCACTCCGGTGTTTCGCATAGCCGATCACATCTCGACCATCGAGTACGGCTCAACCGACTACGAAGACGATCACGACGATCATGAGGGCCACGATCACGAGGATCACGACGATCACGAGGATCACGAAGAAGAAGGCCACGACGATCATGAGGATCACGATGACCACGAGGATCACGAAGAAGAAGGCCACGACGATCACGACGACCATGAGGGCCACGATCACGGTCACCACCACAGTGGTGCTGACCCCCATGTGTGGTTCGATCCCGTTCGGGTGGCCGATGCGCTGCCCGCGCTCAGCGAGGCTCTGGCTGCACAAGCAGGCCTAGACGCCGCTGCCCTCGATGAGTGTACGGCGGCGTACCGAGGCGAGCTGACGGCGCTGGACGCCGAAGTCGAGCAAATCTTGGCCCCGCTGGATCCGCAAGACCGCCTCTTGGTCACCAACCACGATGCTCTCGGTTACTTCGCCGATCGCTACGGCTTCAAGGTGGTCGGGACCGCGATTCCCGGCGGCAGCACCCTGGGCCAGACCAACCCTGCGGCGCTCCAAGAACTAGTCGAGGTGATCGGCGAGACCGGCGTGTCCGCAATCTTCTCGGAGACGACGCACAGCTCCGACGACGCTGAAGCCCTAGGCCGCGAGGCCGGGGTTCAGGTGCTCTCCCTGTATACCGGTTCGCTCGGTCCTGCGGGCAGCGGCGCTGACACCTACACCGGGTTCATCCGCACCAACGCCAAGAGGATCGCCGAAGGCCTTGGCTGATTTTTCCATGCACTAAGTTGCGCGTGTGGACTTTCTGACCAGTCCCATCGACTGGTGGATCGAGCCCTTCTTCGACAACGTCTTCATGCGCAAGGCCCTGTGGTCGGGGTTGCTGGCGGTGCTGGCCACCTCCACGGTGGGAACCTGGGTGGTGCTTCGGGGCATGAGCTTCTTCGGGGAGGCCATGGCCCATGGGGTGCTGCCCGGCATGGCCATCGCCTTCATACTCGGGGGCGATCCCACCCTTGGCGCGCTGATCGCGGCCCTCGTCATGGTTTATGGCATCAACCTCATCCGCGGTCATTCGCCCTTGCCCGAGGACAGTTCGATTGTGCTGCTCTATGTGGGCTTCTTGGCTCTAGCGGTGGTCATCTTGTCCAGCAGCTCGGGGGCATACTCCGGAGATCTCACCCGATTCCTCTTCGGATCCATCACCGGGGTGACCGACAGCGACATCCTGCGCCAACTCATCATCGCCGGCATCACGCTGCTGGGGGTCGTGGTGCTCCACCGGGCGTTTCTGGTCATGACTTTCGACGAAGTGCAGGCCCACTTGATGGGACTCCGGCCCCGACTGGCCCATGCCGGTCTGCTGGCGCTGTTGTCCATTTCCATCGTGGCCTCATTTCAAGCGGTCGGGAACTTGCAGGTCTTCGCCTTCTTGGTGGCCCCGCCGTCCACGGCGGCCATGCTGGTGCGGCGGATTCCGGCCATCATGGTCGCGGCGGTCGTGCTCGGCTCGGTCGCCGTGGTGGCCGGGCTGCTCATCAGCTACCACCACGACACCGCGGCGGGGGCGACCATGGCGCTCGGCGCGGTCATCTTGTTCTTGGTCGCCGTGGCGCTCCGGTCCCGCTCCGGCACCGGCACGGCCCGGCTGTTCACCTAGTGGACTTATTTGGGCACAAGGGTTAGCAAAGCAACAGGGTGGCGGTCCCGGTCAACACCGGGTGGTCGCCGTCGCGGGCCAGCCAGACGTCGCAGTCGACCGTGCCATCGTCGCCGACCGCGGTGACGACACCGCCGGCCTCCAATCGGTCGCCGGCGAACACGTTGTCGAGGAAACGCACTCGGATGCGCCCGATGCGCTCGGCGCCACCCGCCCATGCTCCCAGCATGTTCATCACGTAGCCCAGGTTGTTGGGGCCCTGGTTCACAGGCTCATCGCCCATGCCCAGCTTCCGCACCGCGTCTGCATCCCAGTGGATGGGATTGGGATCGGCCAAAAGGGCGGCCATGGTCTTCATCTTCTCGGCGTCTACCGACTCGATCACCAGCCGAGGAAGCTCATCGCCTGCTGACGGGGCTGCTGCCATGATCATTGCGACCTCCGGGGGAAGATGAAGGAGTTGGACACCACCGCGCAGACCTCGCCACCGCCGGCCACCACCTCGAGCCGGAAGGCCACGATGTCGAACGGGCCGGTGCGCGCTCCCTGTTTGCGGACCGCGCTGGTGATCTCTCCCCGCACGGTGTAGGAGGCCCCCACCTCCAGGGGGCGATGCTGCTCGATATCGCATTCGCCGAACATCGGGCCGTCGTCGGCCGAGGCGCCGCAGAGAGCGAACATCTCGTCGATGGAGATGCCCAGCCCGGCCATCGCCGCGTAATAGCAGAACATGGGATGGGCGACGCCGTCGCCTCGCTGCGGCGCGCCGATCACGTCGTTGGTGAGCCACACCCGCCACGGCGCCACGGTGTAGGCCCCGCCGGGGAATTGCCAGCCCACCAGGGCTTGTAGCTCTTCTAGGGTCGGAGTCGGCGTGGAATCACCCATGGCATCACCACCGGCAGGCTTCGGGGATGGCCGAATGGTCGGGGGCGGG
>JAPOSH010000176.1 GCA_026709815.1 bacterium | reverse complement strand
GAGCAGGTGGTTTCGCTCTATGCCGGCACCCGGGGCTATCTGGACGCCATCCCGGTGGAGGATGTGGCCCGCTTTGAGAGCGAGCTGCTGGAATGGGTGCGGGCCCGCAACGCCGCCCTGATGTCGTCGATCGTCGAGACCGGCGCGGTGGACGAGGACGGTCTCGATGCCGCGGTGTCGGCGTTCGCCGCCCAGTTCGAGTCGTCGGCCGAGCCCGAGGGCGACGAGCCCGACGCGCAGGCCCAGGCCGGCGCCGAGGCCGGGGTGGTGGATGCCGACCACACCCTGCCCGAGACCGACATCCAGCGGCCCGAAGAAGGCTGAATCTGTGCCCGGTGGTCAAGAGAGGGCGCTGCGGCGGCGCATCTCCTCGGTGCAGTCCACCAAGAAGATCACCCGCGCCATGGAGCTGATCGCCGCCACCAGGGTGGTGAAGGCCCAGCAGCGGGCCCACGCCGCCCGGCCCTACTCCACCCGGCTCACCAGCGTGATTGAGGACGTGGCCGCCGGGGGCGCCGAGGCGTCGCACCCGCTGCTGGAGCGCCGGGATGCGGTGCGCCGCGTGGGGTTCGTGGTCATCAACTCCGACCGGGGCCTCGCCGGGCCCTACAACAGCTCGGTGATAAAAGCCGCCGAGCGGGAGCTGATGGACGCCCAGACCAAGGGCCAGGACTACTCGCTCATGCTGATCGGCAAGAAGGCCCAGGACTACTTCCGGTTCCGCAACTACCGGGTGGATGAGGCGTTCACCAACATGAGCGACACCCCCACCTACGACGACGCCCGCCAGGTGGCCGAGATCGTGGCCGACCGGTTCGAGTCGGGCCACATCGACGAGGTGATCTTGGCCTACATGGAGTTCTTCACCATCGGCACCCAGCGGGTGGCGGTGCGGCGCTTTCTGCCGCTGGAGAGCATCGAGGTGATCGCCGCGGCCGGAACCGGCGAGGTGCGGGCCGCATTCGAGTTCGAGCCCTCGCCTGAGGGCGTGCTGGAGTCGCTGCTGCCGCGCTATGTGGAGTCGCGGCTGTTCTCGGCCCTGCTGGACGCCGCCGCCTCCGAGCACGCCAATCGGCAGCGGGCTATGAAAGCGGCCACCGACAACGCCGAAGAGCTGATCACCAAGCTCACTCGGGCCATGAACCGGGCCCGCCAAGACGCCATCACCACCGAGATCATGGAGATCGTCGGCGGTGCTGAGGCCCTGAAGGAAGAGGCTGATGGAGGCGATATCGCCGATCACCTCGCTGCTATCGCCACCAACCAGTAGGAGTGCAAGTAGAGATGTCGCAGAACGCTGTACAGGCTGTAGAGGAGGTTGGCAGCTGATGTCGGAGAATCTCAAAGACGGACGGGTGGTGGCTATCGCCGGCCCGGTCATCGACGCCGAGTTCCCCCCGGACGCCCTGCCGGAGATCAACACCGCGCTCGAGTTCGACGTGAAAGTGGACGCCGAGACGGTGACGGTGAAGGCCGAGGTGGCCCAGCAGATCGGCGACAGCCGGGTGCGGGCCATCGCCCTCAAGCCCACCGATGGCCTCACCCGGGGCACGGTGGTGCGCAACACCGGCCAGGGCATGACCGTGCCGGTGGGCGACGTGACGCTGGGCCATGTGTGGAACGTGGTGGGGGAGTGCCTCGACGCCGACCGCGCCACGCTGGACGTGGGCGAGGAGTGGGAGATCCACCGCCCCGCGCCGTCCTTCGACGCGCTGGAGCCCTCCACCCGCATGTTCGAGACCGGCATCAAGGTCATCGACTTGCTCACCCCGTACAAAGAGGGCGGCAAGATCGGCCTGTTCGGCGGCGCCGGCGTGGGCAAGACGGTGCTCATCACCGAGATGATCAACCGGGTGGCCACCCAGCACGGCGGCGTGTCGGTGTTCGCCGGCGTGGGAGAGCGCACCCGCGAGGGCACCGATTTGTTCTTGGAGATGGAGGAGTCGGGCGTTTTGGACAAGGCCGCCCTGGTGTTCGGCCAGATGGACGAGCCTCCCGGCGTGCGGCTGCGGGTGGGTTTGGCCGGCGTGACCATGGCCGAGTACTTCCGCGACGTGCAGAACCAGGACGTGCTGCTGTTCATCGACAACATCTTCCGCT
>JAPOSH010000195.1 GCA_026709815.1 bacterium | reverse complement strand
ATCGTCACCCTGGCCACCGGCACCGCCGCCTTCGGCCCCGAGACCGCCGAGATCACCCAAACGCTGAACGACGTGGCCGCCGAGCAGCTCATCGACGAGCCCAAAATGAGCCTGCTGGGGGAGCTGCTGGCCCAGAGCTTCGCCGACGGGCACCCCACCGTCGTGGTGTTCACCCAATACGCCGACACCCTCCGCTATGTGCGGGACCGCCTGGTGCCGGTCTACGGCGCCCAGCTGGTGTGCTACTACGGCGGACGGGGCGAGCGCTGGTTGCCCGAGAGTCGTCAATGGGCGCCCATTCCCAAAGAAGAGGCCAAGGAGCTGTTCCGTCGGGGCGACGACGTGCGGATCATGCTGGGCACCGACTCCATGTCGGAGGGGCTCAACCTGCAAACCTGCGCTCGGCTGATCAACTTCGATCTGCCCTGGAACTTCATGCGGGTGGAGCAGCGCATCGGCCGGGTGGATCGCATCGGCGGCCAGCCGAAGGTGGAGGTGACCAACCTGTTCTACTCCGACACGGTGGAAGAGGACATCTACCGCCGCATCCGCGACCGCCTTGACTGGTTCACCAACGTGGTGGGCAATGCCCAACCCGTGCTCGCCGCCGCCGAGTCAGTGTTCGAGCAAGCCGCCATGAAGCGCATCGACCCCGCGGCAGCGGCCCAAGAACTCACCGGAGCTGCCAACCGGCTCGAGCAGGCGTCCCTCAAGCTGACCGACCTCGATGCCGTGCCTGAGCACAAAACCGCATTGCAGCCGGCCATGACCCTCGGCGACCTCCAAGACATCCTCCTCAGCATTCGCTGGTGCCGCGGCCGCTTCGCGCCCCATCCCGATTTTCCCGATGCCTGGCTGCTGTCCCTCGACGATGCCTCGCCCCATCCTGTGACCTTCAATCCCGCCCGCTACCAAGACACTCCCCACATCTCCCTCCTCACCTGGAGAAGCCCCCTGCTGAACCGTCTCTTGGAACTGGCTTCCCACCAATAGCGGGTGCCAATAGCCCCGACGATGCGCCCTTGTCGGCTATGAAGACGGCGGATCGTTCACGGCCACTCGGGCCGTCAAGAGGGGGTCATTCTCGCTGGGGATGGTGTACTTCGAACCTGGTGGGGGGTCTGACAGAAGCGTCACGACGACTGAGCAATCCCCATTGGATACCCCGTCGTCGGTGGAAAACAAGGCACTCTCCGCCGAGCCGGACAGACCGACGAGAATGCTGTCATCGCCACTTGGGCCCGATATCCGGCCATCACAGTTTGTGGTCACCCACCGAATGAACACAAATGTGCCTGGTGTGTCTGGTCCTTCTGATGCGTCTGATTCTGGTGCAGGACGCAACGACACGGTGAAGCTCACATCGTCACCCTCAGTCACCGTCGCAAATTTCGCGACCACCGACGCAACAGGCAGGTTTCCGGGAGGAGTCGTCGGTCTCGAAGTTGCCGTTGGCCTCGAAGTCGGGGGAGGAGTCGGCGCCGTGTCGTTGTCGGCCACCGCGATGGTGGCTGTGCGATCGGTTGCAGACCTGGTGTAGCCGCGGCCGGCGTTCACCGTCGCAGTGACTGAGCCGTCGGGCTCGTCTGTAGAGTCGTCGTCGGTGGACAGGGTCAAAGTGGCGGTGCCCGAAACGGGGATCGTCACCGTCACCGTGCGGGCGTCCACACCGAAGTTGCCTGACGCAGTAAGAGCCACTCTGACATTCAAAGCCGCTGAAGGCACCGGGTCTGCTCTCAAAGTGAACACCATGTCAAAGCCCTCGACAACATCGGCCCTAGCCGCAATGCTCACCACCGGGGTGGTAGGAAGTGGCTCAGTATCCGGATCTCGGGTCGGGCTTGGAGTTGCGGTTGGCGCCGGGAGGCGCGGCACAACAGGTTGCGTGATCGGGGCCACAAACGATCCCGGTCTGACCAGCCCTCCGGGAGGGTTTGGGCACAAGTTGGAAGTAATCGTCATGATTTCGCTGTTCGCTTCATCATCGCTGGCCTGCACGGTGGCTCTGTAGCGACTGCCATATTCCCCGTCGAACGCATACTCAGTGCTAGGAGGGGTAATGGTCTCGCGGTCACGCTGAGTGGTGCCTAATCTTTCAACGCTCACCGCGTAGGAGGCAGGCGTCCCTGACTCTGGCGCATCCCACCGAAGCACTGCTCGGGGCTTAACTGCTCGAGACTCACCTGCACTGCACTCGAACGACAGGTTGCGCGGCGGCGACAGCACCGAAGGCTGCGGAGTTGGAGTAGGGGCGGGCGTGGTAGTCGGCATCGCGTTCGGGACAGCCGGGGAGCCGTCTATGCAGCCTCCGGGCACGATCTCGGTGTCCACATCGAACATGCAACGGTAAGCGTTCAGCAGGTTAGCCTGATCGGCGATCAGCTGATCGCGTTTTTCAATGTCGGCAACCGTTTGCGCCGATCCGCTCACCATTGTCGACGCCAAAAGCGCTACTGCTATTACAAGAATCAGGAAAAGGTGGTAGCGTTTTCGCCCAGATGAGGCTTTACGAACTCCGTGCTGCCAGACGTGGGCTATCACCCCCCCCCCCCCCCTAAGTTGCAATCTGCCTTGTCACGAGATATAGCCATAGTTGGACTATACTATAAATCTAGCAACAATGCAAGCATTGTCAGTTTGCGCAATCAGGTGATAGCTGATTTGGCTTTGAGATGTTGAGCGACGATGGCATCGAGAATATCTACCACATCTTGATGAACTTCTTCGGGTTCCAAGCAACGAACCAACCGGTAATAGTCCGCCTTGGACATGCTGTTGGGAAGCTCAAGGGCTTTGAAAAAAGCTGAGAACACCGGGGTGAGCAGATTGTCACTGATCTTGGTATCCAGCCAATAGGCGTCATCAGGGTTTCTCAGTGCTGCTGGCGGCCCTCGATCTTTCAGGGCAATGCCCATTGCCTCTTCCCAGCGACGCGTCTCGTGAACTGCGAGGAGATCGCCATCATAGACCATGGCACCTTGTTGCTGGGCGTACCGCCCGAGGGCGACTGCGGGCAGCAGATAGTTCTCGATCTCCCTACGAGGCCACATCTGCTCGGCTAGGTCACCTCCCGCATCCAAATCGTGGCGTTCGAGTCGGTCGAATA
The DNA here is from genome assembly GCA_026709815.1 of bacterium. Taxonomy (GTDB): domain Bacteria; phylum Actinomycetota; class Acidimicrobiia; order Acidimicrobiales; family Bin134; genus Poriferisocius. The sequence goes on along the minus strand of JAPOSH010000195.1, from coordinate 17,642 downwards.
GCGCGAAGCCCATCAAATCGGGCTTCGCTTCACGGAGACCGTGGAAGTGTTTTCTCGCATTGTTGAGCTGATCGCCGACATAGTGAACAAATGGGCGCTCGAGGAGTTCTTGAGCAGTGTGCCCCAACAACTCGGCAAAGCTCCGCAGAATGGACAAATCAGTGGATCCCTCCAGATACAGCACCAAGCCGGTTATCTCAGCCTGGTAGTAATCCTCAAAGCCAATGTAGCGGAGAGCTTTGAGCACGTTGCTACTCTTGTTCAGACGGTGAGGAGTTCCCACAAATGCCACGACGGTGCCTCGTTCAGCGGCCTCGTTGAGGACGACCTCTGAATGCGACGCTGCGATGATCTGAGTACCGTTTTCAGACGCCGCTTGGCTCAGCAGTTCGTAGGTCTGGCGTTGTCGCAAGATTTCTAAATGGGCATCAGGTTCGTCGAGAAGGACAACGCTTCCCGGATGCAACGCGATAAATGAAAGCAGCAAGAGAGTCTGCTGCATGCCTCGACCAGACGCCGCCAAGTCTAGGCAAGCACCATCGCGGGTACGGTAAGTCAACTCGATCTCTCCCCTTTCTGCCAGCAGTCTGGGTTGATCCATTTGAACACCAAAAAGCCCCTCCAAGCTGCGTGAGAGATCACTCCAACGATCTTCACCATCAGGCAACTCGAGTACCTGATAGCAGAGATTGCGGAGGACTTCCGCAGTGCGACCTTCTCCGAGCCGAACCTTGACGGCACCGGACTCTAACTTCGTCTCATTGGCGGCCAGGCCAGACATAGGGCCGAGCAGCACAACCTGGGGGCGCAATGCTTGCTCGGGCACAGGCATCCGCGCCGAACCGTCGGGAACTGTTCGCAACGGGCGGCAGTAGAAGCTCTCTGGGTTGGCGTAATCGAACTCAAGCCCGCAAGACCAGAAAGAAGCGCCTGTTTGCCCATCCACTCTCACTTCGATGCAGATGTTCTCGGTGCGCTGTTGACCGGAATCGTTGTGATACGTCCGGCGAACTTGCAACTCTTTCCAAATCTGCAGCGCAGAAGGCACCGGCACTGATGCCAGATCCCGGCGGTTGATCGCCACACCGGGCCGCTTTTCCGGCGCCGAGTCTCCCCGCTTTTCCACCCAGCGGCGCAAGCCCAAGTCCCATAAGGTCAGCGCTTGCAGCGCCGATGTCTTGCCCGAGTCGTTGGGGCCGATGAAAACCACCGGGTTGCCAAGCTCGATCTCAGCTTCGGCCAGCCCCTTGAAGTTGCGAACAGTCAACTTGATGAGCACCGGTTCACACCTTATGCCCTTTCACACCTTATGCCCCGAGGTGTGTTCTGAGGTCTGCGATCGTTGCCACTCCAGCAGGTGAACTCGGGCCTGCTCAGCGGTGAGGGGGCCGGTGTCGAGGCGATGGCGGCGGAGCTCCTCCACGGCGGTGCCCACGTCGGGGCCGGGATCCAAGCCGAGCAGAGCCATGACCTCCCCGCCGTCGATCACCGGGGGGCCACAGAGATCGGGCTCGGCCTCGGTCAGAGATCTCACATCAGCGGCCAGCGCGCCCGCATCGCCCAGAGCTGACGCCACCTCCACCGACTGGGCCACAAGACCGCGGGCATCGACCACCCAGCGGCGCAGTTCGGGCAGAGTCCGAGGCGGCTGTTCTATAGCCCGGCGAGCTGCGGTCAACACAGCAAAGACCGCTCGACCGGTAGCGGTGGTTGCCCGCCGCTCAGCCAGGGCCGCCCTCACATCAGCGGGGGTTCCTGCTTCGGCGAGGAGCACAGCCAGCCTTACCGTCGGATCATCGCCCACCCGGCCAAGCCGTGCCACTGCTGCAACACCGTCTCCCACGGGACCCAGCACTCGCTCCGCCAATCCGGTCTCGAACAGCAGGGCGAATCCCGATGTCGGGTCGGGCAGCGCCAGCAGCCGGTCGAGCTCGTCGCGTATCCGCTCACCGGCCACGATGCCGAGCCGATCGGCCATCGCCGACATGGCCGCCACCAGCGGCCGGTCGATTGACAGCTCGAACTGGGCCAGAAAGCGGGCCGCCCGCAGCATCCGCAGCGGGTCGTCGCTGAACGTCGCCGCGGGGTCGAGCGGGGTGCGAAGGCGGCGATCAGCCAAGTCGGCGGCCCCGCCGAAGGGGTCCACCAGATCGCCATCGGGGAGTTCGACGGCCATGGCGTTGACGGTGAAGTCGCGGCGGGAGAGATCGGCCTCCATGACGTCGGCAAAGGCCACCTCGGGCTTGCGGGAGCCGGGCTGGTACCGCTCGGTGCGGTGGGTGGTTATCTCGATTCGACGGTCGCCCCGGCGGGCGCCGACGGTTCCGAAGCGCTCCCCCTGGGCCCACAGGGTGTCGGCCCAACCCTCCAAGATCGATTTCACCGCGGGCGGCTGGGCGTCGGTGGTGAAATCCAGATCGAAGGCGGCGTCCAGCGGCAAACCCAGCATCGCGTCGCGCACAACACCACCCACGAGAAAAATTCGATGACCGCGGGCCGCGAACCACTGGGCCAGCTCCCGGGTCTCCTCGCGGACAGGGGCGAGACGGTCAAGGCTCATCGGTGACCCACAGAACCGACACCGCCCCACGGTAGCGTGCCCGCCCTGCGGCTTCTCCGCGGCTTCTCCTACGCGGCCGGCGGCACGGCTGCCCCCGCCGATGCCAAAGCGGGACCGATGCCAATCCACAGCGCGTAGCCTCAAGGCGTGCTGGATGAACGGGTGGCGCGTGCTGCCAAGACGCTCCGAGCCGACGGCAGCCGCCTGCGGCTTCGGCCGTGGGCCGGCGAAACCGGAACCAGCCTGCTCATCTTGTTGACCTCCGGCACCGCAGCCTCCGACGCGGCCGTGGCCGCCTCGATCGAGTGGGCGAGGGCCCAGGGCTATCTCCGAATCCGGACCGCGGCCCTTTCGCATGCGGAGGTGGCGCCGTTCCTGCGGGCCGGATTCGAGCCCCGCCAGCAACTCGCTCTGCTGTGCCGCCCGATGCCGCGTCAGCCCCCCGGCGACCTAGACGCGGCGCTTCTGAGGCCGCCCCGGCCGATGCCGCCCCCACTCTCGAGGCCAAGCGGAAGCCTCGACATCCGCAGGGCCCGCCGCCGCCACCAGCCTTCGGTGCTGGCCGTGGACCATGCCGCCTTCCAGCCCTTCTGGCGGCTCGACCCGGCGGGACTTCGCGAAGCGCTCCGAGCCACGCCGTTCCGACGGTTTCGCGTGGTCTGCGAACATAGCGGGCATAGACATAGCGGACAGAAAGGCCAAGCCCTGGCCGGGTACTCCATCTCGGGGCGCAGCGGGCAAGCGGGCTACCTCCAACGCCTGGCAACCTCGCCCTCCCACCAAGGCCAGGGCATCGGGGCCGCCTTGGTGATCGACGGGCTGAGGTGGATGGCCCGCGGGGGCGCGACCCACGCCTGGGTGAACACCCCCCACAAAAACACCGCCGCCCTGCGGCTCTACCGGCGACTTGGCTTTGAGCTGATTCCCCCTGGTCTGCAAGTGCTGGAGCGACAGATCATTGGGCCATAGCCGCCGCCAGGGGTCGGCTCTGGTGCTGACGGCGGCTCTCGTTCTCCTTGTCGCGCCGATCATCGCGATACCCGCCGCAACCGCCCAGAGCAACAGCGGCGCCCCTGGCGCCCCCGATGCGGAAGCCCCCTTGCTCGAGATGGTCAGCCAAAGCATATGGGTCGACGAAGAGGACGTGTTCCAGATCTCGTTCCGCCTCACCAACGCCCCCGACGATGCCACCATCGACCTCAACATAGGAGCGCCCATCCGATCTCGGTCCGCTTTTCTGGATCGGCTGGCCGGGCCATCCACCGGGCCGGTGCTGCGCCGGGCATCCCAACTGGCCGTGCCCGAGCGCGGCGCCGACGGAGTCTCATCGCTGCAAGTCGCTACCACCAGCGGGCTGGCTCGTGAGCAGAACCTGCTGGTTCTCCCGCTGCCCGACGAAGGGGTATATCCGATCAGCCTTGTCCTTCGGGGGGCCGACGGCATGGCGCTGGACACCCTCCACACTTTCGTCGTCCGCGCCCCTGTTCCTGATCTCCGCGAGCCTCCCCTGCTAGTGAGCACCGTCTTGTCGGTAAGCGGTCCGCCCGCGGTTGACCACCGGGGAAATGTGTATCTGGGCCCGACCGATCAGAGCCTGCAAACGCTGGCCGACGTGCTTGACCCCGGCGTTCGCCCCCGATCCCCGGCCCTGGTCTCGCTGGATCCCCACCTGATCGACGCCCTTGTCATCAGCGAGAGGCCCGAGCATGCCCAGTTGCTGACCCGGCTCCAACAAGCCGCCATCAACCGCCGGCCGGCCAGCAGCACCTATGTCCCGCTGGACGGCGACGCGTGGATCGAGCAGGGCCTGAGCCTCCAAATCGGCTGGCAGATCGAGGCGGGCGCCGCCGTGCTCGCAGAGCATCTCGGCTCTCAGCCCGACCGCACCATCATGATGCTGACCACATCGGCCTCCCCGGAGTTGCTCCAGCGCCTGCAGCAGGAGGGAGTGGAGCTGGTGTTGGCGCCCGAAACCCTGCTCGAGCAGTCCGACGAACCGGTGAGCACCTCGGTCAAAACATCCTTCCTGCTCCCCGCGGGCGCCGATCCGATGCCCGCGGCGGCCATCGACGGCACCGCAACCGCTTACTTGGCCCGAACCGACGGCAAAGCAGTGGCGCCCTACCTGGTGTTGGCCGATCTGGCCGTTCGCTGGTTTGAAGACCCCCAGCAGCTCCGAGGCATCGTGCTGGCCCCTCCCTTGGCGTCATTTCCCGATTCGGACGGGCTGGGGGTGCTGCTCGACCAGATCAGCGCCAGCCCGATTCTCTCCTCCGTGGACCCCGCCGAGATCGTCGAGCGCATCAAGCCCGACACCCTCCGCTGGGCGCGCCCCGCGCCGGAGAACGGATTCGAAGAGGACTACCGGGCGGCGCTGAGCGACGGGCAGCGCATCGCCCGCTCGTACCAGAACATGGTTGACCCGATCGCCACTGTGGGCACCCCCGAGCGGGAGTCGATCGAGACGCTGGAACGGGCCCTTTTGCTGTCCGGCGCCGACGGGCTGGCCGAGACCGATCGAGACGCCTATCTGGCGGTGGTGGCCCAAACCGTTCGAGACACCGTGGCCGCCATCCAACCGCCGAGCCGGCAACGGATCACCCTCACCAGCCGCTCAGAGAGCATTCCGATGCTCATTCGGAACAACCTGAGGCACGACGTCATCGTGCGCTTGGACTTCAACAGCGACAAGCTCGACTTCCCCGACGGTGACTCCTCGCTGAGAAGACTCTCCCCGGGCGTCAACCAGATCCAATTGGCGGTGCGGGCCAAGACCTCGGGCGACGCCGTGCTCGAGGTTGCCGTGAACTCCCCCACCGGCCTTTTGCCGCTCGGCGATTCGCGGCTGACCGTGCGGGCCACCTCACTTTCCGGCGCCGGGGTGGGGATCGCCGCGGCGGCGCTGTCCATACTGATGCTGTGGTGGGCGAGGAACTGGTGGTCTCGTCGCCGCTCCAAATCCGAGCGGCCAATCCGAGCGGCTAAAAAGTAGGGTCGCGCCATGACCGTTCGAATAGTGACCGACAGTTCCTGCGACCTCAGCGCCTCCGAGATCGAGCACCACCAGATAACCGTGGTGCCGCTCACCATCCGGTTCGGCCACGAGGAGTTCACCGACGGGGCAGGTCTGTCGGCGGAGAACTTCTACCAGAAGATGGCAGCCAGCGATGAGCTGCCGTCCACCGCGGCCCCGGCGCCCGGCGCGTTCGAAGCCGCCTTCCGGGATCTGGCCGCCGCCGGGGCCAGCGCCGTGGTATGCGTCAACCTGTCGTTCGCCCTGTCGGCCACCGGGGAGTCGGCGCAGGCCGCGGCTCGGGCCACCGCAGGCGAGGTGGACGTCCGGGTGGTGGACTCCGGCAAAGTCTCGGCGGGCTTGGGCATCATGGTGAAAGCCGCGGCCGCGGCCGCGGCGGCCGGTCACAGCGCCGACGAGATCGAGGCGCAGCTGGCCGACCTCAAAGACCGGGTTTTCATCTACGGGGTGCTGGACACGCTGGAGAACCTCAAAAGGGGCGGGCGCATCGGCGCGGCCCAGGCCCTGTTGGGCAGCGCCTTGTCCATCAAGCCCTGCGTCGACCTCACTTCCGGTGTCGTGGAGGAGGCGGGCAAGCAGCGCACGAGAGGAAAGGCTCGCAAGTGGCTGACCGCGCAAATCGCCCAAGCCGGAGAATTGGAGCACTTGGCCGTGGCCCACGGCGCCGCCGACGACATCGACGCATTCGTGGCCGGTTTGGGTGAATCGCCCGCCCACAACCCCCTTACCGTGGGTCTCATCGGCCCGGTTGTGGGCACCCACGCGGGCCCCGGGGTCATCGCCGCGGCCTTCGTGGCTGCGGCCTAAGTACGTCTTGGCCCGCAGAAAACGGCGTCGGTAACCTTCGAGCCGTGTCGGAGTTCCTCCGCGACTATCTCCTAGTCGTCTTCTTTCTCGTGCTAGCCGGCGCGTTGGTCTTCGGGATGCTGGGAGCAGGAAGCCTGCTGCGGCCCTCCCGGTCGCAGCCCCAGAAGTACCTCACCTACGAGAGCGGCGTCGACCCCGTGGGGCTGGGCTGGTCGCAGAGCAACATCCGGTACTACGTGTTCGCCCTCCTGTTCGTGATGTTCGACGTGGAAGCGGTGTTCATCTTCCCTTGGGCCACCCGGCTGGAAGCCTACGGAACATTCGGTTTGGTCGAGATGGCCATCTTCATCTTCATCCTTGCGCTGGGCTTGGCGTACGCCTGGCGAAAGGGCGTGCTCCGATGGATCTGAGGTAGGCAGTGGGACTGGTCGCCAGCGGCAAAGCTCCAAAACCCCTGACCAAGCTGCTCAACCTGGGCCGGAAGTACTCCCTTTGGATGTACCAGTGGGGTTTGGCCTGCTGCGCCATCGAGATGGGCGCGGTGATCGGCGCCCCCCGCTACGACGTCATGCGCCTGGGGGTGATTCCGTTCCCGGCCAGCCCCCGCCAAGCCGACCTGGTGGTGATCTCGGGAACCGTCACCGACAAGATGGTGCCCTCCATTCTCCGCCTCTACGAGCAGATGCCCGACCCGAAATACGTCATCTCCATGGGCTCCTGCGCCAACTGCGGCGGCCCCTACTGGGACTCCTACTCGGTGACCAAGGGCGTCGATCAGATCATTCCGGTAGACGTCTATGTGCCCGGCTGCCCCCCCCGGCCCGAGGCCCTGCTCGAGGGCATCGTGCTGCTTCAGGAGCGCATCGGCAACGAAGACCCGGCTGTGCGGTGGCGAGGTGACCCGATTGTCGTCGACTGACGCCGACGCGGGCGTCGAGGCCGAGCTGGCAACCGACGAGCGCCGGGAGGCTTGGGCCACCCAACTGGCCGACGCGCTGGGCGAAGGCTATGCGGAGCACCACATCATCGCGGGCCGCGACTTGTGGGTGCGGGTGACCCGCGGCTCATGGACCGCCGCCGCCGCCGCCGCCCGCGACCGCCTGGGCTGCCAGTTCTTCGACTGGCTCTCGGCCATCGACTGGCTGCCCTCTCCCTATGGGCGGGACATGGACGCCCAAGAGGACAATCCCGGGCCCAAGGCCGCCGATCCCATGGCGCAGGGCTGCGCCGGCGGCCAAACCCGGTTCCAGATGGTGATGCGCCTTTATTCGATCACCAGCCACCTCGGTGTCACCATCAAGGCCGACCTGCCCGACCAAGACCTGAGCATCGACACCCTGATCGGGGTGTACCCCGGCGCCAACTGGCACGAGCGCGAGGCGTGGGAGATGTTCGGGATCCGCTTCAACGGCCATCCCGACCTCCGGAACATCTACCTGCCGGGCGAGTTCGAGGGGAACCCGCTCCGCAAGGACTTCCCGCTGCTGGCCCGGCGGGTGAAGCCATGGCCCGGCATCGTGGACGTAGAGTTGCTGCCGGGCGAGGAAAACCTGTGACCGCAGTGGGCGCCGACCAGCGCCAGCAGATGGCCTACGTCGCCACCCAGGCCGCCGACGCCCGGCTGAACGTGGAAATCGAGACCGAGGGCATGACCCTCAACATCGGGCCTCAGCACCCGGCCACCCACGGCACGCTGCGACTGGTGGCCCGCCTCGACGGCGAGCAGGTGGTGGAGGCCGAGCCCATCATGGGCTACATGCACCGGGGCTATGAGAAGCTGGCCGAGGTCCGCACCTATCCCCAGGTCACCACGCTCATCAACCGAATCGACTGGCTGGGGAGCTTTGCCAACGAGGTGCCGTTCATCCTGGCCGCCGAGAAGCTCATGGAGGTGGAGGCCCCGCCCCGGGCTCAGTGGATCCGCACCGCGCTGTTCGAGTTGAGCCGGATCGCCAACATCACCCTGTTCTTGGGCGACATGGCGGTGCAGCTCGGGGCCCTCACCCCGGTGTTCATGGCCTTCCGCGACCGGGAGTTCGTGCTCAACCAGATCGAGGCGGCCACCGGCGGGCGCTTCCACCCCAACTTCGACCGCATCGGGGGTCTCAAAGACGATTTGCCCAAGGGCTGGATCGACGACACCAAGCAGGCCATGGAGAAGATCCGAGACTTCTGCGACGAGTTCGAGGAACTGGTCTTGGGCAACGAGATCTTCCAGGCCCGCAGCCGCGGCATCGGCATCATCCCCCCCGACGTCGGCCTCTCTTTCGGCCTGTCGGGGGCCAACATCCGGGCCAGCGGGGTGGACTGGGATCTGCGGCGCGACGGCCATGAGGCCCTGGTCTACGACCAGCTCGACTGGAAGGTGTGGACCCACCCCGACGGCGACTCCTTCGCCCGCTACTGGGTGCGGCTCCAGGAGACCCGCGAGGCCACCCACATGGTGGACCAGCTCTTGGACGGGATTCCCTCCGGGCCGATCATGGCCAAAGTCCCCCGCATCATCAAGGTGCCGGCCGGCGAAGCCTACGCCGCCACCGAGAACCCGCTGGGCGAGATGGGCTACTACATCGTCAGCAAGGGCGACCTGGTGCCGTTCCGGGTCAAGATCCGCTCGGCCAGCTTCTCCAACATCTCCATCACGCCGTGGCTGCTCAAAGGGGTGTACGTCCCCGACATCATCACGATTCTGGCCAGCTTGTACTTCATTCTGGGAGACATCGACCGGTGAGCCCGGCCGCCGTGCTGTCGGGCCTGCTGGCGGTGGAGGTGCCCTACTGGGCGTCGTCGGTCATCAAGCTGGGCGTGGTCGCCCTGCTCGTCCCCACCGCCGCGCTGGTGCTGGGCTATGTGTTCTTGCTAAAGATGATGAGCTTCATGCAGAGCCGGCTGGGTCCCATGGAAGCCGGCCCCTACGGCACCCTGCAACTGCTGGCCGACGGGCTGAAGTTCATCCAGAAAGAGGACATCTTCCCCGAAAAGGCCGACCGGACGGTGTTCGCCCTGGCCCCGTTGGTGGTCTTGATCTCCACCTTCTTGATCTATGTGGTGATCCCCACCGGCCCCGACGCGGTGGTAGCCCAGCTGGATGTGGGTATTTTCTATGCCCTGGCGGTGTCATCGCTGTCGGTGGTGGGCATCTTGATGGCCGGCTGGGCCTCGGCCAACAAGTACGCCCTGATGGGGGGCTTGCGGGCCGCCGGGCAGCTCATCGCCTACGAGCTGCCGCTGGTGCTGGCGGTGATGGGCGTGGTGATCCAAGCCGGCACCCTCGATCTGCAAAAGATCGTCGCCGCGCAGGCCCAGGGGGAGATATTCGGCTGGGACGGCATCGGCAACCCGTTCATCCTCACGCAGTTCGCGGGCTTCTTCATCTTCCTGGTGGCGGTGCAGGCCGAGCTCACCCAGCCGCCATTCGACATGCCGGTGGCCGAATCGGAGATCGTGGGCGGCTATCAAGTGGAGTACACCGGGTTTCGGTTCTTGTTCTTCTTCATGGGCGAGTTCGGCACCGCCTTCGCCTTCGCCGCGCTGGCCGCGGTCTTGTTCCTGGGCGGCTGGGCGCTGCCGTGGGGCGACCTCGAGCACTGGGCGTTCAACATCGCGGGGCCGGCCATCATGCTGGTGAAGGTGCTGGCCGTGGCCGCGCTGATCTTCTGGTTCCGCTTCACCTATCCGCGGCTGCGGGAGGATCAGCTTCAGCGCATGGCGTGGAAGTTCCTGATCCCGCTGTCGCTGGCCAACATCGTCGTGACCGGTATTTTCAAGGTCGCCTTGTAGGAGCTTGCCATGGCATTGATACCAGGAATGGTCACCGGACTGAAGGTCACCGCCCGAACTATGTTCCGCACCCTGTTCGGCAGCGGCCCCCCGGTGGTGCCCGCCCCCTCCAAGCACGCCCACACCGTGCAATACCCCCACGTCAAGGAGATGCCCGCCGATCGGGCCCGAGGCGTGATCGCCCTCCACGAGGAGAACTGCACCGCCTGCATGCTCTGCGCCCGGGAGTGCCCTGACTGGTGCATCTACATCGAGGGCCACAAATACCTGGCCCCGCCCCGGCGGGAGGGGGGCAAGCCCCGTCAGAAGAACGCCCTCGACCGCTTCGACATCGACTACAGCCTGTGCATGTACTGCGGCATCTGCGTCGAGGTCTGCCCGTTCGAGGCGCTGTTCTGGAGTCCCGAGTTCGAGTACTCCGAGCCCCGCATCGCCGACCTGCTCCACGACAAGGAGCGCCTCGGCGAGTGGATGGACACCGTGCCCGACTTCGAGTCCTATGAGGCCGGGTCCGAGCAGAAGGTGCTGAAGGTTCCCCGGTGAGCATCTCGGCCTTGGCTTGGTCCGCAGCCTGCGAGGCACCGCCCCGGTGATCGCCGAGCACGTCGCTTTCGGCATCATCGCCGCGGTGATGGTGGCCTCCGCCCTGCGGGTGGTGACCGCCCGCGACATCGTCCACGCCGCTTTGTACCTGGTGATCGTGCTGGCCGGAGTGGCCGCCCTGTTCCTGCTGGTGGGCGCGGAGTTCACCGGCATCACCCAGGTGCTCATCTACATCGGCGCGGTGATCGTGCTGTTTTTGTTCGGCATCATGCTCACCCGGTCCGACTTCGACCAGGACGGCGAAACCGATCACAAGCGCAAGCTCCCCGCCATACTCACCGCCTTGTTGCTGTTGGCGGTGATGATCGGCGCGCTGGTGGACCGCTTCGGCGACGACCGGCTGGATCCCACCCCCCAGACCACCGCGCAGGTGTCCGACGAGCTGTTCTCCCAGTACATCGTGCCCTTCGAAGCGGTATCGGTGCTGCTGCTGGCCGCCCTCATCGGCGCCATCGTGATCGCCCGCCGAGAACAGGGCGGCTGATGCTTTTAAACGAGATGCTGTTGTTGGGCGCGGTGCTGTTCTGCATCGGGGTCTACGGAGTGCTGGCCCGCCGCAACGGCGTGCTGGTGCTCATGTCCATCGAGCTCATCTTGAACGCAGTGAACATCAACCTGATCGCCTTCGGAGCGTTCCACCACACCGTCATAGGCCAGATCTTCGCCCTTTTCGTGATCACCGTGGCCGCCGCCGAGGTGGGAATCGGCCTGGCCATCGTGTTGCTGTTGTACCGCAACCGTCGATCCATCGACTTGGAACAAGTCGATCTGATGAAGGGGTGATGGGCCGGTGTTGAACGCGATCATCGCCGCCGAGGCCGCCGGAGGCGCCGTCGCCGCCTCGGGATGGTTCCTGGAGAACGCTTGGCTGGTCTGGCTGTTCCCCGCAGTCTCGTTCCTTGCCATCCTGCTGTTCGGCAAGCGGCTCCCCCGAGGGGGCTCGGAGATCGGCATCGCCGCCGTCGGCGCCTCATTGGTGTTCGGGCTGCTCACCGCCATCCAGTGGATCAGCGAGGTCGAGGGCGCAGGCGGCGACAGCGCCGAGGGCGAATACGCCCTAGGAAAGGGCGCTCTGGCCGCTGCCGCTGACGGTGAGGCCTCCGGCGGGGTGAGCGCTCTCACCCGGTCGATCACCTGGCTCACCAACGGGGCCGAGGCCATCGGCGCCGGCATCATGATCGACGGACTGGCGGTGATGATGATCTTCGTGGTCACCCTGGTGTCGCTGCTGGTACACGTCTACTCCACCGACTACGTGGCCGGCGACCGGCGCTACACCCACTTCTTCGCCTTCTTGAGCCTGTTCACCGCCTCGATGCTCTTCTTCGTCACCGCCTCCACCACCCTTCAGATGCTGGTGGGATGGGAGTTGGTCGGGGTGTGCTCCTTCGCGCTCATCGGCCACTGGTGGGAGGAGAAGCCCAACTCCGACGCCGCCCTCAAGGCCTTCCTCACCAACCGGGTGGGCGACATGGGCCTCATCATCGGGGTGTCCATCCTGTTCTTCGGCGCCGGCACCTTCGACGTGATCGGCGTGAACGAGGCCGCCCTCAACGGATCCATGAGTCACACGGTCACCCTGGCCGGCGCGCTGTGCCTCACCGCCGCGGTCATATCCAAATCGGGGCAGTTCTTCCTCCACACCTGGCTGCCCGACGCCATGGCGGGGCCCACCCCGGTGTCAGCCCTCATCCACGCCGCCACCATGGTGGTGGCCGGGGTCTTCATGGTGGCCCGGCTCTACGGAGTGTTCTTCGAGGGCTACACCATCGGCGGCGCCAGCATCAACCTGCTGGCCCTGATCGGGGGGATCACCACGTTGGTGGGCGCCACCCTGGCCTTCGTCCAGAACGACATCAAGCGGGTGCTGGCCTACTCCACCGTCTCCCAGCTGGGCTACATGGTGCTGGCCCTCGGGGTCGGGGCGTGGACCGCGGCCCTGTTCCACCTGTTCACCCACGCCTTCTTCAAGGCCTGCCTGTTCCTGGGCTCGGGCTCGGTCAGCCACGCCGTCCACTCCTTCGACATGAAAAAGGACATGGGCGGGCTGCGCCAGGCCATGCCCCACACCTATCGCACGTTCATGATCGCTGCGGTGGCGCTGGCCGGTTTGCCCATCTTGTCGGGGTTCTGGTCCAAAGACGAGATCCTGGCGGGCACCGGCGGCTGGGGGCTGTTCGGCGGCACCGACGCCAACGGGGCCTACACCGCCATGCTGGCCATGGGCATGATCACCGCCGCGCTCACCGGGGCCTACATGACCCGGGTGGTGTACCTCACCTTCTTCGGCGAGTACCGGGGCCACGGCACCCCTCACGAGTCCGGGCCCCGGATCACTGTGCCGCTGTGGATCCTGGCCGGGCTGGCCACCGTGGCCGGGTTCATCAACTTCCCGGCCGGCTTCCAGCTCGTTCCCAAGTCATGGGAGGAGAAGTTCTTCCACTGGGTGGAGCCCATCGGCGTGAGCTACTTCCCGGCCATCAAACACGCCACCCCGTCGTGGAGCTTGGCCATCGTGTCGGTGGTCGTGGCCCTCGCGGGCATCGGCGCCGCCTATCGCTACTACTTCGTCCGGGTCAAAGCGGTGAGCCCCACCGCCACCGAGCTGCCCGACGGGCTCACCGCCAGGTCATCGCTGGCCCGCCTCGGCCACCGCATCCTGGTCAACAAGTACTACCTCGACTGGCTCTACACCACCGTGATCGTCGGGTTCGTCAAAGGGCCGCTCGCCCGGGCGGCCTACTGGACCAACCAGCATGTCATCGACCGAGTGGTGAACGAGGCCGGCACCCGATCGGTGCAGGCCGGGAACATCGTCTACCACAAGGTGGACCAGCTGGTGGTGGACGGCATCGTCAACTCCACCGGCAAGATATCCGACAGCTCGGGGGAGGAACTGCGCCGCATGCAAACCGGCAAGGTGCAGCAGTACGCCGCCATCATGTTCATCGCCGCCACCATCCTGGCCGGGATCTTCATCATCGTCATCTAGGGAGCGCACAGACACATGGGTGATTTTCTCAACGACTGGGGGCTCAGCATCCCGACGTTCCTGCCGATCATCGGCGCTGCCGTCATGCTGCTCATCCCCAAGGACCGAGAGCAGCTCCACAAGCTGATCGCTTTGGCCACCACGGTGGCGGTGGCCGTCTTCGGCGTGCTGCTGCTCATCCAGTTCATCGACAACGACGACTACGGGTCCCTCAACTTCGTGGTGGACAAGGGCTGGATCGATGTCATCGACTCCCGCTACATCATGGGCGTCGACGGCATCTCCCTGCCGCTGATACTGCTCACCATGCTGATCGTGCCCCTGTGCGTGATCTACTCTTGGAACCACTTCCCCGAGCCGCGCAACCCCAAGGCGTTCTTGATGCTTTTGCTCATCCTGGAGACCGGGATGATCGGCACCTTCGCCGCCCAAGACCTGATCCTGTTCTTCGTGTTCTTCGAGGTCGTGCTTTTGCCCATGTACTTCATGATCGGGGTGTGGGGCGGCGAGAACCGGCGCTACGCCGCCATCAAGTTCTTCCTGTTCACCCTGTTCGGCTCGGCGTTGATGCTGGTCAGCTTCTTGGCCCTGTACTTCTTGGCCGACCCGGTCATGGTGGGCGGCGAGCTGGCCCGCACCTTCGACATGCGGCTGCTGCCCGAAGCGGCCGCAGGCATCGCCAAGTCGTCACAGGTCTGGGTGTTCGGCGGCATGTTCCTGGGGTTCGGGATCAAGGTGCCCATGTTCCCGTTCCACACCTGGCTGCCCGACGCCCACACCGAGGCGCCCACTGTGGGGTCGGTGATCTTGGCCGCGGTGCTGTTGAAGCTGGGCACCTACGGGTTCGTGCGCATCGCCATCCCCATCCTGCCCGAGGCAGCGGCGGAGTGGGCGCCGTTCATCGGGCTGCTGGCGGTGATCGGGATCATCTACGGCGCCTTGGGGTGCCTGGCCCAGCGCGACTTGAAACGGCTGGTGGCGTTCTCCTCGGTGGCCCACATGGGCTTCGTGATGCTGGGCATAGCCACCCTCACCGACTTCGGCATCAACGCCGCCGTGTTCGGCATGGTGGCCCACGGGCTCATCACCGGGATGCTGTTCTTCCTGGCCGGCTCGGTGAAGGAGCGCTATCACACCCTGGACATGTCCCGGCTGGGCGGGCTTTTGGTGCAGGCCCCCCGCATGGGCTGGATCCTCGGGTTCTGCGCCATGGCCTCGCTGGGGCTGCCCGGCCTGGCCGGGTTCTGGGGCGAGTTCCCCGCCATCTTGGCCTCCTACAACCCCGCCGAGGTGCTGGCCGAGGAGACTTTCCGCTCCTACATGGTGGTGGCGGCGCTGGGCACGGTGCTGGCCGCCGGCTATCTGCTGTGGATGCTCCAGAAAACGGCGTTCGGCACCCCCCGAGAGGAGTTCGCCAACGACGCCAGCATTCGCGATGCCACTGCCTCGGAATATCTGGCCTGGGCACCGCTTCTCATCCTGATCTTGGCACTGGGGGTGTACCCCCAACTGCTGTTCGGGGCCACCGACCCGGCGGTGGTCAACTCGCTCAACGACTGCCTCGACTCGGTCGCCAGCGGCGCCTGCTTCGACGCCGCGGCCGGAAGGTAGCCGGCGCCGATGCTCTCGTCTGTGCCCGCGATCGCCGGCTTCGTCCGACCGGACATCGACTGGCATGCCGTCGCGCCCGAGCTCACCCTGCTGGGGGTGGGCGCGGTGGTCACCCTGGTGGACATCGTGCTGTTGGAGCGGGGGCGGGCCTACACCTCGGCGCTGACCGGCATCGGGCTGCTCGTGGCGCTGATCCCCATCGTGACCCTGGCCGCCGACGGCAATACCCGGGAGATGTTCGGCGGAGCGTTCGTGGTGGACGACTTCGCCCTCATCCTGAAGGCCATGTTCATCGTGGTGGCTTACGTCGTGGTGCTGTTATCCACCAACTACATCGCCGAGGGAGATTACTGGGAGAACGAGTACTACGGCCTTTTGCTGTCGGCGGTGCTGGGCATGGTGCTGATGGCTTCCGCCCGCGACCTGATCACCATGTTCGTGGCCTTGGAGCTGCTGTCCATCCCCGCCTACCTGCTGGCGGCGTGGCGCAAGGGCGACCCGAAGAGCAACGAGGCCGGGCTCAAGTACTACCTGATGGGGGTGTTCGCCTCGGCCATCATGCTGTACGGCATGTCGCTGCTGTTCGGATTGGCCGGCGACACCCGTTTGGCTGCGATCTCCGACGCGGTGTCGGGCGGCGACTCCAACCCGGTGGTCATCTTGGGCATCATCTTCGTGATCGTCGGATTCGCCTTCAAGGTGTCGGGCTTCCCCTTCCACACCTGGGCCCCCGACACCTACGAGGGCGCGCCCACCCCGGTCACCGCCTTTTTGGCCGTGGCCTCCAAAGCCGCTGGGTTCGTCGCCCTCATGCAGCTGGTGCACGCCGGCTTCCCCGGGCGCGACGACGTCTATCAGCCGCTGCTGTGGATCCTGGCCGTGGGCTCGATGACCGCCGGCAATCTCATCGCCCTGCGCCAGGAAAACATCGTGCGCCTCATGGCCTACTCCGGGGTGTCACAGGCCGGTTTCATGCTGGCGCCTTTGGCCGTGGCCGGCGACATCGGCGGCGAGGCTCTGTCCGCGGTCATCACCTATGTGCTGATCTACGCCGCCATGAACTTGGGGGTCTTCGCGGTGATCATCGCAGTGGCCCGCCGCACCGCCTCCGGCGAGATCAGCTCGTATGCCGGGCTGTTCAAGTACGCCCCCGGCATGACCATCCTCATGTCGGTCTTCATGTTCTCCCTGGCCGGCATCCCCCCGCTCGGCGGCTGGTTCGCCAAGTTCGCGGTGTTCCGGGCCGTGGTGGAAGCCGACACCGGCTGGGGCTACTCCTTGGCCGCCATCGCCGCGGTGAACTCGGTGATCGCGCTGTTCTACTACGCCAGGGTGGCTCGCATGATGTGGTTCGAGAACGCCCCCGAAGGCGCCGATACCACCTCGCTGCGGGTGCCCCCCTCGCTGGTGGCCGCCCTCGGCCTCACCGGCGCCGCCACCCTCCTGTTCGGCATCTACCCCGCGGTCATCACCCACTTCACCGACGGCACCCTCATCGCCCTACCCTAAAACAAGGCCCTGGACTGCGGTGCCACGCGTGGAATAGGGTGGACCGAAATCTTCCCCCTTCCCATTCACACTTGTTCGGGTAGAGGAAAATGGCCATGCAAGCTATCACTGCAACCCTCATCGGCGTGCTGGGCACTGGGTTCATCTCGGCGTTCTTGTACGTCATGCGCATGTTGAGCGCGAGATTGGACCGGATCGAAGATCGGTTCGATCAGATCGACAAACGGTTCGAGCGGATCGAAGCCAAGTTCGAGCGGATCGACAAACGGTTCGAGCGGATCGACAAACGGTTCGAGCGGATCGAAGATCGGTTCGAGCAGATCGATGCCCGTTTCGATCGGGTCGACGAGAGGCTAGACCGGGTTGATGCCCGTTTTGACCGGATCGAAGCCCGGTTCGACGACCGGTTGGACAGCTTTCGAAGCGAGGTTCACCGCGAACTCGAAAATATCCGCACCGAGATGCACAAGGGCTTCAAGGATCACGGAGAACGCCTGACTCGCATCGAGGCGCACCTAGGGCTCGCTCCCCCCGCCGAAGCCGCCTAAAAAGTCTACATCTCCCCCAGCACCGCCTGGAGCGGGCTGTCGGCTGACCAAGCCGGGGCATTAGAGTTGGCCGCTAAGAGGTTGCGCTGATGGGCAGCGTGGTTCTTGGCTGGTTCCGGCTCGGCGGTTCAGTTCAGGAGCAAGGGGTTGGCTTGGGCGGGTTTCCAGTTGGTGGTTCCGGTGTCGGGGAACGGGTCG
>JAPOSH010000042.1 GCA_026709815.1 bacterium | reverse complement strand
GGTTGAGGTGTATCCCCGGCTGGACGGCCGCAACATGGTGATGGTGCTCGGTCCGGTGAAGAAGAAGTCCCGCAAGCAGCCCGCCCGGTCTGCCCGCCCTCTGGTTGAGGAACCCGCGGCAACCGATACGGCTCAATGAACTGAGAGGATCAGCAGCTCTTTCAGCGCAGAAAACAGCCATGCCCAAGATGAAGACCCACCGAGGCGCAGCCAAGCGGTTCAAGACCACTGGCACCGGTAAGCTCCGTCGTCGCCGCGCCTACAAGAATCACATCCTCGAGAAGAAGGCCCCCAAGCGCAAGCGCCAGCTGCGCGGCCCATCTGAGGTGTCCGCCGCCGACGCTCCGGCGGTCAAGCGTCAGTTGGGCCTCTAGGCCCACGAGTCCCCCAAGCCCAGGAGTTCAAGGAGTCGCACACGATGGCCAGAGTCAAGCGAGCAGTGCCCGCCCGCAAGCGCCGCAAGGCGGTTCTGAAGCGGGCGAGGGGCTATTACGGCAACAAGAGCCGCACGTTCCGGGGGGCCAACGAGCAGTTGCTGCACAGCGGCCAGTACGCCTTCCGGGACCGCCGGGCCCGCAAAGGCGAGTTCCGCCGCCTGTGGATTCAGCGCATCAACGCCGCCTGTCGACAGAACGGAACCACCTACAGCCGCTTCATCAACGGCCTGAAGCTGGCCGAGGTGGAAATCGACCGCAAGATCTTGGCCGAGTTGGCCGTTGATGATCCCGCGGCGTTCACCGCGCTGGTCGAGGTGGCCAAGGCGGCGGCCGAGGCGGAGCCAGAAGCCGCCTCAGTGGGGTAAGCGCTGCCCCGGAACACCCTCCTCAGTGCCCGAAATCCCCGGGTGGCTGAGCTGCGTCGCCTGGTGAATCGCCGCCGAGAGCGCACCGAAGCCGGCAAGTTCGTCATCGACGGGCCGCGGCTGCTGGTTGAGGCAGTGGTGGCGGGCTTGGAGATCGTGGATGTGTTCGCAGAGCCCGCAGTCGACTTGTGGGCCGATCTGGGGATCTCGATAGATGCTCCCACCTGGACGGTGGCCGACGGCGTGCTGGCCAGGGCAGGCTCGGTGGTCGCCCCCCAGGGGGTCATGGCCACCGCCCGCATTCCCGAGCTGGCGCCGCCGTCCGGCGGGGATTTCGTCGTGGAGCTGTCGGGAGTGGCCGACCCCGGCAACGCCGGGACCATCGTGCGCAGCGCGGTGGCCGCGGGCGCGCAAGCCGTGGTGTTCAGCCCCGGTTCAGTGGATCCCTGGAACCCCAAGACCGTCCGGGCGTCGGCCGGCGCGCTGTTTCGGGTCCCCTTGGCCGTGGAGTCGCCCGTGGGGGAGCGAATCGGCGCCGATCCCCGCCAAGGCCGGCCTTGCGACCAAGTCGACCTCACCGGCCCCCTCACCCTGGTCGTGGGCAACGAGGCCCACGGTCTCGATCGAGCGGCGGCCATAGGCCGCTGGGTGTCTATTCCCATGGCCCCATCCGTCGAATCCCTCAACGTTGCCGCAGCGGCGTCGGTGCTCTGCTTCGAAGTCGCTCGCCAGCGCCGCTGACACGCTGATGCACTAATGCATTAGTATACTAACATATCAGTCAGCTAGTACATTAGTACACTAATATGTTAGTCAACTAGTGCATTAGTCAACTAATATATTTGCTGGCTAATGTGCTAATAAACTATGGCGTTGGAGAATGGCGACAGTGTTGGAGTGTGGCGACGATGGCTCTCATCAACCGGGAGGCTGAGACGGCGAGTTTGCAGGCACTGCTGGAGCGCGCCGAACCGGCTCTCGCTCTGGTGCGCGGCCGCCGACGGGTGGGCAAGACCTATCTGCTGTCCAACCTCTGGCCGCCTGAGCAGGTGCTGCACTATTCGGCTTCGTCGACCACCCCCGCGCTCAACCGCCAGACGCTGCTCGAAGAAGCAGCCCGTTGGTCGGGAGAAGAGATACGCCCTGAGGATCACCCGACCTGGCGCACGGTTTTTCGGACTCTGCTCAACCTTCGCCCCGACCGTCCGACCGTCATCGTGTTGGACGAGTTCCAGTATCTCGCCGACGGCGAGAGCGGGTTGCGCGAAGTCGCATCAGAGCTGAACGCAGTATGGGAGTAGGGGCTGTCTCGTTCGGCGAGCATGCTGGTGGTGCTCAGAGGG
>JAPOSH010000080.1:9578-21235 GCA_026709815.1 bacterium | reverse complement strand
TCGGCGCTGGAGGTGGTGCTGACCGAGCTGCTCTCCGGCGGTAAGTTCGGCGGCGGGGCCTACGGCGCGTCCGGCGGGCTGCACGGGGTGGGCGCCTCGGTGGTGAACGCCCTGTCCACCCGGCTTCGAGCCGAAGTCGACCGCGACGGCGCCACCTGGCAACTCTGGTTCGCCCAGCAGAAGGCCGGGCAGTTCCACGACGACAAGTTCGTCAAAGGCCACAAGCTCCGCCGACTCCGCGCCACCCGCAAGACCGGCACCCGCCTGCGCTTCTGGCCCGACCATGACATGTTCGACCCCGACGCCCAAGTGCGCTTCGAGTCCATTCGCGACCGGGCACAACAGGCCTGTTTCCTCGTGCCCGGGCTGCGAATCAGGCTCGAGGACAAGCGGCGAGACCACGACAACGACGCCGTGGACTTGATCTCCCACGGAGGGCTGGCCGACATGGTGGGCCACCTGTCAGCCTCCGAGGCGATCACCGAGATCATCTCCATTCCCGGCGCCGAGGAGTTCGAGGAAAAGGTGCCGGTGGACGGCGCCATGACCACCGTCACCCGGCGGTGCCAGGTGGAGATCGCCATGCGCTGGGTGAAGGGCTATGACGCCAAGGTGGCCACGTTTGTCAACACCATCCCCACCCCTCATGGAGGAACCCACCTGACGGGCTTCGATCGGGCCTTGACCAGGGCGATCAACGACAGCCTGCTGGCCGATTCCAAGAAGCTGGCCCGACTGGCCAAGCAAGGCAAAGACCGGGCTCAGCGAGAAGACGTGCAGGAGGGTTTGGTGGCCGCGGTCAAAGTCAGCCTGCCCGAGCCGCAATTCCGGGGTCAGACCAAGCAGGAGCTGGGCACGCCGGCGGTGCAGTCCATCGTCTACAACGTGCTCAAAGACGGATTGGAGAGCTGGTTCCAAACTGGGCCGAAGAGCCATGTGACCGCCTTGGCTTCCAAGATCGCCGACGCAGTGCTGAGCCGGGTGTCGGCCCGCCAGACCCTGGAGAACAAGCGGCGGGCCGCATCGCTGGGCTCCACCGCCATGCCCGACAAGCTGGCCGACTGCCGGGTACACGGCCCGGAGTCCGAGCTGATCCTGGTGGAGGGCGATTCGGCTGCCGGCCCGGCCAAAGCCGGGCGCAACGCCGAGACCATGGCCATCCTGCCCCTGCGGGGAAAGGTGGTGAACGCGGCCAAGTCAACAGTGAAACAGGTGCTGGACAACGCTGAAGCCCAGGCGCTGTTCACCGCCGTCGGGGCGGGATCCGGCGACGACTTCGATATCGCCAAGGCGCGGTACGGGCGCATTGTCATCCTGTGCGATGCGGATGTGGACGGCAGCCACATCCGCTGCCTGCTGCTCACCCTGATCCACCGCTTTATGCACCCCATGCTGGCCGAGGGCCGGGTGTACGCCGCCCAACCCCCGCTGTACACCGCCAAGGTGGCCGACCAGACGCACCGGGCGTGGTCGGACGCCGAGAGGGACAAGATCACCGCCGAGCTGTCCACCCGCAACCGCAAGGCCGAGAACATACGGTGGTCGCGGTTCAAGGGATTGGGCGAGATGGACACCGAAGAGCTGGCCGAGTGCGCGCTCGACCCCGAAACCCGCACGCTGCGACAGCTCACCCTCGACGACGCCTCCCGCGCCGAAGAGATGTTCGAGACCCTCATGGGATCCGACGTCAGCCGGCGCAAGGACTTCCTCATCGCCCGCAGCGAGCTGGTGGACCGCGACGCTCTTGATTACTGATCGCCACTGGAGAAACCGGACCAACAGATATGACCATGACCGAACCGATCCAACAGCCCGCAAGCGAGAAGCTCGTGGAGATACCTGAACGCTATGTGCCCAAACACCTGTCGCCCTCGAGCGCCTCTTGCTATAGGGAGTGCGCCCGGCGTTGGAAGTTTCGCTATGTGGACCGCCTGCCCGACCCCCCGGGCGAGGCCGCGGTCACCGGCACCTTCGCCCACATGGTGTTGGAGAAGCTGATGCGGGAGCCGGTGGCAAACCGCACGGTGGACCGCGCCAAGGAGCTGGCTCGAGAGATCTGGCCCAGCATGGAGAAGAGCCGGGACTACCAAACCCTGGGTCTGGACGAAGACGCCGGCCGGCAGTTTCGATGGAACGGGTGGAAGGCCATCGAGGGGCTGTGGGAGCTGGAAGACCCGGGCGACGTGCGGGTCGCCGCCACCGAACAAGACGTGCGGGTTGAGATCAACGGCGTGCCCTTCCGGGGCATCATCGACCGGGTTGACGAGACCGACGACGGCCTTGTGGTCACCGACTACAAATCGGGTAAAGCCCCCTCGGAGAGGTATGCGTCCGGCTACAACACCCAGATGCTGCTGTACGCCGCGGCGCTGACCGAGCTGGAGGGCCGCAAACCGGCCAAGGCCCAGCTGCTCTACTTGGGCCAGAAGGTGGTGGAGGTGGAGATCACCGAGGAGAACCTCGCCACCGCAGTGGCCGAGTTGCGCACCACCTGGCTGGACATCATGGAGAACTGCATCTCCCAGACCTTCGACGCCTCCGTCGGCCCTCTGTGCGGCTGGTGCCCATTCGTTGCCCGGTGCCCCGAGGGCACCGCTGAGGTGCTCCGCCGGGACAAGGCCGGCACGCTGCGATCCGATGCACCGGCCCTTGACCGGATCGCCCGAGCCGCCGGCGCAGACCGCTAGACCAGATCCGAGGTTTGGCGCTGGCCGCGCGACGGTTCCGCGCGGCCAGTGTCACCGCCGGTCTCTACCATCTGGTCCGTGAGCATCGAGGTGATCTGGACCCCTTACGGGCCGCCTGCCACTGAGCGGCTCGGCGAGCAGATCGCGGCTTTCAAAACGGGCCGCCCGCTGGCGCCGGTCACGGTGGTGGCGCCCACCAACATCGCCGGGCTGGGCGCCCGGCGGGCCTTGGGCGCCAAAGGCCGCGGGATAGCCGCAGTGAGCTTCCTCAAGCTCTTCGACCTGGCAGAGCGGCTGGGCGCGGCGCGAGCAGATCAAGAGCCCAGGGGCAGCTATCTGCCGCTGTCAGATCTGGAGATAGGGGTGGCCATGCGCAGGGCGCTGGACGCCGATCCCGGCTCGTTTCGCGCCTGCGCCCATCATCCTGCCACCGAGCAGGCATTGGCGCGGTCGTATCGAGATCTTCGGGACGTGTCCGACGACGGCCTCGATCGGCTGGCTTCTCAGAGCACCCGGTCCGCCGATGTGGTCCGCCTGTGCCGCCGCGTCCGGCGCGAGCTTCGCCACAAGTGGTACGACGGGCAGGACCTGGTCAATCTGGCCATCCAAGCACTGGGGACCGGCCAGTGCGAAACGGCTCTCGGCGAACTCGGTCCGGTGATCGTGTATCTGCCCCAGCGGGTTACAAAGTTGCAGGGGCAGATGGTGTCGGCGCTGGCCGAGAAGATTCCAGTGGCGGTGATCGCCGGACTCAGCGGCGACGCCCAGGCCGATGCACCGATTACAGCCTCAGTGCTTCACATGGGCGGGCCGATGACCGCCGGGCCAGCCCCATCGCCCCCCCACGCCCATCGGATCATCACCGCGTCCGCTGTCGCCGAGGAAGTCCGGGTAGCGGTCGGCGAGGTAGTGGCGGCGGCCCGACAGGGCGTGCCGCTGGCCCGTGTCGCTGTGTTGTGCGGCGGCGGGCCGCCCGTCATCCGACAGGTGCAGGAGCAGCTCAGCGCCGCCGACATCGAGGTCAACGGTCCCAGCGGGCGCACCCTGGCCCACTCGCTGACTGGTCGAGGGCTCCTGGCCCTGCTGAACCTGAAAGACCGGAACTTTCGCCGGGATGAGGTTTTCGCCCTGCTTTCGGCGGCTTTTGTCACCATTGACCGCAGGTCGGAACCCTCATCGCCGCCAAAAGCCGATTCTCAGCCCGCGCCGGTCCTGGCCTGGGAGCGGGTGTCGCGCCGGGCCGGCGTCGCCCGAGGGGCCAATCAGTGGCAGATACGGCTCCGCCATCATGCTCAGGAGCTCCGAGAAAAAGCGGCCGGCGAACAGCTCAACCCCGACAGCACGCACAGCCAGGTTGAGTGGCTGAACCGTCAAGCAGACCACGCCGACTCGCTGGCCCAGTTCATGGCCCGGTTGACAAAAGACCTCTCCCCCGACCCCGCGCCAGCCACTTGGAAGTCTTGGCACCGGTGGGTGGTGAGCCTCATCGACTCCTATCTGAACCCTGGGGCACTCGACGACGGCTGGCCCGAAACCGAGAGGAAAGCCGCCGAGGCCATCCGGGAAACCGTCGCTCGGCTAGGCGGCCTCGACGGCATCGAAAGCCATCCTCGCCCTAGTGCTTTCCTGCCCACCCTGGTGTCGGCGCTGGGCGCGCCCGGGGTCCGGGTGGGAACCGTGGGAACGGGAGTGCTCGTGGGCCAGATCGGCGACCCGCTGGGCATGGAGCTGGATCGGCTGATCATCAT
The DNA here is from genome assembly GCA_026709815.1 of bacterium. GTDB lineage: Bacteria > Actinomycetota > Acidimicrobiia > Acidimicrobiales > Bin134 > Poriferisocius. The sequence continues at coordinate 16,800 of JAPOSH010000080.1, read as the reverse complement.
CGGCATGGCCGAAGGCACCTTTCCCCACAGCTCGGCCGACGATCCGCTCCTGCCGGAACGGGAGCGCAAGGCGGCCGAAGCCGATCTGCCCCTGCTCGCCGCCCAGCACCACGACCAGCACCGCAGCTTCCTCGCCGCGCTGGCCTCGGCCCGGTTCACCACGCTGTTGTACGCCCGGGGGGACTCTCGGCGGGCTTGTGAGCAGCACCCGTCGCGCTGGTTGCTGGACACCGCCACCGCCCTGGCCGGACGACCGGTGGAGGCCACCGACCTGGAACGCTTGGCCGGCAACGAGTGGTTCGAGCACGCCCCCTCGTTCTCCGGTCGGGTGACCGCGGCCCGATTTCCCGCCACCGCACAGGAATTCCGACTGCAGTCGCTGGCCTCTGGCGGCGAGGCGGCCATCAGAGAGCTTCCCGATGATCCGGTGCTGGCCCGAGGGGCCGAGTTGTCCGCAGCCCGAGCCTCCGACCGGTTCACCCGCTTCGACGGCAACTTGGGCGGCATCCGACCTTTCTGGACTGAGCGAGGGCGTTATGTCCCCCACCAGCCTGGAGGCGTGGGCCGACTGCCATATGCGCTATCTCTTTCAAACGTCTTGGGAGTGCGAACGCCAGTTCAGCCCGAGGAGTTGACGACCATTTCCGCTCTGGAGAAGGGCTCGCTCATACACAGCGTGCTGGAGCAGTTCATGAAGGAGCAATTAGACAGCGGCCAAGTGCCGACTCCCGGCCAACCCTGGAGCGAAAGCCACCGCAATAGGCTGCTGGAGATCGGGGAGCGCAAGTGCGACGAGGCTGAGTCCAAGGGACTGACCGGCACCCCGGTGTACTGGCACCACGACCGCAGTCAGATCATGGCCGACTTGGACCGTTTCTTGCGAGAGGACAACCAGCTCCGCCGACAGCGCCTGGTCTCTCCCGTGGCCAGCGAGCTGGCCTTTGGGATGGGCGGGACCACTCCAGAAGACTGCGAGGCCCTCGAAGTCGATCTGCCCGAAGGCCGGTCGGTGCGGTTCCGAGGCCAAATCGACCGGGTCGACCGGGGAGAGGGCGGCCTGTTGGTCACCGACTACAAGACCGGCAACGCCAGAGCCTACCGGCAACTGGACGAGGGCAGCAAAAATTGGGATCCCGTCCAGCGGGGCACCCGGCTCCAGCTCCCGGTATACGGCCTGGCTGCGAAAAACGGCTTCGCCGACTCCGACACCCCGGTGCGGGCCCAATACTGGTTCGTCACCGGGCGGCAAGATTTCAAGGCTTACGGCTACGCCCTCGGTGAAGGAGCGCTCAACCGCTTCCGCGACGTGGTGGACACCATTGTCTCCGGCATCGGCGCCGGTGTGTTCTGCGACCGGCCCCAGCCTGGCAATACCGAGGGCCCGTACAGTCAGTACTGCGATTTCTGCAACGCCGACCGCCTCGGCACCGGGGACTGCCGACGGAAATGGGAGCGCATGGAACGCCAGTCGGAACTGGCCGACTATCGCAACCTGGCTGAGCCCCCTGAGGACGATTCCCGCCGCGAGGGGGATTGACCATGACCGAGACCCAGCCTGCCCTGATCGGTCGAGACCAAGCCGACCGAGACGCCATCACCGCCGATTTGGACTCAACCCTGTTCGTGGAGGCCGGCGCCGGGTCGGGCAAGACCACCGCGTTGGTGGCACGGGTGCTGGCCCTGCTCGACCACGGCGTGGCCATGGAGAACATCGCGGCCATCACTTTCACCGAGAAAGCCGCCGATGAGTTGAAGAACCGCCTCCGCCGGCGGCTCTCCCATGCCGGAAAGCACCCTGAAGCGCTGGAGCAGCTGGATGGCGCCGCCATCACCACACTCCACGGATTCGCCCTCCGCATCCTCTCCCAGCACGCCATCGAAGCCGGTTTGCCGCCCCAGCTGGAGGTGAGCCCCTTCGACACGTTCGAGGACCGCTGGGCGGACTCGCTCTCCCGGCTGCTGCACAGCCCCGAGTATCAACAGCCCCTGGTGCTGGGCCGAATCCTGGGAATCTCTATCAACCATCTGCACGATCTGGCCCAAGCGCTGGACGACAGCTGGGATCTGGTCGGCGAGCGCATGGACGTCTCTGCGCCGCCCGCCGAACCGCTCACGCTGCCCGATATCAGCGGCTTCGCCGAGAGGTTTCAAGCCGTAGCCGATTTGGCCGACTATTGCCGAAGCCACGACGACAAGATGCTGTCCCGGCTCCAAGCCGTCGGCGAGCAAGCCGAGCTCCTCCGCGGGGCCGAGGGCGACGACCAGCAGACTCTCGCGCTGCTGGTGCGACCCGGATTGAGGTTCTCCAAAGCAGGCCGGATGCGAAACTGGCCCGACCAGCAAGACGGTCTCCCCACGCTGTCGGACGTGGCCCGGCGCTTAGGTGATCTAGGCGATGCAGTGGCTGAGGCCAAACAGCAGGTCACAGAGGCGGTCATCGAGCGGCTGGCCCTGGTCTTGGGAGCGTTCACCCTAGAAGCCGCTGAAGACCGCCGCCAGCGGGGAGTGCTGGAGTTCCACGACCTGCTGGTCATGGCCCGGAACTTGCTGCGGCACCCTCGACACGGCCCCGGAGTGCGAGCCGCGCTCTCCGAGCGCTATCAGCGGATGCTGCTCGACGAGTTCCAGGACACCGACCCCATCCAGATCGACTTGGCCAAGCTCATCGCCGCCCCGCCTGAAGACGGCGGGGAATGGACCAGGCTTCAAGACCAACCCGGGCACCTGTTCTACGTGGGCGACCCCAAGCAGTCCATCTACCGGTTCCGCCGGGCCGACATCGCGGTGTTCGCCGAAGCGGGAAGCGGGCCGACGGTCCGCCGCAAGTCGCTCAACCGGAACTTCCGCACGGTCAAGCCCATCATCGACTGGATCAACGACCTGTTCGACGGGTTCATGGTGTCGCCCGAGCCCGACCAGCAGAATGTCCAGCCTCTCTATGAGCCGCTCGACCCCGTGCGCGGCGAACCGCCCACGGGTGCCCCGGTGGTCGTGATGAACACCGAGCATCCCCCGAGGGCCGCGGCCAGCGAACTCCGCCACGCTGAAGCCGAAGATGTCGCCCAAGCCGTCTTGACCGCAGTCGGCCAAGGGTGGTCGGTGGGAGACGGGCAAGATGAGCACGGCGATGAGCGCTGGCGGCCGGCCCGGCTGGAGGACATCTGCATCTTGCTGCCCACCCGCACATCGCTGGCCCAACTCCAGCCGGCGCTAGAACGCCATGACATCCCCCATCGGATCGAGGCCGGATCGCTGATCTGGTCCAGCCGGGCCATTCGGGATGTGATGGCCATCGTCAGGTCGGCGGCCGATCCCACCGACGAGGTGAACCTGCTCAACGCGCTGCGCTCTGGGGCTTTCGGCTGCGGAGACGACGACCTCTACGCCTTCCGGGTGGCACACGGCGGCCGCTGGGACTTCTTGGCATCGCCTCCACCGTCGCTGCCCGCCGACTGCCCGGTGGCGGAGGCGATGGGCTGGCTGGCCGGCCTCCACCATCAGATTCGATGGCTGAGCCCCAGTGGGATCATCGAGCGCATCGTGGCCGACCGGCGGCTGATGGAGTCAGGGTGCTTCGCCAGCCCGCGCCCTCGCGACGTGTGGCGCAGCCTCCAAGTGGTGGCCGACCAGGCCCGCCAGTTCGAAGAGGCCGGCGGCGGCGGGGTGCGGGAGTTCATCGCCTGGGTTGACCGCAAGGTGAGCGAGCGCACCAGGGAGTCCGACGTCATCTTGTCAGAGACCGACGACAACGCGGTTCGGATCACCACCGTCCACGCCGCCAAAGGCCGGGAGTTCCCCATCGTGATCTTGTCGGGCACCTACGCCCGACCCCGGGCCATCGCCTCCAATGTGGTGTGGCCCGCCGAGGGCGGCTTCGGCGTTCGATTCACCAATTCTCTACTCACCAAGACCTTCGCCGAGCACCGGGCGCGAGAAGAGCAGATGGAGGAGGCCGAGCGGGTGCGCCTGCTGTACGTGGCTCTCACCCGGGCCCGGGACCACCTGGTGGTGTCGGCCCACCGCGTTGCCCGCCTCGACCACAGCACCGCCAAGCTGACGATGGCCGACTTGGTGGTTCAGCATGCAGCCAGCCTGCCCGATATCGAGTGGCAGCCTGGCGCTCTGCCCACCGGTGACACAGCCAGCGCCCCCTCGCTGTCTTATGCCGAATGGCAAGCCGAACGGGATGCCTCTCTAGCCCAAGCGCGGCGGCCGCCGGCGATCAGCGGCTCGGCGGTCAGCAACATCGCCGCCGACGCTCCCCTGGGTTCCACCACCGGAGACCCCAAGGACTTCGACGACTGCCTCAGCGGTGAAGACCGACGCACCTGGCGGCGAGCCGGACGGGGCGGCACGCAGATCGGCAAGGCCGTCCACGGCGTGCTGCAAACCGTGGACCTGCGCACCGACGGGGAGCGCCTCGGCGGGGTTGTGGACGCCCAAGCCGCAGCTGAGGGCGTCCCGCAGGCCAAACCCACCATCCGGGCCTTGGCCAAGTCGGCCTTGGAGTCCAACGCGGTGCGGGAGGCGGCCGCCTCTGAGCACTGGAAGGAGCTGTTCGTGGCCGCCCCGGTGGAGGGCGTCGTGGTGGAGGGCTACGTGGATCTGCTCTACCGCACCGACGAGGGGTTGGTGGTGGTGGACTACAAGACTGACGACATCCACGACGACGAGGCGTTCCAAGCCAAGATCGATCGCTACAAGCTCCAGGTGGCCGCTTATTCTCTGGCCCTCGAGCGAACAGTCGGCGAGAAAGTGGCCCGAAGCGTGCTGGTATTCTCCCAAGCCGGCCAGGCCGCCGAGGAGGTGGCGATCAGCGGCGGCGAATTCGACGCCGCCCGACAAGAAGTCCTCCGAAGGCTGGCATCGGACGCGGCCTGATAGGAAAGAGCGATGTTCACATTGGCAGTGATGGCCGCAGGGCTGGGATCTCGATTCGGCGGCACCAAGCAGCTTGCCCGGGTGGGGCCCAACGGGGAGGCGTTCTTGGACTTCGCCATCGCCGACGCCCAAGCCGCCGGCGCCGACCGGGTGGTGCTCATCGTGCGGAGCGACATCGAAGCCGATGTGCAGCAGCACTTCGCTTCTCGCGGCGGCCTGCCCGGCGATCTCGCGGTGAGCTATGTCCGCCAAGACGAGCACGGCCCGGCCCGGCCCAAACCCTGGGGCACGGCCCACGCAGTGCTCTCGGCCTCCGAGGCCATGGCCGGCCCGTTCGTGGTGTGCAACGCCGACGACTACTACGGCCCCGGCGCCTACGCCGCCCTTGCCCGCGCCATGCAGACCATGGCTCAGAACGAGGCCCGGCTGTGCGCCTACCCCCTCGGCCACACCCTGCCCGCCGATGGCGCCGTCACCCGGGGCGTGTGCCAGGTTGAGGGCGACCGGCTCGTCGGCATTGTGGAGCAGGCCGGGATCTCCCGAGCCGACAACCCGCTGCCCGAACAGACGTTGGTCTCCATGAACCTCTGGGCCTTCTCCCCCGGGTTCCTCGACGCCCTCCGAGTCGGCTTCGCCGACTTCCTTGAAGAGCACCGCCAGAGCCCCGCCGCCGAGTACCTCCTCCCCCATGCCGTCGCCGCGCAAATGCACCGCGGCGCCCTCACCGTCCGAGTCGTCACCACCGGGGAGAAATGGATCGGCGTCACCAACCCCGCCGACCTTGAAGCCGCCCGCCGCGCCCTGCGGTCCCGCTAGCGGTCCGTGCCTGAGCTCCCCGAGGTCGAGACGATCCGCCGCCAACTGGCGCCCGGCCTCAAGGACCGCCCCATCCAAGACGCCCGCACCCACGAATCACACAAGTTCACTCCCGCCAAAGACGCCGTGGGCACCACGGTGCTGACCGTCAAGCGCAAGGGCAAGTACCTCATCGCTCCGCTGGACGACGGCCGGGAGCTGATCATCCACCTGGGCATGACCGGCGCCTTGGCCATCGCCCCCGCATTGCCCCGCGATCCCTACGTCCGGGCCTGGTGGCAGCTCGACGGCGACGAGTTCCTTGTCTACCGGGACGTCCGCCGATTCGGCCGAATCCGCTGTGTGCCCGCCGGCCAGTACAGCGCCATGCCCACGCTGGCCGGCCAGGGTCCCGACGCCCTCAGCCCCGACTTCACCCCGGCGGGCTTTCATCTCGCCCTGGGCGAGAGCCGGCGCCGCATTGCCACCCAGCTCCTGAGCCAGCGGCCCGTAGCCGGGGTTGGCAACATCTATGGGACCGAGGCGCTGTGGATGGCCGGCGTCCACCCGGCGAAGCGGCGAATCAGCCGACCGACAGCCGAGAGGCTCCATGGCGCGGTGGTGCAGGTGCTCGAGGCGGGGTTGGCCAATGGCGGCACCACGCTGCGGGACTACCGCAACGCAAAGGGCGCACCGGGACGCCACCAACACGCCCTGGCCTGCTACGGCCGCTCCGGCCAGCCCTGCTTGCGCTGCGCTCGGCCGCTGCAGCACCGCGTCTACGACGGTCGCACTCTTGCTTTCTGCCCCCAATGCCAGCCGCGATAGCGTCCGCGGCGGCTTAGTGGTGTGTCTTAGGGGGGACGAAGATGAGCGAAGAGACGACCGACGGGCAAGCTGCAGCGCTCATCGGCAGACTGCGCCGAGAAGTCGGCGCCACCGGCACTCCGACAACCGCCCGAGACCCGGTCAACCAGCCCATGATCCGCCACTGGTGCGACGCCATGGACGACGCCAACCCGCTCTACACCGACCCCGCCGCCGCCCGGCAGGGGCCGCACGGCGAAATCGTGGCCCCGCCCGCCATGCTCAACGCTTGGAACATGACGGGGCTGCTCCCCCGCCCTGCCGACCTCGAAGACCCCGCCTCTGGGGTGTACGACCTGCTGGACGAGGCCGGCTACGAGGGCGTGGTGGCCACCAACTGCGAGCACGTCTACCACCGCTACCTCAAGCTGGGCGACCACCTCGGCGGGGTCGTCAAGCTGGTAGACGTCTCAGACGAGAAGCAAACCGCCTTAGGCGTCGGACACTTCGTGACCACCGAGACCGAATACCACGACCAGCACGGCGAGCACGTCGGCTCCATGTTCTTCCGCATCCTCAAGTTCCGGCCCGGCACCGGGCGCGCCTCTGACAACCGCGACAGCGCCGCCGCTGAGCGCCCCCCCCCCCCCCCCCCCCCCCGCGCCCCCCCCCCCCCCCGGCGGCGGGGGGGGGGGGCGGGGGGGGGGCGGCCCCACCCGCCCGGCGGCCCATGCGGGCC
>JAPOSH010000080.1:0-9568 GCA_026709815.1 bacterium | reverse complement strand
GCACCGGGCGCGCCTCTGACAACCGCGACAGCGCCGCCGCTGAGCGCCCCCCCCGCCCCCGCCCCAGCCGCAACCAGAACACCGACTTCTTCTGGCAGGGCAGTCGTGTCGGGGAGCTGCGCATCCAGCAGTGCGCCAATTGCGGCCGCCTCCAGCATCCGCCCGGCATCCGCTGCCCGGCCTGCGGATCCACCGATATGGGCTATGCGGTGGCCTCGGGCCGGGGCACGCTGTACTCCCACGTGGTAGCCCACCACCCCCGGGTCCCCTCCTTTGACTACCCGCTCAACATCGGCTTGGTTGAGTTGGAGGAGGGCGTCCGGCTGGTCACCAACATCACCGACTGCGACGCGGCCCAGCTCAAGGTGGGCATGCCGCTTGAGGCCTGGCACTTGCAAACCCATGAGGACGTAAGCCTGCCGGTGTTCCGGCCCGCCCGCATCCCCCGCAACCCCGAGACGCTGGCTTTCGACCAGGTAAGTGTGGGCGACGAACTCCCATTGTGCCCGGTCCCGCTCACCCCCACGCTGATCGTTTCCACCGCCATCGCGTCACGCGACTACCAGGATGTACACCACGACCGGGACATGGCCGTCAAGAAAGGCTCCGAGGACATCTTCATGAACATCCTCACCTCCAGCGGCATCTCGGCTCGCTACATCAGCGATTGGGCCGGGCCCGATGCCGTTTTCAAAAACCTCAAGATCCGCCTCGGCGCCCCCAACTACCCCGACGACTGCATGACCATGTCGGGGTCGGTCACCGCCAAGCAGGACTCCAGGGGCGAGGCCGTCGTCCAAGTCTCGTTCCGAGGGCAAAATAGCAGGGGACCGCATGTGACCGGCACCGCCGAACTGGCCCTGGCCCGCCGCTAGAAGCCCGCAGGAGAAAGCCATGACCCTCAACTACGCCTATAAGTGCGCCATCGCCGGGATCGGCGCCACCCCGTTCACCAAGGACTCGGGCCGCACGCCGATGGACCAGGCAGTGGAGGCTTGCCTGGCCGCCTGCGAGGATGCCGGCCTTGCACCCGAAAAGGTCAACGGCATGGTGACCTACTCGGCCGAGCAGAACCCCGAGATAGAAGTGGCCCGCAACCTGGGCATCCAAGAGCTGACCCATTTCTCGATGGTCCACCACGGCGGCGGAGCGGCCTGCGGGGTGATCGCGGTGGCCTGCCAGGCCCTTTACGCGGGCGCGGCCGACTACGTGCTCTGCTACCGGGCGTTCAACGAGCGCTCCTGGCACCGATTCGGAACCGGGGTGCAAGACCGGCCCGCCGGGGCTGAAGCAGCGGAGGTGAGCTTCTCATGGACCTCCCCGTTCGGACTGGTGACCCCGGCCTCTTGGGTGGCCATGTTCGCCACCCGCTATATGCACGAGTACGGGGCCACCACCGAGGACTTCGGCCGGGTGTCGGTGGCCGACCGGGCCTTTGCGGCCACCAATCCCCGCGCCCACTTCTACCAGCGGCCCATCACCCTCGAAGACCACCAGAACAGCCGCTGGATCGTGGCACCTCTGCGCCTGCTGGACTGCTGCCAGGAGACTGACGGCGCTCAAGCCCTGCTGGTGACCACCGCGGAACGGGCCAAGGACCTTCAGCAGCGGCCGGCGGTCATCGCCTCTGCGGCCCAAGGCGCGGCCGAAGACCAGCACATGATGCGGAGCTACTACCGGGACTCCATCACCGGCATCCCCGAGATGGGCCTGTGCGCCCGCCAGCTCTACCAGTCCAGCGGCTTGACCGCCGACGACATCCAGACCGCCATCATCTACGACCACTTCACCCCGCTTGTGCTGCCCCAGCTTGAGGAGTTCGGCTTCTGCGGACGAGGCGAGGCCAAGGATTTCATCCGCGCCGGCCACCTCGAACGCGGCGGCCGCCTGCCCGTCAACACCAATGGGGGCCAACTCGGCGAGGCCTACATCCACGGTCTCAACGGCATCGCCGAAGGCGTGCGCCAAATCCGGGGCACCGCGGTGAACCAGGTTGAAAACGTCGAAAACGTGCTGGCTACCGCGGGAACCGCAGTCCCCACCAGCGGGCTCATCCTCTCTCAGCCCCGCTGACTCGCAGCGCCAGCGCGAAAACCCCTCCCCAACCCTTGCGCCCATTGGAATGCGTGCGGTCCCAACTGGCAGAATGGCCTGAGGCAAGACCCAACCAGAGAGGTCCAGACATGAGATTCAACCACGAGCGCTCGGGAGACACCCTCGTCGTCAGCGCTTCAGGCCGAGTAGACGGATCCAACGCGTCGGACTTCTTGGATTCCCTGCAAGGCTTGTTCGATCCCGGCGACCAGCGAATCATCCTGGACCTCGGCGGCCTTGAGTACATCAGCAGCGCGGGCTTGCGCGTGCTCCTGATGGCGGCGCAGAACCTCGACAAGCAGCAGAAGTCATTCAGCATCTGCTCATTGACCGAAGCGGTGGGAGATGTGTTCCGCATCAGCGGCTTCGATCAGATCATCAATGTCTTTCCGTCGGTAGAAGACGCCAAACAGGGATAGGCTCTTGACCGACTGCTACAAGATTCTGGTCGTAGACGACGAGCCAGATCTTGAGCCGCTCGTTCTCCAGCGGATGCGGAGGCACATCCGCGCCAACGAGTACGAGTTCGTCTTCGCCAGCGACGGTGTCGAAGCACTGGAAAAGCTCAACGCTGATCCGACAATCGACATGGTCCTGTCCGACATCAACATGCCCAAGATGGACGGACTCACCCTGCTCCAACAGCTTCCGGGCGTAGACCCGAATCTGCGGGCGGTCATCGTCTCCGCCTACGGCGACATGGACAACATCCGCACCGCCATGAACCGGGGGGCGTTCGACTTCGTCACCAAGCCCATCGACTTTGACGACTTGAAGATCACCATCGCCCGCACGCTGGAGCATTTGGCCGAATGGCGGGAAGCGCTGTCCTCGCGCGACCAACTCGTGGCCCTCCAAAACGAGCTGAGCATCGCCAGCCAGCTCCAGCAATCCATTCTTCCCGACATCCCCCCGGTGACCCATGGCTGCGAGGTTTCGGCCAACATGGAGCCGGCCCGCAACGTGGGCGGCGATTTCTACGACTACCTCCACATGGACGGGTACGTCGGCCTTGTCGTGGCCGACGTGTCCGACAAGGGCATCCCCGCATCGATGTTCATGATGTCCAGCCGGACTGCCCTCAAGGGAGCGGCCATCGGCTTGCGCGAGCCGGAGATGGTGTTGGCGGAGGTCAACAACCAGCTTCAGCAGGACAACCCCACCTTCATGTTCGTGACCTTGGTCTATGCCTTGTTCAATCCGGACAGCGGACTGCTGACCTACTCCAGCGCCGGCCACGACCCGCCGTTGCTGATCAAAAGCGACGGCGCCGTCACCGAGTTGCCCCACACCAAGGGCGTCGCGCTGGGCATCGCCTCCGATGTCGAATACACACAGGAGTCGGTCACCCTGGCACCGGGTGACACCGTGGTGCTGTTCACCGACGGCGTCACCGAGGCCATGAACGCCGACAACCAGCAGTTCGGCTTGGACCGACTGATCGAATTGTTCAAGAATCAGCCGCCGGAAAGCGCCGCCGCGGCCAACGCGGCGGTTTTCGAATGCGTCCGAGCATTCGCGGGCGACGCCCCCCAATCCGACGACATCACCTGTCTGGCGCTGCGGCGACGTTGATGTGTCTGTGGCTCGCTGCCAGCACGCCACCGGGGCCGTTGAGGTGAAAAGATCGCTGCGCCTGTCTCGTTCTGATGAGCATGGCCGGTTTCCCGATGCCCTGCCGCTGATCGAGAACCTGTTGACGGAGATGTCCGAGGCCGGTCAGTGGCCGATGACCCTGACCATGCGGGCCAATTTGATCTTGGAGGAGCTGGTTCTCAACACCTTGACCCACGGCGACACGAGCGGCCTCACCGAGGTCAGCATCGATTTGGAGTCTGAGAGCCACTCCCTGGCGATCCGCCTCGCCGATGACGGGTCACCCTTCAACCCGCTGGCTGACGCACCCGAGCCCGATCTCGCCCTTCCCCTGAACGAGCGCCCCATCGGAGGGCTGGGGGTCTACCTCGTGCGTACCATGGGCGAAGAATTGGAGTACCGCCGCGACGGCAACCGCAATCACCTCAAGCTCGTCGTGCGCCCCGAGTCATAAGGGCGATGGAGTCGGGAATCACCCGCGGCGTGCGGCTGGCCGGACTCGCAGTGGCCGCATTGGCTGCCGTGCTGGCAGGGTGCGAATCCGACACCGCCGATCCCTCGCCCCCGGCGCCTGCCGCCACCGCTGCGGCCGAACCGACACAGAGCGGCGGCACAGCCGTCGAAGTGCCGGGGGTGTTCGACGACCGGGTGGTCTTCGGGCAATCGGCGGCCTTCAGCGGTCCGGCCCGAGAGCTGGGCATCAGCATGAACCTGGGAATCGCGGCGGCGTTCGAAGAGGCCAACCGCAACGGCGGGGTGCATGGGCGCCGCTTGGAGCTCACCACTCGAGACGATGGCTACGAGCCCGAGGCAGCCATTGCCAACACCCAGGCCCTGATCAACGAGGACCAGGTGTTCTCTCTCATTGGGGCGGTGGGCACACCGACGTCGCGTTCGGCGACCCCGGTTGCGGCCGAGGCGGGGATCCCCTATGTGGCGCCGTTCACCGGGGCGGGATTCCTCCGCGACGACGAGTGGGACAACATCATCAACCTCCGGGCCTCTTACGCCCAAGAAACCGAGGAAATGGTCGAGCGGCTGACCGCCGACTTGGGCGTCAACCGGATCGCGATCTTGTTCCAAGACGACTCCTTCGGACGGGCTGGATACAACGGGACGCGGGCCGCGCTCGAGCGCCGGGGGATGGAGTTGGTATCCACCGGCGTCTACCCCCGCAACACCACCGCGGTGAAGTCGGGGCTGCTCGACTTGCGGCGGGGCGACCCCGAGGCGGTGATTTTGATCGGGGCTTATCAGCCGGTTGCGGCCCTCATAACCTGGGCCCGCCACATCGGCTTTGATCCGATCTTCATGACGGTCTCGTTTGTGGGCAGCAACGCACTGGCCAACGCGCTCAGAGCAGGGGGGGAGGGCATCTACGTCACCCAGGTGATCCCCTTTCCCACCGACCAGTCGATTCCCGTCGTGGCCTCCTACACCGCCGCCTTGGCAGCGCTCGACCCGACGGCCATACCGGGATTCGTGTCCTTGGAGGGCTACATCGCCGGCCGTTTGGCCATCACCGGGTTGGAGGCCTGCGGTGCTGAGCTCGACCGCGATTGCTTCTTGGAGAGCATCTTGGGCGGGGGCCAGTTCGACATCGACGGGTTCGCACTGGATTTCGGAGATGAAACCGACCCCTCTGTGGACAATCAGGGCTCTGATGCCGTCTTCATGACCGTGATCGATTCCAACGGGGTCTACCATCCCGCGTCCTCCATGGGAGACGCCGGACAGTGACGGCGCCGAATCCGCCCTCAGGCTCAGTGCCCGCAGTCGGAGTTCAGCGGCCCTCGGTCACCTCCCGGATCTCCACCCGGATATACGCCGGCTTTTTCGCGGCGGTGGCGCTCACCATTGTGGCCAGCGTCGTGAGCTGGATCTCTTTCTCCAGCGTGAACGAGAGCCAGAACCAGGTGACCGAGGAGAGCGTGCCCGAGCTGGCCAGCGCATTCAGCCTAGCCGAGTTGAGCAACGCCATCGCCGCGGCCGCTCCTCGCATCACCATTGCGCCCTCCGAGCAGTTCACAGCCATCTCAGCCGAGGTGGCCGCGGCCCAGGAGGAGTTCGAAGAGCTTTTCCAGCCGCTCGCCGCCGCCGATCCGGGCAACATCCACATCCAGGCAATCGCCGCCGCCACGGAGGATCTGAACGACAACATCACCACCATCACCGCCGACATGCCCCGCCTGTACGGCCTGAATCGAAGCATCGATCAGCTCAAGGGCGAGATCTCAGCCCTGTCCGATCAGACCAGCAGCATCATCATCCCGGCGCTCGACAACCAGCTGTTCTTCCAAGCCACCGGCTACCGGAACTTCGGCACCGAGCCGATCGATGTCTTCACCCGCACATCGGGGGCTGAACTGCTCGTCTACCGGCATCTCAACGCCATCCAGGCCGACATCGCCCAGACCTCCGAGCTCATGAGCAGCGCCCTGATCGCATCTGAAGCCGGTTTCGTCGAGCCGTTGCGAGAGAGCTTCGAGTCCGCCGAGGATCGAATTGAGATCAGCTTGTCGACCATCGCCGAATCCCAAATGGTCCCGGGTCTGGATTCGGTGGTCAGTTCACTGCTGGCGAAAGGGAGCGGCGATCAGGGCGTGTTTCAGGTTTCGATCGACCGCCTGAAGATCATCGAGCGCCAAGACCAGTTGCTGGCCGCAAATCAGTCGCTATCTGCTGATCTGCTCAGCGAGGTCAACGCCATCGTGCAGAATGCCCGAGCAGGGGCCGATCAAGCGGCGCGAAACTCAGCCCAAACGATCGACAACGCCCGCATCATCTTGGTGGTCATCAGCGCCATCGGCGTCATCGGCGCAGGACTCATCAGCTGGCTGTTCATCGGCCGCGTTCTGTTGCGCCGAATCGGCCGGCTGTCAGGTCGCATGCGAACCCTGGCCCAGGGCGAGCTAGAGGAGGAAGTGGAGGTCAGCGGTCGCGATGAGATCGCCGAGATGGCGTCAGCCTTGGAGGTGTTCCGCCGCCACGCATTGGAAATCCAGCGCCTGAACCTGGTGGAGCAGCTGGCCCAGGAGTTGAGCGAGCGCAACGAAGAACTACAAAAGGTTCTGCAAGAACTCGACCAGGCTCAAGACCAGATCGTGGCCCGGGAGAAGCTGGCCGCGCTCGGCGAGGTCACCGCCGGCGTGGCCCATGAGATCCGCAATCCGCTCAACTTCATCAACAACTTCTCCGCGGCGTCGGCTGAACTGCTAGAGGAGCTGGCCGAAATCTACGAGGAGATCGAAGTCGATCTCTCCGACGACCAGAAATCCCTCATAGCGGAGATAAACCAAGATCTAAATGACAACTTAGAGCGCATCCAGTCCCACGGCAAGCGGGCCAACCGCATTGTCCAAGACATGCTGCTGATGGGGCGCGGCGGGGGCGATACCCAGATGATCAACGTCAACGAGCTCATTCACGAGCATTCACTCCTGGCCTACCACAGCGCCCGGGCCCAGGATCCTGAGTTCCAAGTCCTTTTGAAGGAGGAGTTCGATCCGGACATGGGCCAGATAGAGGTCGTGCCCCAAGACCTCGGGAGGGTTTTTCTGAACTTTGTGGCCAACGCCGGCTACGCCACCAACAAAAAGCAGAAAGAGCTGATCGAGGCGGGCACCGCAGGCGACTACACCCCCACCGTGGTCTTGAAGAGTCAGCGCACCGACGACCGGGCCATTCTCAGCGTGCGGGATAACGGGAACGGGATCCCCCCTGACGTGGCCGCGAAGATCTTCGACCCGTTCTTCACCACCAAGCCCACCAACGAGGGCACCGGGCTGGGCTTGGCGCTGTCCAACGACATCATCCGCGAGCACGGCGGCACCATCACCGTGAACACCGAGCCGGGCGAGTTCACCGAGATGGTGGTAGAGCTGCCGCTGGTTCGCGCCAAGGCCGCGACACCTGTCGCAGACAACGGCGGCGTCTAACAGCCTTTCTCTAGCAGCTTTTCTCATCGGGATGGTCGAAGCAGCACTCCGCTCATCGCGGCTGCTGCCCCGCCGGCGTAGGCCACGAACAGGCCCGCGCCAACTCGGGCCCCGACCAAGTCCAAACCGTCGTCTATCGCTAGTCCTTCCCAAACGCAGAAGCCCATGTCGGCCAACCCCGCGACCAGCACGGCCAGCCACATTCGCCGGCTGTCGGCGGCCAACGCCGCCAACAGCCCCCACAGCATCACCACAGCCGCCAACAGCAGCAGCCACGAATCGGCCGCTCCTGCTGGGCTCACACGCCATGGAATGCCGCCGTCCAGCACCCCCCGACTGCCGTGGCTGCCCTCAGCCCAGGGCAGTACCAGACCGGCGATCACCAAACCCACCGCGGCCCCCAAAAAGGCGAGCCCTGTCCTCTGGCGGATCGAAGAGGAGTGATCGGCGCTTCCAGCATGGGAGAGCCCAGCCGACCTGCCCATCGGCTCGGCCCATGATTCGCCGTCCCAATATCGAAAGCCGCGCTGGGGGTGGTCGGAGTACCAGCCCGGTGGCGCCCGGCGAGAGCGCCCAGCCCGCTCGTGAGAAGCCACGAAAGCAAAGCTAGTGGAGTGTCGCAGAAATAGCGCCGAGCCGACAGCAGTCATCGTCGGACAGCTCTGAGCCGCCATGGTCGCGACAAGCCAGCGCCGGGCCGACAGCGATAGCTTCGGGGCCGTGAACCCGCAAACAGGGAGGCTCACGGCTTACAGCCACGGTGCCGGTTGAGCCGGCAAACTCGGACCGTCCGAGTTGGCGCAGGTCGTGCGCACACTGCCAACCCCCACCCACGAGAATTTGATCGTGGGGATAGAAACCGGTGACGACGCTGCGGTGTGGCGCCTAGGAGAAGGCCGCGCTCTGATCTCAACCGCCGATTTCTTCACGCCAGTCGTCGATGATCCCCACACCTGGGGCCGCATCGCCGCCGCCAACGCGGCCTCAGATGTCTACGCCATGGGCGGCACTCCGAGATTCGGGCTGAACCTCGTGGCCTGGCCGCATGGAACGCTTCCGCTGGAGATTCTTGCCGAGGTGCTAGCGGGCGGGGCGTCCGCCGCCGATGCGGGAGGCTGGGCCGTGGTGGGAGGCCATACGGTAGACGGACCGGAGCCCATGTACGGACAAGCGGTCACCGGTGAAGCCGATGAGGATGGGCTCCTGACCAACGCGGGCGCCCAGCCCGGACAGTTCCTGGTGCTGACCAAACCGCTGGGCACCGGGCTTTTGGCCACCGCGGTCAAACGCTCCGAGCCCGCGGCGACAGAACCAGGCGGCCAGCTGGCGGAAATCTACGCCGCAGGGGTGACCGAGATGGCCCGGCTGAATGATGAAGCAGCCACCGCGGCCCATGAGTCCAAGGCCACCGCGGCCACCGACGTCACTGGTTTCGGCCTGCTCGGCCATCTGCAGAAGCTGGCCGCGGCCAGCGGCGTGGGCGCGGTGATCCGCGCCGATGCCGTGCCGGTGTACCCCGGCGCCTGGGATCTGCTGGACCAGGGTTTCGTCCCAGGGGGAACGGTCCGCAACCTCGCACACGTCCGCCCCTGGACCAGAGGGTCGGACGATCAGCGGACCTTGACCATGTTGGCCGACGCCCAGACCTCAGGCGGCCTGTTGTTCTCCTGCTCCCCGACAGCAGCGGCCGAAGCCAAGGCCCGACTCATCGCCAGCGGCCACAGTGCGGCAGTGATCGGCGAACTCACCGCAACCGACCCCGGCTATGTGCTCGTCCTCTGACGGCCGCTAGCCCCGGGATCGGTTCGGGAGGGCAGACCGTTGAGATGGGCGGCGTCGTTGTACCGCACCAGCCGCCACATACCGGGATCATCAGTGGCCGCGAACTCCGTGATGGAGGTGTTGAGCGTCCAGAGCATGAACTGAGCGTTCATCCCCAG
>JAPOSH010000175.1 GCA_026709815.1 bacterium | reverse complement strand
TGGAAATGCAGGTTAGTAAACCATTTCGTCAGATTCATGGATTGAATGAAGATGGCCTGCCCTCGGTCACCTTTGCCAAGGAGATCCAAGCAGACGGCAGCGAGGTGGTGGTGAAGCGCCAGACCGAGGCCGGCTACGACGAGGTCCGGTGCCCGCTGCCCGCAGTGGTGTCGGTGACCGCGGGAGTGGTGGAGCCCCGCTATCCGTCGTTCAAGGGCATCATGGCGGCCAAGTCCAAGCCCATGGACCAGGTGGGCATCGCCGATCTGGGCCTCGACGCCGATGAGGTCGGCTGGGCCGGCGGCGGCCAGGAGATCACCGATGTCAGCCCGGCCCCCGAGCGGGAGGCGGGCGAGATCATCACCGATGAGGGCGACTCCCACGAGCGCATCATCGCCCTGCTCGAAGAGCTCAGGATCGTTTAGGCGCTAGGGACGCGAGGAGGCAGCATGGGAACCATCTGGGTGTTCGCCGAGGCTTCGGGCGGCAAGGTCGCCACGATCAGCCTTGAGCTGTTGGCCAAGGCCCGAGAGGTGGCCGACACCGTGGAAGCGGTGGTAGGCGCAGACGGCGAGCCGCTGGCGGCCGAGCTGGGCGCTCACGGGGCCGCTGCGGTCCATGCCACCGGCGACTTGGGGGACGGCCTGGCCGGGCCGGCGGTGGCATCGGCGATGGCTGCGGCCATCGAGGGCGGCGCTGCTCCCGATGCGATCTTGTTCGGCACCACCTACGACGGCCGAGACGTGGCCGGGCGGCTCTCGGTCAAGCTCGGAGCGCCGGTCATAACCAACATCGTCGAACAGGACGACGTCGGGGGGGGCCTGGTCGGAACCGAGCCGGTTTTCTGCGGCACGGTCAACGTGCGCACCCGGTTCAGCGGTTCGGGCACCGGCCTGTTCCTGGTTCGCCCCAAATCGTTCGCCGCCGAGGAGTCCGGCGGCGGTCCGGCAGCGGTGTCTGCTCTGCCGGTGCCCGATCTGGGGGCCACCGGGGCGGCTCGGGTGGTCGACCGCTTCGCCGAGGAGTCCTCGGGCCCCAAGCTGGACGAAGCCGCCGTGGTGGTCTCGGGCGGGCGGGGCCTGGGCGAAGCCGAGAAGTACGCCATGATCGAGGATCTGGCCAAGATTCTGGGCGGCGCCGCCGGGGCCTCTCGAGCCATCGTGGACGCGGGCTGGGTGCCCTACTCCCACCAGGTGGGCCAGACCGGCAAGGTGGTCAAGCCCGATGTCTATGTGGCCTGCGGCATCTCCGGCGCCACCCAGCACATGGTGGGGATGAAGGGGGCCAAGAACATCATCGCCGTCAACAAAGACGCCGAGGCGCCCATTTTCGGCATCGCCGACCTCGGAGTGGTGGGCGATGTCCACAAGGTGCTGCCCAAGCTCATCGAAGCCCTCCAGGCCCGGGGCTGAACTCTATTTCAGGGCTAGCTTCTGTTCTGGGGCTGGCTTCTATTCTGGGGCCGGTATTTGGGGTCGCGTGGGGTCGCGGTCTTCACACCAGCGGCCAGGGATAGCGGCGGCCGCTGGGATCCACGGGAAACCTGCCCTCGCCTGCCAGCGCGGCCGCTCGGGCCAACAGTGCATCTTGCTCGGGCTGCGAGAGCATTCCGGCGAGGCCGTCGGCGAGACCCTCGCCTGCCAGCCGGCCCACGTCATCGGCCAACTCAGGCGGCAGCGACGCTCCCGCCCAATCCCAGATCACCGTGCGCAGCTTGAACTCGCAGTGGAAGGACAGCCCGTTGTCGATGGCATAGAGCCGCCCGTCGCGTCCGAGCAGGATGTGGCCCCCCTTGCGGTCGGTGCTGTTGATGACGAAGTCGAACGCGCACAGCCGCTGGAACCAGCGGCGGTGCTCGGGCGCCTCGCGCAGGGTGAAGTAGTGCTCGTCGTAGTCGGTGGGCACATAGAGCTGCACCGAGCCCTCGCCCAGCGGCCCGTCGCGCAGCACGGTAGGGGGCACGAGATCCCAGCCCAAGGCGGCGGACAGCTCGAAAGCGGCGGTCTCCCGCCGGTGCAGTCCAGCGGGGAAGTCCCATAGGGGGCGCTCGCCCTTCACCGGCTTGTACACCCCCTGGATCACGGGGGCGCCGGGGGCGCGCACGTCGACCAGGACGGTCATGTTGGAGCTCCAGGGCATGCGCCCCAGCACCACTAACTCGCCGGTGGTCAGAATCCCCATGGCAGCCTCGTCGTCGAGCGGCCCGCGCTCGA
>JAPOSH010000227.1:1970-21490 GCA_026709815.1 bacterium | reverse complement strand
GGACGGTCGAGTAGATGCTGACGGTGACGCTGCGGTCGGTGACGGTGGGCCACAGCAGCACCGCGTAGGGGTTGGAATTGCGGAACTTGAAATCCGGCTCGGGCCACGAGATGGTGGCGTCCACTCCCTCGCGGTAGCGGGCGATGTCGATGCTGTGCGCCTGATATTCGGGAAACTCCATCCCGGCGTTGAACGCCGCGGTGAACAAGGTGGTGATGAACTGGGAGATGCCGCCGCCCACATCTGTGCTGTACACCCCGTTGTAGATCACTCCGGCGTCCACGAACCCCTTCGCCTCGGTGCGCTCGCCCACATAGTTGTTGACCGAGAAGATCTCGCCCGGGTAGACCACCACTCCTTGGAGCAGGTCGGCGATTCGGTGGATGTTGGAGACCCGGGGCCGCCCCGGCGTGTAGGAGGTGGTGAAGCGCCCGGTGAGTTCGACAATGCCCCGCTCGATGAGCCAGCTCTGGTCGTTGACCTCGTCGGACTCCTGAAGCTCCAACTCCACGGCGGGCTGGGGGGCGTCTAGGGCGGCCAGCACCTCTTGGGCCGCGCTCGACTGGCAGCAGATATACGCCGGGACTTCACTGACCAGGGTCGGCACGTCGTCTTGGACGGTGAGGATCGGCTCGGAGGCCACGGTGGCCACCTCGGCGAACAGCTCGGCCAGATCAGCGTTCACCTGCTGCCGGTCGATGCCGTATGACCACCGGTCATCCTCGGAGTGGAGCGTCAGCCAGGTTCGCAGCTGAGCCGGCTGCACTCGCTTGGTGACCTCTTCCACCGTCACCAGGATTCCCTGGCCCGTGCGCTGGTTGATCCACCCCACCGCCTGCGCCATCGCTTCCTCATCGGCCTCGGGGGCGACGAGGCGCACGTCGGCCTCGGCCCTCAGCGGGTTGTCGCCCTGTTTGGCGGCTTCCAGCAAGCGGGGGAGCGCCGGGGCCAGATCGGCGATCTCGCCGGGCACGCCGGGGGCAACCTGGAATGCGCCGTTCCCCAGCACGATGCGCGGGTCGACCGGGGCGCGATGCAGCTCGGCTTCTAGCTCCGCGATCCGGCTGGCGTCCGGAGACAAGGTGAGCTTCAGCTCCGACCGAGAACTCTCGAAGAACGAGGCCGTCCAGCTGATGGGATTGCCCGTGCTGTTTTCCGACTCCATGATCCCCGACACGGTTTCCTCCACGTCCACCGCCAGTCCCAACTCCCCGGCAGTCGCGGTCAGCGCGCCGCTGGAGGTGGCGATCTCCACCGGGGTCCGCGCGAAGCGCTGGGCCAGCTCGGCGATTACCGCAGCGACATCCTGCTCGCTCAAGCCGCCGATGTCGACGCTGGTGTCGGGGATGGCCGGGCTTTCGATCCTCAATCCCCGGGGGGTTCTGCCGCCGCTGCCGGAGTAGTCCGCCAGCCACCACAGCAGCCATGCCGCCAGGATCATGACCGGGGCGAACATGAGAGCCCACACCCAAAGCGGGCGGGGAGGACGACGCAGGCGGAGGGGAGGCTGGCGATCCATCGGGATGACGGGATCGTAGCGGGCCGCCAGCCACAGATTGGAGGGCGAGCAGGGTTGAAGAGCTTGGTTCGGTCGGGCTCGATGCCCCTGAGGGCGTAAATCCGTGGTTGTGCTAGAAGAGCTTGGTTTGGTCGGGCTCGATGCCCCTGAGGGCGTCGTAGTCGATCTCGACGCACTCGATGCCCCGGTTGGCGCCCAAGGCCCGAGCTTGAGGCCGGACGATCTGAGCGGCGAGCACGCCCCGCACCGGGGCCAGCGTCTGATCTTGGTTCAAGAACAGCAGATAGCGGTCGAGCTGCTCCACTCCGGCGATCTCTCCGCGGCGCTTCACCTCCACCGCGACGGCTTTGTCGGCGGCGTCTCGGCAGAGCAGGTCAACCGGACCGATGTCGGTGGGGTATTCCCGGCGCACCAGTCGGAATCCGGCGCCCAGCACCTCGGGCGAGGCGGCCAGCAGCTCCTGCAGATGGGCCTCCACCCCGTCTTTGTCGAGCCCGGGGTCGTGGCCCAGCTCGTAGTCGGTATCGGAGATCAGCTCGTGGATGGTGATGGTGAGCTTCTCGCCGGCCGGGTTGACCACCGTCCACACTTCGCCTTGAACCGAGAGGCGATTGGGGGCGTTCATCCAGTTGAGCGGCTTGTATGCTCCGCCGTCGGCGTGGACGGCCACGCAGCCGTCGGCTTTGATCATGATGAGCCGCACCGCCTCGGGCAGGCGCGCGGCCAACCGCCCGTCATAATCCACCGAGCACCGGGCGATTATCAGCCGCACGGGTTCTTCCCGTCTTCGCGAGCGGCACCGCGAAGACTCATCGGGCCTCGCCGGCCGCACTCGGGCGCTGCATGTGGCAGGAGGAGACCACGGGGATCATCGGGGGATCACCCGTTTGGCGAAGTTCGGATGGCAGATGACGAAATCGGTCAAATAAGTGTCCGACTGGTTGAATCTCAGCTTTTCGCCGTTGAGACGGGAAACGTGCAGCCCCGCGGCGGCGGCCACCGCGGCGGGAGCGCACAGGTCCCATTCGTGCAGGCCCGACGCGTGGGCGTACACCTCGGCTTCACCCTTGATGACGGCGGCCGCCTTGGCGCCGGCCGAGCCCAACTGGACGATTTCGGCCCCGATGTCGTCGGCGATGCCGCGGGCCAGTCGGCCCGGTCGGCTTCGGCTGGTGATGACCCGGGCTTGGGCCGCGGCCGGGGGCGTGGGAGGCGCCGGCTCGGTGGCCAGGGTGATTCCTTGGGCGGGCAGGGCCACCGCGGCGGCAACGGGTGCGCCGTCGGCCACTAAGGCCACGTGGACGGCCCAATCGGTGCGACCGGGCGTGGAGAACTCGCGGGTGCCGTCGAGCGGATCCACAATCCACACCCGACGGTGGTGAAGCCGTCGGCGGTCATCGGGCGACTCCTCGGACAGCACCATGTCGTCGGGGCGGTGTTGTCGGAGGCCGCGGGCGATGAGGTCATGGGCGGCGGCGTCGCCCCGGGCCCCCACTGCAAACGGGGCCAGACGCTTTCGGCTCATCTCGGCCCTGAGGCGGATCAGCAGATCCCCCGCCTCCGAGGCCAGCCGAGCAGCCAGCTGGTGGTCGTTCACTGCTTTTGCATCAGCGCCGCCGGCTCTTGCGGTCCGGATGTTCTCACCGGTTCGAGCAGATGTCGAGCAACGCCATCACCTGCTCGCTCAAGCCGGGGGCGACGGCGATGAAGCCGTCCATCAGCGGGTCGGCTCGGTTGAACACCACATCGGCGCCGTTGACGCCGAAAACCCGCCCCCCGCCGGCCCTCACCAGGGCAGCTCCGCCGGCCACGTCCCACTCGTTCTTGGGCACCAGCGTCCAAGTGGCGTCGGCCAACCCGGCGCCCACCAAACTCAGCTTGTAGGCCACTGAGCCCATGTTGCGCACCGCGATCGGCGTGGCGAAGAACCGCTCCCACTCGCCTCTTTTGACCTCGCTGCGGGAGGCCAGCACCAGAGCGCCCCGAATATCGGTGGTGTCAGCGGCGCCCGCGGGTCGGCCGTTGCACACGACGCCGGTGCCTTCCGCCCCGATGATCATGTGCCCGTTGGGCGGGCTCAGCACGCCTCCGGCCACCGGCACGCCGTCTTCCACCAGCCCGACGGAGACGCACCACTCGGGGATGCCGTCGATGAACTCGCGGGTGCCGTCGATGGGGTCCACCACCCACACTCGACGCCGTTCGAGGCGCTCTCCGGCATCGGTGGTCTCCTCAGACAGCCAGCCCTCATCGCTTCCCCGCAGCACCTGGGCCAGCGCCTCGTTCACCGCGGTATCGGCCGCGGTCAGCGGGTCGCCGCCGTCTTTGAGCTCGGAGGCCACTTCGCCGGGCGTGAACCGCTTCAGCACCTCGTCGGCCGCCGACAGCGCCTTGGAAATGCGCTCGAGATCGTCGGCGCGCGACACCTCAGTGGCCGATCGGGTCGAGGTGCCCCTCGGCCTCTAGGTGGTCGATGATGATTTGGGCTGCCTCATCGGGGGTCTGATCCACGGTGGGCAGAACCACATCGGCGTCGGCCGGCGCCTCATAGGGGTCGGAAATGCCGGTGAACTCCTTGATGATCCCGGCCCGGGCCTTGGCGTACAACCCTTTGCGGTCCCGCTCCTCGCACACTTCCAGCGGGGTCGACACATATACCAGCACGTAGCCGCCGCTGGCGGAGATGGCCTCCCGGTTGCGGCGCCGGGGCTCGGCGTAGGGGGCGATCGGCGCGCAGATGGCGATGCCGCCGTGCTTGGTGATCTCCGAGGCCACGTAGCCGATGCGGGTGATGTTGATGTCGCGGTGCTCCTTGGAGAAGCCCAGCTCCGATGAGAGGTTGGTGCGCACCACATCGCCGTCGAGCAAAGTCACCGGCCGCCCGCCCCGCTCCAAGAGCTTGGACAACAGTGCATTGGCGATAGTGGACTTGCCCGAGCCGCTGAGGCCGGTGAAGAACACGGTGAACCCCTGCCCGGACTTCGGCGGGTGGGTGCGGCGCAGCTCTGCCACCACCTCGGGATAGCTGAACCATTCGGGGATGTCGTCGCCCGAGGCCAAGCGGTCCCGCAGCTCGGTGCCGCTGATGCTCAAAGTGGCCGTGCCCTCGTCCACCTCGTCGATGGGGTGGTAGCTGTCGCTGCTGGGGACGTACACCATCATCCTGAACGGCACCATGGTCACGCCCAGCTCGCGGGTGTGGTCCGCCAGCATGTCCTGCGCGTCGTAGGGGCCGTAGAAGGGATTGCCAGAGGCGTCGGATCCTGGTCCGGCGTGGTCGCGGCCCACGATGAAGTGGGACACGCCGTGGTTCTTGCGGATGATGGCGTGCCATACCGCCTCGCGGGGGCCCGCCATGCGCATGGCCAGCGGCAGCATGGCCAGCATGGCCGAGTTCTCCGGGTAGCGCCTGATGATGTGCTGGTACACCCGGCCCCGGGTGTAATGGTCCACGTCTCCGGGCTTGGTCATGCCCACCACCGGGTGGATGAGCAGGTTGGCGTTGGCTTCCGCGGCGGCTCTGCGGGTCAGCTCCACATGGGCCCGGTGCATCGGGTTGCGGGTTTGGAACGCCACCACCCGCTGCCAGCCCGCGGCGTCGAATGCCGCTCGCAGCTGGGCCGGGGTGCGGCGCAGATCGGCGAAGTCGTAGTGGACGGGGAGTTGGAGGCCTTCCACCGATCCCCCCAGGTAGAACTGGGCGGTGCTGCCCATCAGGTGGCCGACGCCGGGGTGGTCGGGGTCGGAGCTGGCGAACACCGCCTCGGCCTCCGCCTCCGTGTCGGGTTGCCACACGTCGCTCACCGTGAGCACGGCCAGCATGACCCCTTCCACGTCGCGCAGCGCCAGACGCCCGGCGGCCTGAGCCGCCTCGGCCGTGCCGCCGTCTGCGTCCAAGGTGATGGGCATGGGCCACAGCGTTCCATCGGCCAGCCGCATCTCGGAGCACACCCGTTGATAGTCGGCTTGGCCCATAAAGCCCTGCAGCGGGGAGAAGCCGCCGTTCAACAGCAGCTCTAGGTCGCATAGCTGGCGGGGCTGGAGGGTGAGCGACGGCAGGTCGCGCGATTCCGCCTTGAGCCTCTCAGAGGCGGCGCCGTCGACCATCAGATCGACGAGCTGGCCTCCATGGGGTTGGATCAGATTTGAAGCCACAGGGGTATTTCCTATCGTAGGACGGCCGCGTCTCAGCCATCGGGCCGCCAATCAGCAGCAGGCCGTCCCGCCGCTGTTGCGGCGACGCGCCATTAGCATTTCCCGAGATGGATGGCGATGCGGTGCTCACGATTGCGGTGCTGGCGGCTATGGGCGCCGGGCTCGTCAGCAACCGGTTGTCGCCCGCGGCCGGGGTGCTGGGCGCCACCGGCAGCCTATTCCTCTTGCGAGTGATCGACGTGGATCAGGCCTTCGGGGGGTTCGCCAACCCCGCCGTTTTCGCCATCGGGTCGCTGTACGTGGTGGCCGGCGCGGTGACCAAGACCAATGCCCTTCAACCAGTAGTCGGCCGGGTATTGGACCGAGGGTCCCGCAACCGGGCGGCGCTGTTGCGGCTGCTGGTCCCGGCCGGCGCAGCATCGGCGTTTCTGGCCAACACGCCGATTGTGGCCATGCTGGTGCCTGCGGTGCGGAGTTGGGCCGAACGGTACGGGCAGGCTGTCTCCCGCTACCTGATCCCGCTTTCATACGCAACCATCCTGGGCGGGGCGATCACCGCCATCGGCACCAGCACCAACCTGGTGCTGGGAGGTTTGCTGGAGTCGGCGGGCTATGAAGAGCTGGAGATGTTCGAGCTGGCCCGATTCGGACTGCCCCTGGCCGGGGCCGGGCTCGTTCTCATCGTGGTGTTCGCCCCCTGGGTGCTGCCCGAGCGGCGAGACCCCGAGCCGGCCGGCGAAGGCCGCTCCTATCTGGTGTCGATGTACGTGGCGCAGCAGGGGGCGTTCGACGGGCAGTCGGTTGAAGCCGGCGGCCTGCGGCAGCTCCAAGGGGTCTTCTTGGTGGAAGTGGAGAGGCAGGGAACGGTGATCGCCCCGGTGGCGCCCACCTTCGTGCTGCGAGGCGGCGACCGGCTCACTTTCGCGGGCCGGGTGGACTTGGTTGTGGACTTGCAGGCCATGACCGGGCTGGTCTCGGCCGAAGATCCCCATCTGGACGCGGTGGACTCCGACGACCACACCTTCTTCGAAGCCGTGGTGGGGGCGGCGTCACCCCTCAGCGGGCGGACGCTGGCCGAAGCCGGCTTCCGGGGGCGCTACCAGGCCGCAGTGGTGGGCATCCACCGCTCAGGCGCCTCCGTGGAGGCCAAGTTCGGCCAAGTTCGGCTGCGCAACGGCGACGCGCTGCTGGTGCTGGCCGCCGACGGCTTCGACGAGCGGTGGCGCAATCGCAACGACTTCCTGCTGGTGTCCCGGCTGGGCGGGTCCCCTCCCCGAGCCACTCGGCGGGCACCGGTGGCGCTGGCCGCGGTGGCAGCTTTGGTCGTGCTGCCCGCGGCGGGAGTGCTGAGCGTGCTGGAGGCCGCGTTGATCGCCGCGGGCGCGGTGGTGGTCGGCGGGGTGCTCTCCCCCCGCGAGGCCAGGGAGGCCGTGGACTTCAGCGTGCTCATCACCATCGGCGCGGCGTTCGGTTTAGGGGCCGCATTGCAAGAGGCGGGCTTGGCCGAGGAACTGGCCGACGGCATCATCGCCGGCTTCGATTTCATAGGCGACGCCGGTGTGGTGCTGGGCATCGTGATGGCCGCCATGGTGCTCACCGAGCTCATCACCAACGTGGCCGCGGTGGCTCTGGTGTTCCCGGTGGCGTTGGAGGCGGCGGGCCAATCGGGGCTGGATCCCCGCACCATGGCCTTGGGGGTGGCAGTGGCCGCCTCGGCGTCATTCCTCACCCCCATCGGGTATCAGACCAACACCATGGTCTACGGCCCGGGCCGCTACCGGTTCACCGACTACCTCCGCCTGGGGGTGCCGATGTCGCTGTTGACCCTGGTGCTGCTCACCGCCTCGGTGTCGGTCGCAGCCTGACCTCGAGGCCGCTAGAGCAATCCGGCGGCCATATCAGCGGCGTGGGCCAGCATGTCGTCCACGCGGCGGGCGATTCCGTCGGCGTCGCCGGTGGCGCCCATGCCCCCGCTCATGCCCTTGAGGCGGCGGGCATAGGCCCCCTCCACGATGCAGGCCTGCTTCCACCAGCTGAACACTGCGTAGTAGCCGAGGTCGGACAGGTCGAAGCCCGACTGGGCGGCGTAGCGTTCGGCCACCTCGGCCCGGCGGGCGAAGCAGTCTTGAAGGGTGGGCGGATCGGTGAGGAAGCTCATCTCATCGCCGGGGTCGGCCCAGTACTGGAGCGACCAGGCGAAGTCGGCGATGGGATTGCCGGTGGTGCACAGCTCCCAGTCGAGCACCGCGGCGATCTCCCATTGGTCGTTCAGCACGGTGTTGTCGAAGCGGTAGTCGCCGTGGGCCAGCGCTGCGGGAGCGGCCTCGGGCGGCTTGGCCGCCCGCAGCCGCTCGTGAAGCTCGATGAGCAGGGGCACCTCCCGCACCCCTGCAGCCTCCACTTGGCGGCGCCAGCGCTTGAGCTGGCGGCCGACATAGTCCTCCCGGCGGCCCAGTTCGCCCAGTCCCACCTCGTCGAGGTCGAGGGTGTGCAAGGCGATCTGCACGTCGAGCAGGCTCTGGGTGGCGATCTCGGCCTGCTCGGGCGTCATGTCAGCGGCCGAGTCCCGGTCTCTCAGGATGCGACCTTCCACGAAGCTCATCACGTAGAAGTCGGCCCCGTTCACCGAGTGGTCGCCGCAGAAGGCCACCATCTCGGGCACCGGCACGTCGCCGGCTTCGCCCAGCGCGGCCATGATGCGCCATTCCCGCCCCATGTCGTGGGCGGTGGCCAGCGCCGATCCCACCGGCGGCCGCCGCAGCGCCCATCGCCTGCTCCCGGAATCAGCCAGCCGGAAGGTGAGGTTGGACCCGCCCGCGGCGATCAGCTCGAAGGTGAACGGGGGCTCGCTGTCTGCGAGGTTGGCGGCCAGCCAAGCGCTGACCGGCGCGACGTCGATTCCGCCGATGTCAGCGCTTGCGGATTCCATCGTCCCAGTCTGCCATCGCCCTAGTCTGCCATCGCCCTAGTCTGATAGTCCGCTACGGTCAGCGCCATGTCTGCACCCGCGCTGCTTTCGCGTTCCGAGCCAGTTTTCCCTGAAGCCGATGATCTGGGTTCCGAGCCAGTTTTCCCTGAAGCCGATGATCTGGGTGTGGCACTGGGATCGGTGGACACGCCCATCGGGCGGCTTCAATTGGCAGCCACTTCACTGGGCCTGGTGAGGATCAGCTTCGGTGGCAGGGAAACCGCAGAGGACATGATGGCCGAGCTCGCCGAGGGGCCTCATTGGGGAGGCAGAGGTTGTTCGGCAGACAAAGGCGATTCCGCCTGGCTGGACAGGCCCGTCAAACAGATTCGCCAATACTTCGACGGTTGCCGCCATGAGTTCGATCTGGCCTTGGACTGGCGGCTGAGCCGCGGTTTCTACCGCCGGGTGCTGGTCACTCTGATGGCGGTGGACTACGGCACCACCGTCTCCTACGGAGAACTGGCTCGCATGGCCGGTTCCTCGAGGGCGGCCCGAGCGGTGGGCACGGCCATGTCCACCAACCCCATTGCCCTCGTCGTGCCCTGCCACCGGGTGGTGCGAAGCGACGGGTCGGTGGGGGAGTACGGAGGCCGTCCCGAGGCCAAGGCCTGGCTCATCAGCCACGAGCGGGCCCACCGGGGCTGATGGCCCGCCTCAGCAAGCTGGACCGGTCGGTGGCCGGGCGGGTGGCGGTGGTCACCGGCGCAGCCTCGGGCATGGGTCGGGCCACTGCATGGCTATTGGCAGACGAAGGGGCCAAGGTGGCCGCGCTGGATGTCAACCTCCCTGGGGTGGAGGAGACGGTGGCAGCCATCGTCGATGCCGGAGGCATGGCGTTAGCAGTGGTATGCGACCTAGCCGATGCAGGAGCCATCGATCCGGCGGTCGCGCGGGTACGCGACGCGCTGGGGCCGGTGGACATGCTGATCAACAATGCGGGCGTGGTCGCGGGCGGGCCGCTGGATGCGCCCGATTACGAAGATGCGTGGGCGGCGGCGCTGGAGGTGAACCTCACCGCGCAGATGCGGCTGGTGCGAGCCTGCCTCGACGACCTGAAGCGCAACGGCGACGGGCGCATCGTCAATGTGGCGTCCACCGAGGGGATGATGGCCACCCCCAACACCTCGCCCTACACGGCGAGCAAGCACGGGGTGGTGGGGCTTACCCGGGCGCTGGCCGTGGAATTAGGGCAGTGGGGGGTGACCGCCAACGCAGTGTGTCCCGGCCCGATCCGCACCGCCATGACCGACGACATCCCCGAGGAGGCCAAGCAGAAGTACGCCCGCCGCCGGGTGCCGGCCCGCCGCTACGGCGACCCCGAGGAGGTGGCCCAGGTCACTCTGTCGCTGGTGCTGCCCGCCGCCTCATTCATCAACGGCGCCGTGGTGCCGGTGGACGGCGGCCTCCACGCCAAGTCGAACTGAAGGTCGCGCCAAGCCGGGGTCAGGCGCTGCGGCGCCGCCTCTCGTTCCAGAAGACGGCTTGGAACTCGAACTCGTCGATGTCGTCGAGTGCTACGCCGTCCTCGGCGTCCCAGAAGGAGTGGGTCTCCACGAAAGCGGTGAAATCAGAGAACTGCCCGGGCTCGGGCGCATCGGGCACGTTGCGGAATCGGCCGAACAGGTCTTGGGCCACCCCGGACGCGCGCAACAAGTAAACGCCGAGCAGATGCACGACGAGGTAGGCTCCTACTGCAATACCCAAAGCCATGCCCGCGGCACTATAGGGAGAAACCGCATCGCTCACAACCTGGATAACCAAGAAATCCACAAGTTGGCTGCACTCAATGCATATAATTCCCGCCCGCCTGTAGGCTGGAGGGTGGATGTTGGATACCCAGGACCGGGGTCGGGTGCGCCTTTTGACCCTCAACCGCGCCGATGCGCTGAACGCATTCAACGAGGCGCTCTACGACGCCGCCGCCCAGGCGCTGATCGATGCGGCCGCCGACCCCGAGGTGGCCGTCGTGGTGCTCACCGGCGCCGGGCGGGCGTTCTGTGCTGGCACCGACCTGGTGGAGATGGGCGCCCGCAACCCCGGAGGGGGCGGAGTCGAGCCCGGCGTCCATGGGTTTGCCGGGATGATCGACCAGATGGACTCGTTCCCCAAGCCCTTCATCGTCGCGGTGAACGGACTAGCAGTTGGGGTGGGGGCCACCATGCTTGGTTTCGCCGATCTGGCCTTTATCTCATCTGGGGCCCGGCTGCGGTGCCCGTTCTCCAGCTTGGGCGTCGCCCCCGAAGCGGCCAGCAGCTACACCTTCCCGAGGCTGCTGGGCCGCCAACAGGCCATGTGGACGCTGCTCAGCTCGGAGTGGGTCAGCGCCGAGGAAGCCGAGCGCATGGGCCTGGTGTGGAAGGTGTGCCCTCCTGAGGAGCTGCTGGACACCACGATGGTCCACGCCCAGAAACTGGCCGCGCTGCCGGTGTCGTCGTTGGTGGAGTCGAAGGCCCTCATCACCTGCGGCTGGCATGACGGGGTGGCCGCCGCCCGGGAGCGGGAGAACGCGGCCTTCTCCCGTTTACTGGGTGCTGCGGCCAACGTCGAGGCCATTGCCGCCTTCATGGAGAAGCGTCCTGCTGACTTCACCGGCTTGTAGCCCTGGTTTCGGCGATTGCCAAGGCTGCGCCTACCATCCTCGGGGCGCGCCCGCCCAGGGGAGGGCAAAGGGACATGTCAGGTGATGCCGTAGCGAAGTTCGCGGCAAGAGAGGAGCTGCAAGCCAATGGCTGAGACCGACGTGCTGGGATTCTGGAAGATCGCCGAGGCCGACCCCGGACGCCTTGCGGTGGCAGATCCCGACGACAATCAGATCACCTACCGAGGGCTCGCCGAGTTCACCAACCGCATCGTGTATGGCCTGCGGGCAGCCGGTTTGAAGGCAGGAGACCAGGTGACCACCGTGCTGCCCAACGGGATCGAGCAGATGGCCGTCTCCCTGGCCGCTTACCAGGGGGGCTACTACCTGACCACCGTGAACTGGCATCTGGCCGGTCCGGAGATCGCCTATATCGTCAATGACAGCGAGACCAAGGCGTTCATCGTCCACGAGGATTTCGCCGAACAGGCCATCAGGGTGCTCCAGGAGAGCGATGTGCCTGCCGCCAACCGATTTTCGGTCGGCAGCATCGACGGCTTCCGCCCGCTGTCGGCGCTCATCGACTCCCAGCCCGCCAGCCGGCCCGACGACCTCACCACCGGGTCGTTCATGTTCTACACCTCGGGCACCACCGGTCGGCCCAAGGGCGTGCGGCGGGGCTTGCCCGGGATCCACCCCGACGAGGCCGCGGCCGGCTCCGGGGGGCTGTTCATGCTGCTGGGCATCATGCCCCACGACGACAACGTCCACATCACCCAGGCCCCGCTGTACCACACCGCAGTAAACATCTGGGCCACCACTTCGCTGCACATGGGCCACCCCGCGGTGCTCATGGGCCGATGGACGGCTGAGGGCGCGCTGGAGCGCATCGACCGCTACAAGGTGACCCAAAGCCACATGGTCCCCACCATGTTCCACCGCCTGCTCCAGCTTCCCGACGAGGTGAAGCAGCGCTACGACGTGTCGTCGCTGCGGCGCATGGTCCATGCGGCGGCGCCCTGCCCGGTGGAGACCAAGCAGAAGATGCTCGACTGGTGGGGCGACTGCATCTGGGAGTACTACGCGGCCACCGAGGGCGGCGGCACGTACGTACCCCCCGACGAATGGCGGAAGCATCCCGGCACAGTGGGCCGCCCGTGGCCCGGCTCAGAGGTCATCGTGGTGGACGACGATGGCAACCGGCTTCCCCCCGGCGCCAGCGGCACCATCTACATGAAGATGCCCGGAGGGGCCGCCTTCGAGTACTACAAGGATCGGGAGAAAACCGAGAAGGCCCGCTTGGGCGCTGAGTTCTTCACCGTCGGCGATGTGGGCTACTTCGACGAGGACGGCTACCTGTTCCTCAACGACCGCGCCAACGACATGATCATCGTGGGCGGGATGAACATCTATCCCGCTGAGATCGAGGGCGCCCTGCTTCAGAGCCCGCTGGTGGGCGACGCCGCCGTGTTCGGCATTCCCAACGACGACACCGGCGAGGAGATCAAAGCGGTGATCGAGCCCGCCGGCGGCGTGGCCCCCGACGACGGCACCCGGGCGGCGATCATGGCGTTTCTCCGGGATCAGATCGCCAAGCAGAAGTGGCCCCGCTCCATAGACTTCACCGACCAGATGCCCCGTGACCCCAACGGCAAGCTCTACAAGCGCCGTTTGCGGGATCCTCACTGGGAGGGCAAGACCCGTTCCATCTAGTGGCGTGTCGGGGCGAGCACAGGAGCTGGTCGCATTGAAGTCCCGACTGTTCGCTCCGGAGCTCGTCGAGCCTGAGGACCTCGCCCCCCGCCAGGTTCACATCATCATGATCGCCCTGATGACCGGCATGTTCCTAGCGGCGCTGGACAACTCGGTCTTGGCCACCGCGGTGCCCACCATTGCCGGAGAGCTGGGCGGTCAAGACCAGGTGGCGTGGGTGCTCACCTCCTATCTGCTTACCGGCACCATTGCCACCCCGCTCATCGGCAAGCTCAGCGACATCTACGGCCGCAAGCTGGTGTTCCAGATCGCCATCGGCTTCTTCATCATCACCTCAGGGCTGGCCGGCCTGTCCCAGACCATGTTGCAGCTCGTGCTGTTCCGGGCTTTGCAGGGCTTGGCCGGCGGCGGGCTCCTGGCCCTGCCCATGGCCATCGTGGGCGACATCGTCGCCCCCAACGAGCGGGGTCGCTATCAGGGCTACATCGCGGCCACGTTCGGCTCGGCCAGCGTGGCCGGGCCGCTCATCGGGGGGTTCTTCGTCGACCACTTGAGCTGGCGCTGGGTTTTTTACATCAACATCCCCGTGGGCCTGATCTCGATGGCCGCCGTTGCGGTGCTGTTCAACGTGCGTCTCGACATGGTTGCCCGTCCGATCGACTGGCTCGGGGCCGGGCTGCTCGTCGCGGGCTTCAGCCCCATGCTGCTTGCCCTCAGCCTGGGCGGCGACGAGATCGCCTGGGCTTCGACGGAGATGATCCTGATCCTGGCCGCCTCGGCCGTGCTTTTGCCCGCGTTCTTCTGGTGGGAGACCAAAGCCGCTGATCCCATCCTGCCGCCACGGCTGTATTCCAACGACATCGTGCGGTGGTCGATGTCGGTCATGTTGCTGATCGGCCTGGCGATGTTCGGCGCCACGCTTTTCATTCCGGTGTTCTTGCAGGTGGTGACCGGGGTGAGCGCCACCGGCTCGGGGCTCAACATGATGCCCATGTTCATCGGCATAACCTTCACGTCGGTCTTGTCGGGGAGGCTGCTCACCCGCTTCGGGCGCTACAAGCAGTTCTTGGTGCTGGGCACTGCCCTGATGACAGCGGGGATGGCGCTTTTGGCCGTGTTCTTGGATCGAGGCACCACCCAGGTGCAGGCAGGCCTCATGGTTTTCGTGATCGGTCTGGGGCTGGGCATGACCATGCCGGTGCTGGTGCTGGTCGTGCAGAACGCCAGCCCTCATCGAGACATCGGCCTGGTGTCGGCCGCCACCAACTTCGTTCGGTCGCTGGGGGGCACCATCGGCGCCGCGGTCATGGGCGCCATCTACGCCGCCAGGCTGGATTCCTCCCTGGAGTCCAAGATCACGCCGGCGCAGCTCGCCCGCCTTCCCGACCCCGACAAGCTGCTGGGCAGCCCCGAGCAGATCAGAGCCATTCCCGACCCTTCCGTCGTGGAGGCGGTGCTGGACTCCTTCACCGCGGGGGTGCAGCGCTGCTTTGCGGTGGGGGCGCCGGTCATCGCCTTCGGCATCCTGGCCGCGGTATTGGTGCGCCAGATTCCCCTGCGCGACCGGATCCGATCTGATGAGGAGCGAGCCGAAGTATCAGCCCCGAGAGAACCGCCCCTGCAGCAGGACTGCCGCGAGACCTCCACCCCGAGGGAGCGAGCCGAGGGGCCAGCTCCGAAAGAATCGCCCGTGGCGGGCCCATGACCGGCGCCCTGATGCTCCAGGGGACGGCTTCAGGGGTGGGCAAGTCCGTCCTGGTGGCGGGATTGTGCCGCTTGCTGGCCCGCTCCGGCGTCCGAGTCGCCCCGTTCAAACCGCAGAACATGAGCAACGCCTCGGCGGCCTGTCCGGCGGGAGGCGAGATCGGCCGGGCCCAAGCGCTGCAAGCCTTCGCCTGCGGCTTGGCGCCGACGGTGGACATGAACCCGGTCTTGCTCAAACCCGAGGCCGACCACCGGGCCCAGCTCGTGGTCTCGGGCCGGGTTCGGGGGACGCTGCTCGCCGGTCGGTTCCGGCAAGACCGGGAGGGGCTCTTGGACGAAGTGCTGGCCGCCTTCCGCCGATTGAGCCAAGAGCACGACTTCGTGCTGGTCGAGGGGGCGGGGTCTGCGGCCGAGCCCAACCTGAGGGCGGGCGACATCGCCAACATGGGCTTCGCCCAAGCCGCGGAGGTGCCCGTGTGGCTGGTGGGCGACATCGACCGGGGAGGCGTGTTCGCCTCCCTGCACGGCACCGTTGACGCTCTCGACCCCGGTGATCGCCGGTTGGTGGAGGCTCTGGTCGTCAACCGTTTCCGGGGGGATGCGTCTTTGCTCGGCGATGCGTGCGATTGGCTGGAGAGCAGGACGCGGATACCGCTGCTGGGCTGTGTGCCGTATGTGCGCGATCTCGCTCTTCCTGAGGAGGACTCGCCCCATTCGTTCCGGGAAGGGCGCGGCAGCGCCCAGGAGCAAGACCCCCCGGCGGCTCTTCGCGTGGCTGGAATCCACTACCCGCGGGCCAGCAACACCACCGACCTCGACCCTTTTGCATCCGACCCCAGAATCGACTTTCGCTGGGCGGCTGATCCCGAGTCTCTGACTGGGTTCGACCTGGTGGTGCTGCCCGGTTCCAAAGCGGTGGCCGCCGACTTGTCGTGGCTTCGGGAGCGCGGCTGGGTGGAGGCCCTCGAGCGCCATGCTCGATACGGCGGGCGGGTGCTCGGAGTGTGCGGGGGGCTCCAGATGCTCGGCCAGCGCATTCTCGACCCCCTCGGCATTGAGGGGCCCGCGGAGACCCGGGCGTTGGGCTGGCTGCCGGTGGAGGCCGAGTTCAAGGAGGAGAAACTGGTCCGCGCCGTCTCGGGGCGAGCCCGGTGGCCGGTGGAGCTGGACTTCTCCGGTTACGAGATCCGCCACGGCGAGAGTCGGCCAAATCCGGCGCTCTACCCCTTCGTCGCCCGGTCAGACGATGGTCGGGTGATGGGCACGTATGTGCACGGGCTGTTCGACCAGGCCGAATACCGGCACGCGGTGCTGGAGGAATGGCTGGGCTGGAAGGCAGATGCGGGTGAGGATTCACGGGAACGCTGGCATCGGGATCTGAACCGTCTGGCCGACGCTCTGCGCGAAAACCTGGATCTCTCTTCGCTGGTAGAGCAGGTCGGCGTGCTGGTCTGAAACCCGGGGCCCGGACTTGCGCTACCTGATGGCCACCGGGTTGACCGGCGACCCCAGACCGCCGACGAACGGCTGAGGGGAGGCTTCCAGGAAGAAGTCGTACCGACCGTCGGCGGCGCAATCGGCGGCCAGCTCCTCCAAGTCCCAGTTCTGGCCCTGGGTGAGGCCCATGTCCACTAGGTCGAGGCAGTGGATGGCGAGGATCGCTCCTTCGAAGCCGGGGTCGAAGGGCAGCACCTCGAACACGATGTTGTCGGTGGCCACCGCAGCGATGCTGTGGTCGTAGAACCACTCGCAGGCAGTCACGCCAATGCCCGCAGAGCGCACGATCCCCATCTCGGGGACGGGCTCGCCGTAGTAGTTTTCGAGGTCGCCGGCCTTGGCGTGCGAGAACAGGCCGGTGCGCACCAGGACGATGTCGCCGGTGCGGATCTCCACCCCTTGGGCTTCGGCCGCGTTGGCAAGGTCGTTGTAGCCAATGGCATGGCCCGGCTCGAGCACGTCTACGCCGTGGAGCTTGGCGATGTCTAGCAGCACGCCCCGCCCGGTGAGGCTCTTGACCTGTTCGATGCCGCACACCGATGCCCCCCACTCGGTGATGGCGGAGGCGTCGTGGCCGTTGTAGAGCTTGCCCCGGTACATGGCGTGGCACAGGCCGTCCCAGTGGGTGGCGCACTGCAAGCCCATCGTGACCACGTCGTCGCTGGTGTGGAACATGTCGGGGTCGCCCAGCATTGAGGAGTTGAGCGACACCATGGTCTTGAGCGGGTTGATCCGGCCGGGGATCACGCCGGTCTGAAGGCCGTCTTTGTGGAGGGGATAGGCCAGCGAGATGCGCTTGCCGGTGCGGATGCACTGGGCTGCCTCTTTCACCACCTCGTCGGTGAGGAAGTTGAGCGTGCCGATCTGGTCGTCTTCGCCCCAGCGCCCCCAGTTGTTGATGCGAGCGGCGATGTCCAGGACTGCTTGCGGATATGGCATGGCCGCACCTTAGTGGCCGCCTGTGGGCTAGAACTTGGCCATGGGATGTCTTGAGGGACGGGTGGCGATTGTGACCGGGGCGGCCCGGGGCCAGGGTGAGGCTGAGGCCAGGAAGTTCGTCGACGAAGGCGCCTTCGTGGTGATGGGCGATGTGCTCGATGAGCCGGGGGAGGCGGTGGCCGCCGAGCTGCGCGGGCAGGCCGTGTATCTCCACCACGACGTGACCTCGCCCGACGATTGGGCCCGGGTGGTGGCCGCCGCATCGGAGCGGGGACCGTTGCGGGCGCTGGTGAACAACGCCGCCATCTATTGGACCGCCCCTCTTGCCGATGAGACCCCCGAGAGTCTGCGCCGCATCTGGGAGGTGAACTACCTGGGTGCCTTCCTGGGCATCCAGAGCGTGGCCGATCCCATGGCCGCGGCGGGCGGCGGGGGGATCGTCAACATCTCGTCTGTCGCCGGAATGCAGGGGATTCCCCACCATGCGGCCTACGGAGGCACCAAGTGGGCGGTGCGGGGGCTGACCAAGGTGGCGGCCATTGAGCTTGGCCCCAAAGGGATCAGGGTGAACTCCATCCATCCCGGCCCGATCGAGACCGCCATGCTGCGACCCGACTACCACGGGCGTCCCGAGATGTTCGGCAATGTGCCGCTGCGCCGGGCCGGGGCGGCCTCCGAGGTGGCCGATCTGGCCTGCTATCTGGTGTCAGACGCGGCGTCGTACCAAACGGGCCACGAGTACGTCATCGACGGGGGATCCACCGCGGGCATAAGCGCCATGCGCTGAGAGAGGCTCAGCAGCCGCCGCGCTGCCACGACGCATCGCCGGAATCTGCATTTGCCCAATCCCGCGGTTTCTTGCTCATGGACTGAGATTAAGGACGGGTGCGACAGTTTCGGCTTGTCAGTCGGGTGGGCAGATGCCGATGGCCTCCCCGTTGATCCAGGCCCAGAAGCCATCGGGCTCAGCAGACCATCGACTGAAGGCGTCGGAGATTTCCTCGAGCTCGGACCGAGTGGCGAATCCGTTGCCCACCGCGTGATCGGCGAAGTCGCTGTCGATCACCCGCACGGCCCACATCTGACCCCACACCGTTCGCCCTTCCCAGTCGGCGTGGGCGGTGGTGCTGGCGGTGGCCTCGAGGCCGGCGAAGCCGGCCTCCATGGCCCATGACAGCAGATATCGCCCGGCGTCGGCTTCTCCGCCGTTGGCCGAGGCCACTTGGTGGTAGAGGTCTCGCCAGCGCTCGATGGCCGGGAACACCGGGGCGTGGATCATGGTCTCGTAATCGGAATCCCGGACCGCAACCAGCCCGCCGGGCCGTAGCACCCGCCGAGCCTCCCGCAGCGCCCGGACCGGCTCGGAGAGGTGCTGGAGCACCTGATGGGCGTAGACCACGTCGAAGCTGGCGTCGTCCCAGGGCAGTTCGTAGACCGAGCCGACCTCGAAGGAGATGTTGGACAGGCCGCAGTCGTCGGCGTGGGCCCGAGCCGCTTCCACGACGCCGGCGGACATGTCCAGGCCCGCCACTCGGCGGGCGCGGCGGGCCAGGCCGGCAGTGATGGTGCCCGAGCCGCAACCGATGTCCAGCACCTCGGCGTCGGGCCGCAGTCGGGGCAACAAGAAGGCGGCGCATGTCTCGGCCGTGCGCCGGGAATGCCACTCCACGATCACCTGGTGGTAGCCGTGGGTGTAGCGCTCCCCTTCGGGCACTTGGTCAGCCAACGGGCTCGGGTGCCAAGTAAGCGTCGAGACGTTCAGGCCCGTTGGCCCAGAACACCTCGGTCTTCTTGCGGATGTAGCCGGGGGCCAGCTCGGCGGCTGCCACCCGGTGCAAAAACACCTCCAGCGCCACCCGGCCTTCCAGGCGGGCCAGGCTGGCGCCAGGACAAATATGGGGGCCGCCGCCGAAGGCCACATGGTCTTTGGGGCGTTGCCGGTCAAGCCGGAACTCGTCGGGATCATCGAAATAGGCCTCGTCCCGGTTGGCCGACGAGACACCGAACACGATCTTGTCCCCGGAGTGCATCGGCACTCCGAACATGTCAGTGTCCGCGGTGCAATCTCGCAGCAGCATGTGGACGGGGGAGTCGAGTCGCAAAGACTCTTCCACTGCCCGCTCGCATAATTCTCGATTGGCTTTGGGGTCACCGTCGGCCTTGAGAGCGGCGAACAGCTCGGGGTCGCCGATGACCCGCCATAAGAGGTTGCCGATCAGATGCCGAGTGGTCTCGTTGCCCGACATGATGAGGAAGGCCAGCTGGGTGCGGATCTCCACATCGGTCAGGCGGTGGCCCTCGATCTCGGTGGTGATCAGTCGGGTGACCAGGTCGTCGGGGGCGTCGCTGCCGGCACGTCTTTCAGCGATCAGGCGGTCGATGTAAGCGGTGAACTCGGGATGGGCCCCCGCCAGGCCGTCGCCCCGCAATGAGCGGGGCGACGG
>JAPOSH010000227.1:0-1960 GCA_026709815.1 bacterium | reverse complement strand
GCCCCGCTCATTGCGGTTGGTGCGGGAGTAGGTGCCGGTCACCACCTCGTCGGTCCAGATGTGGAATTGCTCCCAGTCTTCGGCGGGTACCCCGATGAGGTGGGCGATCACGTTGATGGGCACCGGAGTGATGAACTCGGCCACCAGCTCGCCGTGACCTCGCTCCAAGATGGGGTCGAGATACCTGTGGCACAAGTCGCGCACGAAGGGCTCGGCCCGCATTGACTTGTGATGGGCCACGGTGGCATTGATGATTCGCCGCACTCTGCCGTGGCGGGGCTCGGCGATCTCGCTGATCAGCTTCTCCTCCTCGGGTACCACCACGCCGGGATCCCGGAAGCTAGACACGAAGGTGTCCACGTCTTTGGTGGCGGCCAGCACTTCGTCGAACTTGGAGAGATACCACCCGGAGGGGGTTCGGACCACCGGGGATTCGGCTCGCAGCTGTGCCAGAGTGTCGTGGGGAACGTCTTCAAGATGGGCCAACGGGTCGAACGCCGCGTGCTCGCCGGTGCCGGAGCGCGGGTCGGAAGTCAAGCTCATGGCGCCAATAGTGCCACGTTGCCACTCGTTGCGCGGCGTCCCTCCTACGGCCGCGAAGACAGCGCGATGCCAGGTGCAGAGTGCAGGGCCACTAGGAGTCCAACAGCGATAGCAGGGGCGTCGCTCACACGGCGGCGAAGACCGCGATGCAGGACCATTGGTCGGGGTCGGACTCGTCTGCTCCTGCGTAAATCGGCCTCAAGTCGAACCTCAGTCCGGTGATGAGCCCAGTCGACTGCCGCTGCTGCAGCCAGTCGCCAAAACCGGCTTTGTCAAAGTGGGCGGAATTGATTCCGAGTGCGAAACGCGCCTGAGGCCGAGCGGCCCGCAGCAACTCTGAGATCGTCTCAGGCCCGAAGATCCCATGGGTGAACGCTCCTGAGCTCACGATGCCGGCATAGGCGCGGTCGGCCAATGCAGTTGACGCAGTGAGATCAGCTTCGATGAGCCGTCGATAGAGGGGCCGGCTGTCGTGAGTCTTGGCCTCGGCCTCGGCCAGCATCTCAGGCGAGATGTCGATGCCGTCGATGACCGACACTCCCAGCCTGGCCAACTCAGCGCCGACGATGCCGGTTCCGCAGCCCACGTCGAGGACGGGCTGGTCGAGCAGAGCGAATTCTTCGCAGAAGACCTCGGCTGCTTGCCGGTGGTACACATAGCCGCTATCAACGACGAAGCCCGACTCATAAGTCTCGGCCCACGACGCGTACAGCCTCCGGTTGCCCTCTGGCCCCGCGACGTCGTAGACCTTGTCCAGCCCGATCCGCTCTTTCCAGTCCGCTGGCATTTCGCTCATGGCGCCCATGGTGCCACCCCGGCCGCTGAGGGGTTCACCCGCCGGTTGAATCGGGGGTGGCCCCAATCAGGGGTTGGAGTCCAATGCCTGTTTGTAGGCAGCCAGGGCGCGATGGCGAGCTTCGGCGTGGTCGACGATCGGCGGGGGATACGTGGCGCCCAAAGTCACCCCTGCCGCGGCGAGGTCAAGGGGCCTCGCCTGCCAGGGCGAATGGATGTCGCGGTCGCCGAGTCCGCCCAACTCCGGCAGCCAGCGGCGCAGGTAGCGTCCTTGGGGGTCGAACTTCCGGCTCTGCGAGACGGGGTTGAACACCCGGAAATAGGGGGCGGCGTCCGGTCCAGTGCCGGCCGCCCACTGCCAGTTGCCGGCGTTCTGGGCGATGTCGCCGTCGGCGAGCATTCGTCGGAACCACCGCTCGCCCCGGCGCCAGTCGATCAGCAGGTCCTTCACCAAGAATGACGCGGTGATCATGCGCAGCCGATTGTGCATCCGCCCGGTGGCGGCCAGCTCCCGCATGGCGGCGTCCACAATGGGATAACCGGTCATCCCGCCCCGCCAGGCCTCGAAGCCGGCGTCGGCATTGGGGCCGGCAGCCCATTCGATGCGGTCGTACTCGGGACG
>JAPOSH010000016.1 GCA_026709815.1 bacterium | reverse complement strand
GGAGTCTCGGGTGGGGCCCGCCGGACCGAAGGCGGCGTCGAGCAGCAGCGCGAGCGATGATTTGCCCGAGCCGTACGGGCCGGTGATCGACCAAGCGCCCCCTGCTCGTCCGGTCTCAGCCGCAGCAGCCACCCGTTGGACTACATCAAGGGCTCGAGCCGTGACCACATAGCCGTCGAGCGGCTCGCAGCGCGATGCGTCCCGCTCCACGTTGGCCGAACGGGCAAAACGCCCGGCCACCTCGACGCAGTCGGCTAGCACCGCCATCACTTCGCCCCTGCGCCGGCGGGCACTCGGGGCGCAGCCCCTGAGAGGTGAATTGAGCCAGCCGACGCCGAAGCGTCGTGCGAGCGGCATTGGTCGAAGTATCGACCGAGCAGATCCAGGCCAAGTTGCTCGGGGTCGCCGTTCCAGGCCAGCTGGGCGGCGCCGGCGGGCGACGCCAGGGCCAGCCGGCCCTGCGACTCGGCTGTCGCCGCCCTCAGCGCGTCGGCTAGTTCGTCTTCGGTCAGTTTGAAGGCCCGTCCCGGCGAACCGGGCTCACCGGCCAGTCGGCTCAGCAGTGCGGTCTTGCTGGCGGGATCGGTGCGTGCGGCGAAGTCCAAAGCCGCAT
Organism: bacterium; assembly: GCA_026709815.1. Taxonomy (GTDB): domain Bacteria; phylum Actinomycetota; class Acidimicrobiia; order Acidimicrobiales; family Bin134; genus Poriferisocius. The sequence continues at coordinate 21,228 of JAPOSH010000016.1, read as the reverse complement.
AGGCCACCACAGCCGGGGGAAGCGTGGGCTTGGCACCCATGGTGAAACGGTATCGCCCCGTCGCCGCCGACTTGGCGATCATGCCTAGCTCTCGCAGCGGACAGTCCAGCAGATCGTCGACGCTGGTCCGGGCCGACCGCTCCGCAGGAGCGTAAGTGCGCAGCAGCGCGGTCACGTCTTTGCGCACCGACGACCGATGGGGGCGGGGCCACTCGGCCGCTGAATCGATCCCCGCCATGCAGGCCGTTTCAAGCTCGTCGATATCGAACTCCACGGCGTGGAACTGGTTGAACGCCACCCACCACACGGGTAGCAGGCACGGCGGGGCCAGCAGCTGCCAGTGCAGGAGCCACAGCGTGCCCGGGTCTTCCATGAACGGATCCCAGCCGCTCTCCGGGTCGAACAACCGCGTGCCGAAGCGGGTCGCCGCCACGCCGGTGGCCCGCTTGTGGGGCGAATCGGGGTGGTCTTGGATCAGTTTGGCCGCCGAACCCCAGAACCGGATTGATTTGACCATGTTCTTGCCCACCCCGAGCTCGACCGGCGCGTCTTTTCGGGTGAAGGCCGCGGGGTCGTCCGCGGTGGCCTCATACGCCTTGCGGAACCATCCGTAACGAGGATGGAAGGTCTCGTGGCGGGCGAAGACCGGCCGGGCAGCCTCAGAGAGCCTCACCAGCCGCCGCTTCCGTCCATGGATCGAACATATCTCACCGCGGTGACAGTTCGGGGTATCGCGGCATCGACTTCGGCCTTCGTGGTGAAGCGTCCCAGGCTGAACCGCACCGTCTCGAAGGCCGCCTCTCGGGCCAGTCCCATGGCCAGCAGCACCGGAGAGGGCTCGATGGCTCCCGAATGGCACGCGCTGCCCACCGACGCGGCAACCGGGTCCATGTTGCATACCACCGCCTCGGCATCGGCGCCGGCGAAGCGGATGCTCGCCGTGTTGGGCAGGCGCCGAGTTGTGTCGCCGTTCTCGCTCACTTCATCGAGAGCTGCTCGCAGCCCCGAGACCAGCCGGTCCCGAAGCCCGGCCACCCTCGCAGCCTCGGCGTCGCGCTCATCGGCGCAGATGGCCGCGGCGGCTCCCAGGCCGACGATGCCGGCCACGTTGAGCGAACCCGACCGCAGCCCCCGCTCATGCCCCCCACCGTGGACCACCGGGCGCAGCCGCCCGAGCGCCGGGCGCGTGCCCACCAGCGCGCCCACCCCGGTCGGGCCGCACATCTTGTGGCCGCTCAAAGACACCAGGTCGGCGCCCGTTGCGGCCATGTCGAAGGGCAGCCGTCCCACCATCTGCGTGGCGTCGCAGTGGAGCACGGCGCCCGCGACGCGGGCCCGCTCGGCCGCTTGGGCCACCGGGTTCAGCACCCCGGTCTCGCTGTTGGCGGCCATCACCGACACCGCGAGCACGTCGGGGCCCAACAGCGCGTCCAGCTCGTCCAAATCGACGAACCCTCCCGGCGTGACTCCGACTGTGTCTGCCTTCGCTTTGCCCTGCTCATGAAGCCATTGGGCTGTTGCGCGCACAGAGGCATGCTCCACCGCGGAAATCACGATCCTGTTCCGCCCAGCAGGCGCGGCCTCGGCCAGCCCCAAAAGCGCCAGGTTGTTGGCCTCGGTGGCGCCGGAGCAGAACACCACCCCCGACGGCGCCGCGCCCACGAGGGCGCCGACCTGCTCTCGGGCCTCGTCCACCGCCGCCATCTGCCGCAGGCCGAACCGGTGCGACGACGACGCGTTGCCAGCAGCGCCGGTCATCTGGCGCCCCATGGCCTCGGCCACCCGCGGATCCAGCGGCGCCGATCCGTTGTAGTCGAGGTACACCTCTTGCATGCCGACTCCTCAGCCCGGACGGACTCGCCCGCCCTGCTTTGCGCCGACGATACCGCCGGCGGCTCACCACATCGTGACATCCCACATCGCGGCATCGAGATGATGGCACCGGGGTGTGACAGTTCCCTCCGGCCAGGCGGCAAGCCCGGCTCTTCAGTTGGCATCCGATTGGCCTCCGTACCCGTCGGCTAGTTCAGAGGCCGCAAGCCGCCAGCGGGTGAGAGGGCTTCGCCTGGCTGCCTCGGTCGGTTCGATTTCGCCGTCTTTCTCCATCATCCGCAGCCACCGGAGGACTCCGCCTCTGCCCATACCCAGCTCGCGGGCGAGGTCTTTGGCGGGTCTGGGCCCGCGGGCCAGAAGAGCCCTGATCTGGCCGCGAGGAGACTGACCGGCGGTGCCAGGGGATGTTTGGCCGGGATATGGACTGCCGGTGTGTTGCGGTAGACGGGCGCCGCTGTTGAGCGTCACCGTGAAGCTGCTGATTCCGTCTTTGATCACCGGCAAGTCCAGACCTGCGTCTTGGAGCGAAGCCGCGACCGCGAGCAGCCCGGACCCGCGGATCTCGCACACAGTTCTATTGGTTGAGGGTATCTCTATGTCTTCCAGCAATTTGGCCAGCCGGGAGTTGCGCGACGACGTGACTGGCCGGGTGAACAGATGCTCGCGGTTGACCTCTCCGTGCAGCCCTCCGGGGCTCGTCACTTCTAAGCGGTCGGGATAAAGCTCGATCCGTACCTGCGAACCGTGCGAAGAGGGGTGGTAGTCCCGGTGCATCAACGCATTCGCCACGATTTCGCGCACAGCCTCATCCGGGTATTCCCAGACGTCCAGCCGGCCCGCGCCCGCAACCACGGCTCGGCGGGTGATATTGCGCCGCACCGCAGCCTGCGCCCCGGCGACCATTGTCGGGATTGGTCCGTCGATCGATTCGTTGTCCAAGAATCGAGTGCCGTCTTCGAGCGGTCTTCCGGTAACGGTGGGGTAGGCGACGAAGGTCACGTTGATCTGGGGGAGAAACTGCTGCGGGTAGCGCCCGATGGATATGAGCCCTGCAAGGGTGATCGAGGGCTCGTTCTCCTCTCCGGTCGTGACGCCGAGCATCCTGAGGATGCTTGCGTCGCTCTGGGTGGTCATTGCCGACCCCCGTCTGTTGCGCATCCGATTCAGCAGCGAGGAGACCAAGACATCGTCGAGGTCGGCCCGGCTCGCCCCCTCGATCGTGGCCATGTCATCAATCGGCTGGCCACGGCCTGAAACCAAGATGTGTATCTCATAAGAGCTGAGCCGGCGGTCACCGTCATGGGTTCGGGTGTACGACCCGTTCTCCATGCCCTTGCTCTTTACGAAGCATGGCTTGCGCCCGCCCGGCAGTTCGTCTACCACCGCGGCCACCACCGGACGCCCCTCCACTTGAGCGACATCGAACTCAGCTCGTATCGGAGGCTCCACTTCGTTGGCGCAGACAGAGGCCAGATCAGCGGCGAGTTTCGCGGCATCGGTGGGCACCGGCCGGAAGTCGCCGTCGCTGAGCCCGAGGATGATGATTCCCCCTTGGGTATTGGCGAAAGCGGATATCGACTCCCGCACTGACCGGGGGAGCCCGCCACTGGCCGCTTTGACCTCGATGTCTTGGAGATCGGTGCCAGCTTGCCGGAGGCGGCGAACAGCCTGATCGACGCTAGGTTGGAGACCGCTGGCCATACGCGGGCAGCTTATCACAGCATGTCGCAAATTGTGAGAAGCCTTTCTACAATATGCGAAGACTTGTCCGCTGGGGTGATAAGCTGGGCGGAGTTGTGGCTGCCGGGTGCTATGCCACCCAGCGGTTGCTACGGCCAGTGATGCACGTGCGGGGCCCGGGGGCCGAGGTGGGATGTGAGAGCGGAGAAGTCGGGGGCGTCGGCGGTGAGGATGCTGTCGTGGAGGCGGAGGGCGAGGGCCACGATGTGGGCATCGACGACGTCGGCGGTTCGAGATCTTCGGAGCAGGTTTCCCACAACCGGAGCATCGGCACGCGTGAAATCGTGTACCTCCACTGTTCCGAGGAACTTGGCGAGCCTGGCCTGTCGGTTGCCGTCGCGCCATACCTGGGCCACAACCGGAGCGGTGGTGTGAAGCAGGGCGTTCTCCTGCAAGGCGGCGGCTAAGAAGGACTGAGCGGTGTACTCGCCTCGGTCGATTGCAATCAGAAGCCCCGTGTCGAGGATCACTGAGGGAAGTAGCGGCGGCGCATTGCGGCGACGTCTTCGGAGTCTGGGGTCCCCGACTCCTCGGCCCATTCGTCTAAGAACTCGCGGATGGCCTCGCGCTGGCGCTTTTGTTGGGCGAGGAGATGGATGCCCCGTCGGATGGCGCCCGATTGGCCTCCGTACTCCTCGGCCAGCTCAGCGAGCAGCTCGCGCTCTTGATCGCCGAGCCGAACCGTGGTTGTCGTGCTCACAGGCCAAACTGTAGCACAAATGTATGTTCTGCACACCGAGATACTGGCATCGAGGTGTGACAGTTCCCTCCGACCCCAAGGGTTGGCGCTGAGTAGGGTACGGCCATGGTGACCGGGGGCCAGGAGCGAGGCGGCGGCCCTCAGAATGCGGCGGCGGATCAGAGCACGCCCGTTCTGCTCGACGGCTTCGGCGACCGCAGGCTCCGCCTCGAGCTGCTGCGATGGCTCATCAACCCCGAGATCGACCGGATCGACATGGCGGTGTCGTTCATCATGAAGAGCGGTTTGGCGCTCATCGCCAGCCACCTCGAGGCCGCCCTGCAACGAGGGGCGCATATCCGCATTCTCACCACCGACTACCTCGACATCACCGATCCCGATGCTCTCGCCACCTTGCTCGATCTCGCCGATTGGTCGGGGATGTCCGACGTCGCGGGCAGGCTCGAGATCAGGGCGTTCCACGATCCCTCGGTGTCGTTCCATCCCAAGGCCTACCTGTTCCGATCCTCGCTCACCTCCACGGCTGGCGGTTTCGTGGGCAGCTCCAACCTGAGCGGATCGGGCATCGACGGGGGAGTGGAGTGGAACCTGGGAGTGGGTCGCCTCGGCCCGCTGGTCGAGAGCTTCGAGCGCTTGTGGGACGACCACCGCTGCACGCAGGTCGACGCTCGGTGGCTCGCCGCCTACCGCTTGCGCCGACCACCTGACGAGGCGCCTCGGACCCCGCCCCCTGAAGCAGCGGTCGTCGTGGAGCCGGCCGCGCAGCCGGTCAACCCGTGGCCGGTGCAATCGGAGGCGCTTCGCGCCCTCGAGCAGACTCGCATCGAGGGTTATCGCCGAGCTCTGGTGGTGATGGCCACCGGGTTGGGCAAGACCCTGCTGGCCGCGTTCGACAGCAATCGCCCCGACTTCCGCCGGGTTTTGTTCATCGCCCACCGAGAGGAGATCCTGCGCCAAAGCCGAGAGGCCTTCCGGCGCGTGCGTCCCGACGGGCGCTTCGGGTTCTTCTGGGGCGCCGACAAGGACTCCGAGGCCGATGTGGTGTTCGCCAGCATCGCGACGCTGCACCGCCATCTGGATCGCTTCGAGTCCGATCGCTTCGACTATGTGGTGGTTGACGAGTTCCACCACGCCACCGCCCCCACGTATCGCCGGGTCATCGAGAGCCTCCGCCCGAAGTTCCTGCTCGGTCTCACCGCCACCCCCGACCGCCTCGACGGGGCCGACCTGCTTGCGCTGTGCGGCAACAACCTGGTGTTTGAATGCGATCTTGTGGATGGGATAAGGCGGGAGCGGCTGTGCCCCTTCAACTATCGGGGCATCAGAGACGTAGCTGATTACGCCCCGATTCCCTGGCGCAACGGCCGTTTCGACCCCCACAAGCTGGCAGAGGCCATTGAGACCACACAGCGGGCTGAACAGGCACTGGAGCAATGGCAGAAAAGGGCGACCGGCCCGACGCTCGCGTTCTGCACGACCATCGCCCACGCCGAGTTCATGGCCGAGTTCTTCAACGAGCGGGGAGTGCGGTCGAGTGCAGTCCATAGCGGCCCCAATTCGGCTCCTCGCCAAAGCGCGGTTGAAGATCTGCGGAGCGGAGCTATAAAGGTGCTGTTCGCAGTGGACGTGTTCAACGAAGGCGTGGATGTTCCCGAGATCGGCACGGTGCTCATGCTGCGCCCTACCGATTCGCCGGTGGTTTTCTTACAACAGCTCGGACGGGGGTTGCGTATCTCTGAAGACAAGGCGGCATTGCAGGTGATCGACTTCGTGGGCAACCACCACAGCTTCTTGATGAAGCCCCGGGTGTTGGCCAAGATGGGCTCGCTGGCATCCGGGGCTGTTAACAGGGCGGTTGTGGGCGCGGCGGAGTCCGGCGATTTCGCCCTGCCGCCGGGCTGCTCGGCCACCTTCGAGCTCGCGGCAGTGGAGCTTTTGCGCCAGATGCTGACCCGGCGCCCCGGCGGTCGGGGTCGAGCCACCCGAGACGCCGACGCCGCGCTGGGCGAGTACTGCCGCAGCTACGCCGAGGAGCACGGTGGGAGGCCCACCGCGGCACAGGCCTCCCGCTCGATGGGGATCAAGCCCGGCAGCGGGCCGATCAAGCGAGCCGGAGGCTGGCACCGCTACCTGGACAGCCTGGGGTTGCTCTCAGACGCTCACCAGAGTGCCGTGGCGGAGTGCGGCGATGCGCTGAGGGGGCTGGAAACAGAGCACATCACCAAGTCGTACAAGCTGGTGGCGTTGCAGGCGATGTTTGAGCTGGGCGTGGCCTGCGGGCCGGTATCGGTGGACGAGGTGGCGAGGAGATCGCTTTGGGACATTCGCGGCGACCGTCGGCTCCGTGCCGACATCCGGATAAAGGAGATTGCCGATCTCGACGAGGTATCGGCAGAGAAGTGGCGCTCCTACTGGTTGAAGTGGCCGCTGAAACATCTTTCCGATAAGCCGGGAAAGTCCCTGTTCAGCCACGAGCCCGGTGACCGAGAGGGAATGATGGCGCCCGCGTTCTCGGTGCCCGACGAGAGGCGGGACGCCTTCGTGGAAATGGCCCTCGAGATCGTGGCCTGGCGGCTTCAGGACTACCTGATGTCGAGCCCGGCGACACCCGCACCCTCGGCGCTGCCCCAACCGAGCGAGCCGCAAGCCCCGGCGTCCGATCGCCTGGAGGAGTCCGGCTAGCGCGAAATCGTGTGCCTCCGCTGCTCAGTCGCGGATGGCTTCGCGGCTCCAGTTCGACTCGAAGCCGATGCCCGACAACCAGGTCTCCACCAGCTTCCCGTTCTCGGCCCTGAAAGCCTGCACCCAGTCCCACTGGTTCCCGTCTGCCTTCCAAGAGCCGATGGCCACCACATGGTCTCCCTCCGCGATGAGCCGGTAGCGAAGGTCGGTGAAATCCATCTGACGGCACAGCGCGGCCACCTGCTCCTGGTAATCCTCGGCGGTCACCGAGCGGGTGCCGCCCATCTCGTGGCGCACATAGACCGGCCCGGCCAGCTCCGGCACCAGATCCGGATTCTGCGCTCCCCACATCTCGTCGTACCAACGCCGCAGCAGGTCCTTGGTTTTCTCCGCGGTATTGGAGGCGGTATCAGAATCAGCCATGGCCTGAACCTACGCCAGCGCCGGTGACGGCGCTGCTTCAGAGCCTGGAAAGCAAAGGCCCTGACCAAATGCTTGGTCAAGTTGGTAGCCTCCCAGCAAAGGGGCAATGCCCCAGTGGTATCAAGGATCGAGGAAAACCTGATCCAGCCTCGGAAGATGCGAAAAGCAGGAGGAACGCGACCCGACCCGACCCCTTCCTCGGGGATGTTCGCGTCGCTGTCCAACCGGGACTACAAACTCCTGTGGTGGTCGGGGCTGGTGGCGTTCCTCGCGGTGGGCATGCAGATCCTGGCCCGAGGCTGGCTGGCCATCCAGCTCACCGACAGCAACTCCAGCTTCGCCCTGGTGCTTTTGGCCTTCGGCGTCGGCATGGTCACCGTCACCCCGTTCGGAGGGGTGGCTGCCGACCGCTTCCCCCGGCGGGCGCTCATCTTGGGCGCCCACATCTCGCTCAGCCTCAGCGCGCTGTGGCTGGGGATCATGGTGGTGCTGGGCCTGGAGCGGTTCTGGATGCTGCTGCTGGCGTCGTTGATACAGGGCGCATCGTTCGCGTTCATGGGACCGGCCCGCATCGCCATGACCGGCGAGGTGGTGGAGCGCGAGCTTCTCTCCAACGCCATCTCGCTCACCCAGCTGACGGTGGCCAGCTCCCAGACGGTGGGGCCGGCGCTGGCCGGGGTGCTGGCCGATACCCCCGGTTTCGGGCTGGCCGGGGTGTATCTGCTCAGCGCGGGCCTCACCGCGGCGGGCACGATCCCCGTGCTGATGCTGCCGGTGTCGCGGCCCGAGCGGCGCGAGGCCCGCAGCCCCCTCGAGGAGATCGCCGAGGGGGTGGCCTATGTGGCCCGGCAGCCCTACCTGCGAGTGGTGGTGCTCTCCACCGCGCTCATGCTGCTGGTGGCCATGCCCTACCTGGCCTTCCTGCCCAAGTTCACCGAGAGCGTGTTCGGGGCGGGGGCGCTGTGGCTGGGCGTGCTCCAGGGGGCCAACGCGCTGGGCGGCGCGGTCACCGCCCTTCAGGTGGCCCGGATGCGCGACAACGCCCGGCTATGGCGGCTGCGGGTTGTCAGCTTGGCGGTCGTGGCCGTCGGCGTGGCCGCATTGGCCGTCACCCCCAACCACCTGGCGGCGCTGCCGGTGCTTTTCGTGCTCGGAGGAGCGGCCACCACATTCCAAACCGCCAACATGTCCATGTCGCTGCTTCTGGCCCAGCCGGTGTACCACGGACGGGTGCAGAGCCTGGTCATGATCGCGTTCAGCGCCCAGAGCCTGGTGGCGTTCCCCCTCGGCGCCCTGGCGGACCAGATCGGGCTGCGGGAGATGCACGGCTACATGGCCGCGGCCACTGTGGGGGTGGTGGCGTGGTCGGTTTTCGCCGGTCGCAGCGCCGGCGCCAAAGTCGCTGGGGCTACGCCCGAGCGCTGACCAGCCAGGCGGCGGCGCCCATCCTGACTCCCTCGGGGGTGCGGCGGCGTTCCACCATGGCCCCCAAAGCGGCTTTCACCCGGTCGACCACGTGCACATCGGCATCCTCGGGGACGGATGCGGCGGGCAACAGGTCGATGTAATAGCGGACCAGCTCATCGGTGGTGCCGTCGCCGATGCTCACCGGCAGGTCGTGGGGGGTGATGTCGATGTCGACCAGCCCGGCCCCGGTGAGGACCGAGCTGATGCGATCGGGGGAGGCCATCGAGAACGGGCCGGGCGCATCGGGATCTGCCGGCTCGGGCACACCCAGCACTTCGGCCACCGCTCGGCCCGGCTCGGTGACCCAGGAGTTCTCGCTCGGGGCTCGCCAGCACACGAAGGTCAGCCGCCCGCCCGGTCGCAGCGCCCGGGCCAGGTTGGTGAACCCGGCCACCGGCTCGGCGAAGAACATGATCCCCATGCGGGAGAAGGCGGCGTCGAAGTGCCGGGGCTCGAACTGGTGGGCGCCGGCGTCCGCCGCGGTGAATGAAACATTATCCAGCCCGGCCTCATCGGCCCGGCGGCGGGCCTCTGCGAGCATGGGCGCCGAAACGTCCACGCCGGTCACGCGACCGTTCTCGCCCACCAGGCGGGCCAGCTCCAAGGTGGTAGTGCCGGTGCCGCAGCCGATGTCGAGGATGTGCTCGCCGGGATCGGGGTGCAGCCGGGCGATGGCGGCCTCGCCCAAAGAGGCGAGCATGGCGTCCAGCCGCTCCCGGTGCTGGATCCACACCGGTCCCCGTTGGTTCCAATAGCGGTGGAGCTCCTCGGCAACGTCGACCATCGCCTCAGTCTGCCAGAGGCTGCGGGCCGCGGGCATTCGCCTCCCCGTCCGCGGCCCGAAGAGGCGAGCACGGCGTCAGGCCGCCCCCGGTGCCGGCGGGCGGGCGCTTATCGCGGATCGGTCAGCGGGGCGGGCTACAGTGCCGGGCGGTGAAGCCCGCTCCGTTTGAATACCACGCCCCCGAATCCGTGGCCGACGTCGCAAGCCTGTTGGCCGAGCACGGCGACGACGCCAAGCCCCTGGCCGGCGGCCAGAGCCTGGTGCCAATGCTGGCCATGCGCCTGACCCGCTTCGAGCACATCGTGGACTTGAACCGGGTGGGCGAACTGTTCGGCGTGGAGTCCGGCAACGGCGGCGTGCGCATCGGGGCCATGACCCGCCAGGCCGCGGTGGAAGCCGACGCCATGGTGGCCGAGCGGGTGCCTTTGTTGCACTTGGCCGCCCCCCACATCGGCCACTTCCAGATCCGCAACCGGGGCACCATCGGCGGATCGGTGGCCCACGCCGACCCGGCGTCGGAGTTTCCGGCGGTGATGTTGGCGTTGGACGGCACCGCCGAGGTCGCCTCGTCGTCGAGCGTCCGGGAGGTGCCCGCTGCCGAGTTCTTCGAGTCCACGTTCATGACTGCCATGGCCCCCGATGAGCTGCTGGTGGCGCTGCGGTTCTCTTCATGGGAGCAGCCGGCCGGGTTCGCCTTCGACGAGATCGCCCGGCGCAGCGGCGACTTCGCATTGGCTGGCGCGGCGGTGGGCATCGGCGCCGACGATCAGGGCCGCATCAACCGGGCCGCGGTGGGAATGCTGGGTGTGGGCCCGACCCCTCTTCGGGCTGCGTCGGTGGAAGCGGCCCTCATGGGGCTGTCGGCTGCGGAGGCCGACCCGGCGGAGATCGGGCGCCTGGCCGCTGATGACATGGACCCGATTGGCGATGTCCACGCCAGCGCTGAGTACCGCCTCAGGGCCGGTTCCACCTTGGTGGGCCGGGTGTTGGCCGCGGCGTTGTCGCAGGTGCAGAAGGAGGCCGGCCTTGGCTGATCAGATCCCCTTGTCCATGACGGTCAACGGCCGCATCCGCCGAGGGCGGGGCGAGCCCCGCCTGACGCTGGCCGACTTCCTGCGAGAGCAGGCCCTGTGTACCGGCGTTCATCTGGGCTGCGAGCACGGGGTGTGCGGCTCGTGTACCGTTTTGATGGACGGCGAGGCGGTGCGCTCCTGTCTTTTGTTCGCGGTGCAGGCCGAGGGCGCCGACATCACCACCGTGGAGGGGCTCGCCCCCGACGACGAGACGCTCCACCCGGTGCAGGAGGCGTTCCGCGACTGCCACGGCCTCCAGTGCGGGTTCTGCACCCCCGGCTTCGTGGTGTCGGTGGCAGCCTTCTTGGAGGCCAACCCCGATCCGTCCGACGACGAGATCCGCCACGGCATCGCCGGCAACCTCTGCCGCTGCACCGGGTATCAGGGCATCGTGGCCGCCACCCGCCAAGCCGCCGACGCCATGAGAGGAGGAGGGCGATGAGCAGCACAGCAGCTGCGGCCCGCTATGTGGGCCAGTCGGTCAAGCGGCTGGAGGACCCCCGCCTGGTGACCGGGCACGGCCGTTATGTGGACGACATCGTGCTGGCCGGCATGCTCCACGTGGCTTTCGGGCGCAGCGATCTGGCCCGGGCCGCGATCACCCGTCTGGACATCTCGGCGGCCGAGGCGCTGGAGGGGGTGTACGCCGTGTTCACCGCCGCCGACCTGAACCCCCACAACGACTCGCTGCGGGCGTCGATGCACCCGCCCGAGGTGCCCGCCCCTCCGGCCAACATGCTGGCCGACGGCGACGTGCGCTTCGTGGGCGACCCCTATGTGATGGTGGTGGCCCAGAGCCGCTACATCGCCGAGGACGCTCTCGATCTGATCGACGCGGAGTTCGAGCCGCTGGATCCGGTGGTGGACTATGAGACCGCCGCCGATTCTGAGAACCACGTCCACCCCGAGCTCGGCGGCAACCTGGCCCACGACCTGCCCGTGTCGAACCCGGCCCAGCAGGAGGTCTTCGCCAGCGCCGCCCGCGTCGTCACCGAGACCTGGCACCAGCACCGCCAGACCAACGTGCCCATGGAGACCCGGGGCATCGTGGCCTCCTGGCAGCCCCACGCCGGGGTGATGGAGGTGTGGGCCTCCACCCAGAGCCCCCATGAGATACAGCTGGTCGGGGCCCGGGTGCTGGGTATCGGCGAGCACAAGATGGTGGTGCATTTCGGCGATGTGGGCGGCGGCTTCGGCCAGAAGATGTTCCTGGGCCGCGAGGACATGGCGGTTTTGGTGGCGGCCAAGCTCCTGGGCTGCCCGCTGAAGTGGATCGAAGACCGCCGCGAGAATCTGCTGGCTTCCAACCACGCCCGCATCGAGCAGATGACCGTGTCCATGGCGGTGGACGAAGACGGCAGATTCCTGGCCGCCGACTTGGACCAGCTCGAAGACGACGGCGCCTACCCCCTGGGCGGCCCGGCCACCCCGGGCGCCATGGCCGCCATGCTCTATCCCGGCCCCTACCGGATGGGGCCGGTGAGCTGGCGGGCTCGCACGGTGTACACCAACACCTGCGGCCGGGGGGCCTACCGGGGCCCGTGGCAGATGGAGAGCGTGGCCCGGGAGCAGATGATCGACCGGGTGGCCCAGAAGATCGGCATGGACCCCCTCGAGCTGCGTCGCCGCAACGTGCTGAAACCCGAAGACCTGCCCTATGCGGTCTCCACCGGGTTGTCCTTCGAGACCACCATCTCGCCGGACCAGACCCTGGAGCAGGCTGCGGCGATGATCGGCTATGACGACTTCCGGGCCGAGCAGGCCCAGGCTCGCGAGCAGGGCCGCTACCTGGGCCTGGGCATAGCCCTGTACATCGAGCCGACGTCTATGGGCATGGGCCCGCTGGGCACCGAGTCGGCCATGTTGCGGGTGGAGGTGGACGGCCACGTCAACGTGTTCATGGGCACCGGCTCGCACGGTCAGAGCCTGGAGACCACCATGGCGCAATTGGTGGCCGACGAGCTGGGCGTTCGCCCCGAAGACGTCACTTTGCACCAGGGCCACGGCTCGGGCTACGGGTTCGGCACCGGCGGCAGCCGCTCGGCGGTGATCGCCGGCAGCGCGGCCCGCGCCGCGGCATCGGGGGTGCGGGAGAAGGCAGTGGCCATCGCCGCCCATCTGATGGAGGCCTCGGCCGACGACCTGGAGGTGGCCGACGGGGTGATCTCGGTCAAGGGCACGCCGTCGGCCACGATGACGATGGCGCAGGTGGCGGTCACCGCCTACCTGAACTCCGACGCTCTGCCCGAGGGCATGGAGGCCGGTCTCGAGCACACCGCCCGCTACAAGGCCCCGCCCTCCACCCACTCCAACGCCTGCCACATCTGCACCTGCGAGCTGGACCCCGGGACCGGCAAGGTCACGCTTTTGCGCTACGTGGTGAGCGAGGACTGCGGTGTGCTGATCAACCCCATGGTGGTCGACGGCCAGATCGCCGGGGGAGTGGTGCAGGGCATCGGCGGGGTGCTGTACGAGCACTGCGTGTACGACGAGAGCGGCAATCCGCTGGCCTCCACCTTCCTCGACTATCTGGTTCCCACCGCAGCCGAGGTTCCCGAGCTGGAGACCGGCCATGTGGTGGTGCCCTCTGACACCCCCGGAGGCCACAAGGGAACCGGCGAGGGCGGGGCCATCGGCGCCCCTCCGGCGGTGTTCAACGCGGTGGCCGACGCGCTGGCCCCCTTCGGGGTGCATCCCAACCGCCAGCCCCTCGACCCCAGCACCGTGCTCGGCCTGATCGCCTCGGCCTCCGCTTAGCCGTTCATACTCGGCCCCGCACTTCACAGGTGGTACCGCATTGGCGGTGTTTGATGACCGGTATTGGATGAGCAGGCCGGCCTGCCGGCAGGGTAAAATCTCATGTCGATCCGGGGTAGCTCAACCGGCAGAGCAAGCGGCTGTTAACCGCTAGGTTGTGAGTTCGAGTCTCACCCCCGGAGCCACAGAACACCAACAAGGCCAGAATCTCAAAAAAAGTTTGTGGTTCTCTAGCAAATCGGTAAGCGATAAAGCGGGTTTGGTTTGTAGGCTATGGGTGGGCCCGTAGCTCAGTGGTCAGAGCAGGCGACTCATAATCGCTCGGTCGCGGGTTCGATCCCCGCCGGGCCCACTTCTTCCCCGGCCTCGCTTGCCCCGGCCTCGCTCGTCTCCTGCCAGCGGCGGGTCAGCCAGCCCAGGCGGTGGGCGGCATACAAGCCGATCATGGCCAGCGCCGTGCCGACGAGGCCGTCGATCACCCAGTGGTTGGCGGTCAGCACCACCGCCGCCGACATCAAAAGGGGCGACGCCACGGCGAATATCCTCACCGGGATCGACCGGGTGCTGCGGAAGACCACCACCCCGGCCAGCACGTTCCAACCCACGTGGAAGCTGGGCAGGGCGGCGTACTTGTTGATGATGGAGGGGGGCTGGAGGTACTTGTAGGAGGTGGACAGCTCGGTCACGGTGTCGGTGAATCCGTCGAAGAACCGGGGCGGGGCCACTGGGAAGAAGGTGAAGAACACCAAGCCCAGCCCACCGGACACGATCATGGCGTTGCGCAAAAGGGTGTAGCGGCGGCGGTTGTAGTGGTACAGCGCCAACAGCGACACGATGATGACCGGCCAGTGCAGCCAGATGTACACCCAGTTGAAGAAGGTGACCGCCCAGTGGTAGTCGAGCACCGCCGACTGCGACCACGCCTCGAGGTCGAGGCCCAGAGTGGACTCGAAGGTGAGCAGGTCGTAGGCGTTCTTGAAGGCGGCGGCTTCAGCGCCTTTGGTGATCATCCGCACTCCGAAGTAGATGAGCGCGGCCACCGTCACGAGGAAGACCTGGCCGGGAAAGGTGCGCCAACTCCGCGCCGTGCCGGCGATTTCCGGAGCGACGAGGATCTTCAGCTGGCGAACCACTGGAGTGTATTGTACCAACTGCCCACCCCCGTTTCGCAATGGGTTGGCCGGCGCAAAACCGAGTTCGGCGTCAGTTCGGACGAGGTTTTCTCCCAGCCAGGCGGGCCGGCGGGTCAGATGAGGTCGTCTCCCAGCCAGGCGGGGGCCCGGTCGAGCAGGAACTCGCTGATCTCGGCCACTTTGGGCAGCACCCCGCCGAGGCACTCCTGGCCGGTGAACATCCCGGTGATCGACACCTCCACTCGGGCCGTGATGGAGATGGTCCGCTCCGGGGCGTCGGTGACCGCGGCGTAGGCGTCGATGGCCGACACGTCCAAGGGCAGCTCCATGCCGCCGATGCCGGCCAGGTCGGTGGCCAACAGCAACAGGTCGGGGCCGTCGGGCAGCGGTGGCAGGCTCCACGACACCACCATGGGCAGCCTGAAGTCCTCGGTGGGCGCCACTCCCTCGGGCAGTTCCATGACGTGGTCTTCGAAGCTCAGCATCACCCGAGGGTCCACTTCGAGGGTGATGTGCACGTCCAGCGGGCCGCCGCAGGCCGCCGCGGGGTGCAGGTCCACCTCCCATGCCTGGCGCATGGAGTAGGTCTCCACGAAATGGCGATCATCGTGGACGTGGAAGCCGTGGTCGGCGGCGTGGTCCTTGAGATCGGCGACGAAGGTGGCGATATCGACGATGGCCAAGAAAACCACACTGCCACGCGATTGACCGGTTTGGCTACCCATGAGCCGATAGCTTCAATCCGGTGATCAGCGACGGGATTCTGGCGGCGTTCGACCGGGCTGCAGCACGGGTGTCCGAAGTGGCGGCCCGGATAGACGGGCCGCGGCTAACGGGCGCCCGCGACGGCCCGTACGGCTTTGGCGGGGCCGGCGGCGGAGTGGCTCGGGAAGTGCTCTTGGAGGCCGGGTTCGGGGGGGTCAGCGAGGAATCGGGGTTCCACGGCGCCCAACGGGACCTGGTGGTGGTGCTCGATCCGATCGACGGCTCCTCCAACGCGGCCCGGGGGCTGCCGTGGTACTCCACCAGCATGTGCGCTCTCGACGGAGACGGGATGGCGGCGGCTCTGGTGCAGAACCTGGTGAACGGCCGGTCATATCGGGCGGTCCGGGGCCGGGGGGCCACCGTCGATGGCCGGCCGCTCGGATCAGGCGCCGGCGAGGGCTTCTCGCCGGGCTCGGGGCCGTCGAGCCAGCAGGCTCTGGCTGACGCGGTGGTGGGGCTGACGGATTTGCCGCCGAGGCGTCTCGGCTGGAGGCAGTACCGGGTGCTGGGGTCGATCGCCCTTGATTTGTGCGCGGTAGCCGAGGGGATGACCGACGCCTACATCGACTGCACCCCCGGAGGCCATGCCACCTGGGACTACCTGGGTGCGGCCCTGGTGTGCGCCGAGGCCGGAGCAGCTCTGGAAGATGCGTGGGGACGGCCGCTGGTGCCCGGCGATCTGACAGAGCAGCGCAACCCGGTGGCAGCTGCCACGCCGCCGCTGCTGGCCGAGGCCATTGCGCAGCGGCGCAGCTTCGGCGCCGAACCAGCCGGTATCGGCACCGGCGCAGCGGCGAGCGCGGTCTAGTCTGGCGCGGCCCTGCGGGCGCGTAGCTCAGATGGCAAGAGCGCTTCCCTTACAAGGAAGAGGCCGGGGGTTCGAGTCCCTCCGCGCCCACCTGGTTTCGCATCCTGGGATGGCAGCGAACACGGCGAAAGCGAATATGGCGAACAGGCCGCGGATTGGGTAACAATGTTCTCAGGCATATCGCCGGACGCGTCTTGGAGCCGCGCCGGTCCTGTGAAGGGGGATCCATGAAGCACTTCCGTTGGCTCATCTGCCTGCTGGCTGTTCTCGCGCTTGTCGCCGCGGCCTGCGGGGGCAACGACGACGACGATTCGGGCGCGCCGGCCCCGGTCGAAGCCCCCGGTGAAAGCGCGGGCGATGACATGGATGAGGACATGGACGACGAAGACATGGACGAGGACATGGGCGATGACATCGAAGATGACATAGACATGGATGAGGACATGGGCGACGGCGCCATGGACGACGACATGGATGACTCCGATGTCGGACAGGCGGACCCGGAAGAACCCGAGGTTGATCCGTGTGAGGCCGTGGACTTGGAGGCCACCGAAGTCGGGATCACCTCCGACACCATCACCGTGCTGGTCATGGCCGATGTCGGCTCACCGCTGTCACCCGGCTTGTTCCAAGGCTCGATGGACGGGATCAACGCATGGGCCGACCATGTGAATGCCGAGGGCGGACTGGCTTGCCGCCAGGTTGAAGTCGTCGAGCACGATTCGGCGATCAACCCCACGGAGACCACCAACGGGTTCCTGGTGGCCTGCGAAAGCGCCTTCGCGCTGGTGGGCACCACGGCTCTCTTCGCCCTCGACACCGTCGACCTCCAGACCTGTCCCGATGCCGAGGGCAATGAAATCGGGGTGCCGGACTTCACCTATATCGCCACCGAGCCGCCCCACCAGTGCTCGGTGGTGACCTTCGCCACCAGCCGGCCCAACAGCGAGTGTCCGTATTCGGGCAGCGGGCCGCGCACAGTGCAGAGCCAGGTCGGCCACGTGCAGTGGATCATGGACAACATCAACTCCGACCTCAGAGGGCTGTTCCTGGTGCCGTCTGACTTGCCGTCCACCATCACCTCGGTTATGCCCCAAGTTCGAGCGATGGAGTCCGCAGGGGTGGAGTTCCACAGCGTGCCCGGCATCAGCGGCTTCACCACCCAGTCGGAGTTCGGCGCGTTCATCCAGATCATGAGGGACAACAACTCCAACTTCGCCTACACCGGCTCCGACGACCAGTCCATGCTGAAGTGGCGAAGCGAAGCTGAGGCTCAGGGCCTCGACGCCGACAGCATCATCTGGATGTGCACGCTGTCTTGCTACACCCCCGGTTTCTTGGAGGCCGGCGACGTGGTCGAGGGCACCTATAGCTGGGGCTGGTACCTGCCGTTCGACGAGGTTGAGCAAAACCAGGAATTGGCCGACTTCATCGAAGCCATCGGCACCGACTTCCCGCCTGCTTGGGCGGCCGGCGCGTGGGCCGGAGGCGTGCTGTTCGAGCAGATCGTGAACGACATAGTGGCCGAATCCGGTCCCAACGGGCTGACCCGCCAGGCAGTGCTCGACCAGGCCCGCAGCGTCACCTCCTTCGACGTGAACGGCTGGTGGGGCCCGGCCGATTACAGCACCACCCAGAACATCATTCCCTGCTTCGTGCTGCTGCAGGTGCAAGACGGGGCGTTCGTCCGGGTGCACCCCGAAGAGCGCGGGGAGTTGGCGTGCGGCGCCGAGAACGTGGTCGAGTCCACCCGCGACTGGGCCGCAGAATTCGGGGGCTAGCCGGCAGCCCGGACAGGACCGACGGTAGAGGCTGAAATCTCGTGATCTTGGGGCTGAGGCTGCCAGTCGCCCTTGCGGCGTTGGCGGCGGCGGTGGCCGCAGTGGTGATCGCCGTCTTCAACTGGAAGGGCGCCCCGGTGACCGGCCAGACCTTCTTGGTCACCACCTACATCGGGCTCTTTCTGGGCGCCCTGTGGGCGATGTACGCCACCGGGCTGGTGGTGGTGTACACCACCACCGGGGTGTTCAACTTCGCCCAGGGCGCCATCGGGGTGTTCGCTGCCTTCCTCTACTGGGAACTCCACGTGAATCGGGGATGGCATTCCGTTCTCGCCCTTGTGGTGGTGGTGGGCATGTTCGCCCCGACGCTCGGCGTGCTGCTCGACATCGTGATCATGAGACGGCTGCGCACCGCGTCCTTGGTGGTGCAGCTCATGGTGACCGTGGCCATCATGGTGCTGTTGCTGTCGGTGGTGGGTGACATCTGGGAGGCCGACACCGCTCGCCGAGTGCCGTACCTGTTCGGCATCGAGAACGGCATCGATCTGGGGCCGTCGCAGCTTCCGTGGCACCGGCTCATCGTGTTCCTGGTGGCCGTGGCCATCGCCGTGGCCATGCGCTACCTGCTGCGCCGCACCCGCATCGGCACGGCCATGCGGGCGGTGGTGGACAACCGGGAGTTGGCCGCCCTCAACGGGGCCCGTCCCAATGTGGTGTCGTCCACATCGTGGGCGCTGGGCTCCATGCTGGGGGCGCTGGGCGGCATCCTCATCGCCCCCGAGCTGGGCCTCGACCCCGCCACCCTCAACAACGTGGTGATCATCGCGTTCGCCGCCGCCGCCTTCGGCGCCCTGCGGAACCTGCCCATGGCGGTGGTGGGGGCCATGCTGATCGGGCTCTTGCGGGCCCACACCGGAGCGTGGCTGGACTTCGGCCCCGACTACCGCTTCGCCCATTTGGCGATCGCGCCGCTCCTGTTGCTGTTCGTGGTGATCGCCCTGCCCCAGGCCCGGCTGGAAGTGGGGCGCCTGGCCCACAACCTCCGCCGCCACGAGCGCTTCACCAAATGGTGGGAGGGGCTCATCGGCTGCGGGGTCATCATTTTGGTGGCGGTGGCGCTCTCCGGCGGCTGGCTGGACTTCGGCGTCTGGGATCCGGGAGCGTGGGGCAGCCGAGAGCTGAACTCCGCCAACGAGGCCATGGCCCTTGCCCTTATCGGCCTGTCTTTGGTCCCGCTGATCGGCTGGGCGGGGCAGATCAACTTCGCGCCCTTGGCCTTTGCCGGATTCGGGGCGTTCGTCTATCTCAAACTGGCCGGTGATACCGGCAACGGCTATTGGATACCGCTCGTCGGTCTGTTGTGCGCGCCGCTCGGCGCCCTCGTGGCCTTGCCGGCGGCCCGGCTGCGGGGACTGTACCTGGCCCTCATGACCATGGCCTTCGCCCAGGCCATGTCATTGATCTTCTTCCCCCACTCGTGGGTCCTGCCCACCATCGGGGTCGGTCGCCAGTTCCCCCACATCGAGATGTTCGGCGTGACCTTCGACGATCGGCGAGGCTTCTTCTTGCTGATCGTGAGTGTTTTCGCCGTCTTCGTGTTCGGGCTGGTGCTGTTGCGAAGGTCTCGCTACGGCCGGCGGTGGATGGCCGTCAACGACTCGCAGGCCGCTTCAGCCACTCTGGGGATCCCCGTGGTGTGGACCAAGGTGGTGGTGTACGCCCTTTCGGCCGCAATGGCCGGAATCGCCGGAGTGTTCTGGGCCACGGTGTCGGGCAACGTGGACAGCGTGCAGGGGTTCGACCTGCTGATCGGCTTCAACATCGTGCTGCTGGTGGCGGCTGCCGGGGTCTCGATCCCGGTGGCGGGAATCTTTTTGATCTTCATCCCGCTGTTCACCGGCTTGGGCCACCGCCTGGAAGACACCGGAAACGTGGACTTTTTGGTCACGCTGCTCGACATAACCACCACCTACGGTCCGGGCATGCTGGTGTTGGGCATGGTCTTCAACCCGCGGGGGGCGATCTTCGAGATGGGTCGGGGGTTCTCGCCCATGCTGCCCTGGCGCGGCGATGCCCGAGCGGAGATCGCAGCGGAGAACGCCCAGAAGCGGGAGCCGGAGATCGGCGAGTTGGGCATCGAGCGACCGTTCACCCCCGAAGAGGTGGTGGCCCTCGACCGCCGGCTGGGGATCTTGGACGATGTCGTGCCGAAGGAGGGTTATGGCGCTGCTCGAAGCTGAGCGCGTGGTCATGCGCTTCGGCGGCGTGGTGGCCCTCGACGACGCCTCAGTGGACGTCGGCCCCGGCGAGGTCACCGGCCTCATCGGTCCCAACGGCGCGGGCAAGACCACCTTGTTCAACGTGATCACCGGCTTGCTGGCCCCCACCAGCGGCACGGTGCGCTTCGACGGCGCCGACATCACCCGAAAAAGCGTGGCCCAGCGCTCGCAGCTGGGCGTCGCCCGCACCTTCCAGAAATTGGAGGCGTTCAACTCGCTCAGCGCGTTCGACAACGTGCGGGTGTCGGTGGAGCAGAACCACCGCAGCAAGTGGAGGCACCGGCGGGTCAGCGAGGTGGCCCACGAGATGCTGGGCAAGGTGGGCCTCGGCGATGTGGCCGATGTGACGGTGGGCACCCTTCCCACCGGCAGTGCCCGCCTGGTCGAGCTGGCTCGGGCCCTGGCCTGTCGGCCCCGAGTGCTCTTGTTGGACGAGCCGTCGTCCGGGTTGAACGAGGAGGAGACTTCCTCCGTCGGCGAGATGCTGCTGGAACTGGTGGCTGATGAGGGCAACGATCTGGCGGTGCTGCTGGTGGAGCACGACATGAGCTTCGTCATGGGGGTGTGCGCTCGCATCCACGTGCTGGACTTCGGCAAGGTCATCGCAGTGGGCACTCCTCTCGAGGTGCAGTCCGACGCCGCGGTTCGCGCCGCCTACTTGGGCGGGGACGAATTCCGGGGGGCCTACGCGGGAGCAGACGGGTGAGCGCAGCCTCTGCCACCCCGCTTTTGGAGCTGGTCGGCATCCGGGCGGGCTACGGCACCATCGATGTGCTCCACGGAGTGGACCTGCGGGTCATGCCCGGCACGGTGTGCGCCCTGCTGGGGCCCAACGGCGCGGGCAAAACCACCACCCTGGGCGTGGCCAGCGGCCAGATCCAGCCCCACGCCGGCTCGGTGCTGCTGGACGGCCACGAGGTGAACGGGGTTTCCCCCGACCGACTGGCCCGGGCCGGGGTGTGCCTGATCCCCGAGGGCCGGGGAATCTTCCCCAACCTCACCG
>JAPOSH010000167.1 GCA_026709815.1 bacterium | reverse complement strand
GAATGGTCGGGGGCGGGATACTTGCGATGCAGGGGCTGCACCACTTCCTCGCCGAAGCGCTGGATCTGCTCTCTGGTGGCCTCGAAAGAGGGTCCGGTGACCATGCGGAACTGCACCGTGAAGTACTGCACGCCCAGCTCCTCGTGATACTGCTCCAAACGCTCTCGGCACTGGGCGGGCGAGCCCACCACGATGTGCTCGCGAGCCGATTCGGTGGTGATCTTCTCGGGGGAGTCGAACTCAGGGTGGTGGGCCAGGATGCCCTGCTCGCAGTAGAAGCGCATCTCGGGCACATAGTGGGCGCCGTACTGCTCGGCGGCCTGCTCGAAGGTGTCGGCCACCCAGGCCTTGCGCATCAAGACTATGAACGGCGCCTTGCCGTGCTCGGCGGCCTTGTTCCGGTAGGCGCCGGCCTGCTGATCCCACACCTCTTTGAGGATGGGGAAGTCATCGCAGGTCCACGATTCGGCGTAGACCCCGCAGCGCTCGATGGCCGCGGGCAGCTGGCCGCCGCCCCAGAACGGGAACCGGGGCTGCTGATAGGAGTTGGGCGACAGCAGGCCGTCGCTTACCTGGTAGAAGTCGCCGTCCCAGCTGAACCGCTCGCCTTTGGATTGCAGCGCCTTGTCGATGATGGCCACGCTCTCGAGGTAGCGGCCCAGCATGCGCTCCGGCGGAACCCCGAACTGGCCCCAGTAACCGGCATGGAAGCCCCGGCCCCAGGTCATATACAGCCGCCCTCGGGAGATGTTGTCGATGATGGCACACCGCTCGGCCACTTCCATGGGGTGATAGAGGGTGTTGACCAGGCAGTATGAGCCGATGGCCACCCGGCTGGTCTCCCGGGCCAAGATGGTCAGCAGGTTGAGCGGCGAGCCGAAGTACGACTCGGTGCGCCCGTGGCGGTCGGGAACCTGGATGGAGTGGAACCCCGACCGCTCGGCCAGTATGCCCTCTTCGATCATGGCGTCGAGCACGTCGGCCGCGTTGTCGGGGCCGGGCAGGGGCTGGTCGTAGGACCCGTGGTTGGTGTCGATCAGATAGCCGATGCGCAAGATGGGCTTCCTTTCAGGTCTGCACCCCAGAATCTAGCGGCCGACAGAATCTAGTGGCCGACGGGCGATGAGCCTACGCTGGCGTACAGCAGCCGGCGCCCCGGGGCCGTGCCGCACCGCTGGGAGGCAAAGGAGCGAATCGTGGCCATTCACACCGAGATCGACGAACAGGGCATCGCCGTCGTCACCATGGACAATCCGCCGGTGAACGCTCTGAACATCGCCGACACCTACCGCCTGGCCGAGATATTCCGCGGCTACAAGCGCGATGCCGACGTGCGGGTCGCCATCCTCACCGCCGCGGGTCGGGGCTTCAACGCCGGGGTGGACATAAAGGAGATGCAGGCCCTCGAGGGGTTCGAGGGGGTCTTGGGCACCGGAGACGCCTGCTATGAGGCGTTCGGGGCGGTATACGACTGCGCGGTCCCGGTGATCGCCGCCGTCCAGGACTTCTGTTTGGGCCTGGGCATCGGCCTGGCGGGAAGCTGCGACTTGGTGGTGGCCGCGGAGGGTGTCAAGTTCTCCATGCCCGAGGTGGACAACGGCGCTCTGGGCGCCGCCACCCATACCGCCCGGCTGGTTCCCGAGAAAGCGATGCGCTGGATGATGTACAGCTGCGAGCCGGTGGCGGCTGAAGACCTGCATCGGTGGGGGACAGTGCTCAGCGTGGTGCCGGGCGAGCAGCTCCTGGCCGAAGCCCGCAGGGTGGCGGGGGTGGTGGCATCCAAAGCCCCCGGGGTCATCCGCAAGGCCAAATGGTCGATCAACGGCATCGACCCGGTGGACGTGCATCGCAGCTATCGGTTCGAGCAGGGTTTCACCTATGAGCTGAACCTGATGGGCGAGGGGGATGAAGCCCGAGAGGCGTTCATCCGAGGCGAGCGCGCATCCAACAGGGCGGCCCGATAGGGCGGATTCGCGGCCTATGACACCGTCGTGGCGGGCGCGGGCTCGGCCGGGTCGGTTTGCGCCTCAAGCGGCCAGTCCCAGGATCTGCTCTGGGGCGGTGTGGTCGAGGCCCAGCGATTCGGCCACCGCCGGCTCGGTCACCTCGCCCCGGCACACCGACAGCCCCGCCCGAAGTCCGGCATCGGCGCGCAGCGCCTCGTCGGCGCCGGAGTCGGCCAGCATGGCGATGTAGGGGAGCGTGGCGTGCTCGAGGGCGAACGTCGAAGTGCGGGGGACGGCGCCGGGCATGTTGGCCACGCAGTAGTGGACCACGTCGTAGGCCAGAT
>JAPOSH010000224.1 GCA_026709815.1 bacterium | reverse complement strand
CCTTGGGGGCTGGGGGGTTTAAGCCCCCTGCGTCTGCCTATTCCGCCACCCGGGCCTAGGCCCACGTTACCGGGCCGAAAGGGGCGTGTTGCGGAGAGGGGCGCAGACCACGCGGAAGGCGGCTGAGCCGGTGGTGATGGTGGGCTGTCGCGGCCTTCGTCGAACACGATGTGGACGGGACTGAGGTGCAGGGCGGCGGCGCGGAGCATGTCGGATGTCCCGGTGCCGCCGGAGTGCAGGGTCATCACTATGTCGTGCTCCTCGCACTAAGAGGCTGAGCGGACGGGTGACGCGGATTTCGGCAGATTTTGTTGTGGTCACGGCTGTCTCGAGCAAAGCCGCAGGTCAAGAGATCGAAGCACCAGTCGGGATTTCAAGCGTTTCCGCAGCTCAGAACCTATTCGCGCTGCCTCTAAAGCCGACGTCCCATCAGAACCTTTTCTCAAGCCCACAACTCCTCTCACTACGTTCCCGCGCGGGCCCGATACCTCGACACTCGACACGACCTCCACGGCTAGCATGAATCCAGAAGAGGCGCACCCTTAATGAATGGAAAAAGCTAGCGAAACGACTAGACATGATTCATGAGAACGAAAGTACGTTTCTCCAGTACGCGATATTGCCTGTAATAGTGCAGGTTAGTGGGTAAAAGCGTGTTGCTTTTTTCTAGTTGAATTCGGTCCTCTCGTCCAGCGCGAGCTTCGCGAAAGAAAGCCTGAAGGCAACTCCTTCTTGTAGAGGATGTCTCCATGAAAAGGGTGCTGCGGGCTCAGACCACGCGAAAGACAGCGGTGCCGGTGGTGATGGTGCGGTTGTCGCGGCCTTCGTCGAACAGGGTGAGGTTGACGCCGATGCGCCCGCTGCGGCCGGCTGTTGCTTCTGCCTCGCAGCGGAACGGGCCGATGAGGCCGGGTTTCACGAACATCACATACCAGTTCTCGACCTGGATGCGGTCGGTGCCGGCGGCCTGGGCGGCTAGCTCGTGGGCGGTGATGTCGAACACGATGTGGATGGGGCCGAGGTGCAGAGCGGCGTGGGGGGCGGAGAACTCCTTGGTCAGCTCGGGGAGCCGGTACCAGCCGTCGGCGCCCTTTTCTGCGCCGAACACCTCGTGCAGGCGGGGCATGTCGGGGGAGTCCTCCACCGCGATGAGCGGGTTGTCCACTGCCTCGTAGCCGTCGGGCACATCCCCGAGGCTCACGCCCATGCCGGCGGAGGTGGCGATGACTCGGGAGTGGTCGGCGGCGTCCACCACCTTGGATCGGGTGAAACCCATCTGGCGGCCGAAGTTGATCACCTCGCGGATCACTTCAATTCGGCCCACACCCCGGGCGTCGTCGAGGATCTGGGTGAACGACACCACGGGCGCCGGCACCACTTGGTCGTCGTTCCAGCTCGGCTCGGGGCAGCCGATGGCCAGCGGGGCGGCCATGATCCCGCCGTGGGCGTTGCGCATGTCGTGGCGCAGCGGCATCGACTCCAGCTCGTCGTCGGCGAAGCCGGTGTCCAGCGCGGGGGTGGTCTTGTTGAGGTACCGGTACGACATCAGCCCGGTCCACACCTCCTCGAACGCCTCCCAATGCTTGTCGGGGTTCACATTGCGGATGTCCTGGACCATGGAGCGTTCCTTTCTGGCTGCTGCGGTTCGACGCTTGCTTCTGCCCGCGCCGGCTCACTTGCCCCAGAAAGCGGGGGAGGTGGCGTCTTGGGGGATGTCGGCGAGGGGCTCCGCGATCTCGGCCACGGTGGGGCCGTGCTCGGCGGCCAGCGGGGCCAGGGCATCGAGGTCGAAGCCGTACACCTCGGCGGCGTTGCCGGCCAGGATGCGGCGCATCGACTCCTCATCCCGGTCGTGCAGGGCGTAGCGGATGCCCTCCCGGCTGTAGGGGTAGGTGCCCTCCACATGGGGGTAGTCGGAGCCCCACATCACCTTGTGGTCGCCCACCTGGTCGAGCAGGCGCATCTCGTTGGGGCCGGGGAAGCTGATGCCAATCCAGATGTTGCGCTCGAAGTAGAAGCTGGGCTTTTCAGCCAGCACCGAATCGGCGGAGAAGCCCAGCTCGCCGGAGCGCCCGTTCTTCGACATCTGGGCGTGGAGGCCGTCGAGGCGCCGGAGCATGTCGGGCACCCAGCCGAATCCCTGCTCGGTGAACACCGCTTTGAGGCCGGGATGCCTCTCGAACACCCCGCCAATGATGAGGTGCCACATGGAGCGGTTGGAGAAGAACGGGGTCTCGATCACGAACATCGGCCCGGCCGCGGGGGAGTCGCCGTAGTCGGGCATCCCGGTGCCGCCCGAATGCAGGGTCATCACCACGTCGTGCTCCTCGCACGCCGCCCACACCGGGTCGTAGCGGGGGTGGAACAGCGGGGGCAGATCGGAGTTGGGGGCGATGCTGGGGATCAGCGCCCCGCCCCGCAGGTTGTGCTCGGCGATCCAGGCCACATCGGCCACGGCCTCATCGATGTCGTTCAAGAAGATCTGGCCGATGCCGGCCCGGCGCTCGGGGTAGTCGGCGCAGAAGTCGGCCAGCCAGCGGTTGTGGGCCCGGATGCCGGCCAGTCGGCGGGGGAGGTCTTGGCCGGTGGGCTGGGGGGCGATCAGCGTGCCGGTGGGGAAGAACGGGGGCACGGTGTTGGGGAAGGTGATCTCGGCCACCACCCCGTCGGTGTGCTGCTCGGCGATGCGGCGGTCGTTGTCCCAGTTGCGGGACCGGCCGTCGTCTTGCAGGTCGCGGAACGGATTGCGGTACTTGCCCCGCCAGGCGTCGAACTCGTCGTGCCAGCTCGACTCCAGATACTCCCGATACGTGGCGTGGTTGGCACCGGCGTGGCAGTCGGAGGAGATGATGGTGTAGCGGTCAGCAACTGCGGTGGTCACGGGGCAAAGGCTAGTGGGCGGACGGGCTCGGCGGCCTAGGGCGCCAGCAGCTCGTCGCGGACTTGTCGCTTCAGGTACTTGCCGGAAGCGTTGCGGGGGAGGGGGGATCGCCGGAACCAGACGTGGGCGGGGATCTTGTAGGGGGCCAGACGGCCGCCCAGATGGGTTCGCAGGCCGTCGGCGTTGAGCTCGGCGCCGGGGCGCAGCACCACGGCGGCGCCGGGCACTTCGCCGAGGCGCTCGTCGGGCACGGCGAACACAATGGCTTCGGCCACCGCGTCGTGCTCATAGACGGCGTTCTCCACTTCGGCGCAGGCGATGTTCTCGCCGCCCCGGATCACCAGATCCTTGGCCCGGTCCACGATGGCGATGAACCCCTCCTCGTCGATGACGGCCACATCGCCGGTGCGCAGCCAGCCGTCGACGATGGCCTCGGCGGTGGCCTCGGGCTTGTTCAGGTAACCCCGGATGACGATGGGAGAGCGCACCAGCAGCTCGCCCGGCTGCCCCGACGGCAGCTCGGCCCCGCGATCGTCCACCACTTTGGCCTCGACGGTGGGCAGCGGCTGGCCCACCGTGGTGGGCCTGCCCCGGTAGATCGCCCCGATGTTCATGGCGACCACGCCGCTGGTCTCGGTCAGGCCGTAGCCGGTGCCGGGGCTGCCGCTGGGGATCTTGCGGGCGATCTTGTCCACCAAATCGGGGTGAAGCGGCGAGCCCCCGCCTCCCAGCGAGCCCAAGCTGGAGGTGTCGTAGCGGTCGAAGTCGGGGTGCAGCACGATCTCCCGCGACATGGCCGGCACTGCTGCCAGGGTGCTGGGCCGTTCGGCGTCGATGAGCCTGAGGGCCTCGGTGGCGTCCCAGCGGTACATGAGCACGAGCTTGCCCCCCGCGAAGGTGGTGGTGTGCAAGTAGCAGTTGCACCCCGTGACGTGGAACAGCGGCACGCAAACCAGACCGGCCGGTTGACCTCCCTCGCCCTGAGGCATGGGCGCCTGTTGGTCGAGCAGGCCCAGGGTCGCGGAGTAGAAGCCCATGTTCATCACGTTGTGGATCGCGCCCCGATGGGTCATGACCGCCCCCTTGGGGGCGCCGGTGGTGCCTGAGGTGTAGAACACGCAGAGGTCGTCGTCGGGGCCGATGGCCGCATCGGGGAGCCTGGGCGGGTCGGGGTCGGCCACTGTGTCGGACCACGCGACCGCGTCTTTGGGCAGATCCTCGTCGCATCGGGTGACCGCCACCGGAATCTCCGGGCGGTCATCGAGCGATGCCAGCCGCTTCCAGCGCTCGTGGTCTGCCACCAGCGCCGCCGGGGCGCTGTCTTGCAGTCCATAGGCCATCTCCGCTGCGGTCCACCAGGCGTTCATGCCCACCACGACCGCCCCTATCGACACCGTCGCCCAGTAGGCGATGACCCATTCGGGGTAGTTGCGCATGGAGATGGCCACCCGGTCGCCCTGCTTCACGCCGCAGTGGGCGGCCAGCCATGATGCCAGCGCCCTGGTCTGGCGGTGCGCTTCGGCGTACGACATGCGCTCGTCGCCGAACACCAGGTAGTCGGCGCCGCCTTGGGCCGCAGTGCCCGCGAACAGGTCTCTCAGCGAGTCGGGCGCGTTGTCGAACACCCTCATCGGGGTCCCGCCCACCTCTCTCACCGACCATGCGAACGGCGCGCCCGGCGCGGTCAGCCGCGCCGCGGCCTCGTTCCAGTCGGCGAGGTTCATCGGCTTTGCAGCCCCCAGCTCTCCATCACGATCGGGAGCAAGGCCTCGACCAATTCCGGGGCGTCGGGATCGGGGGGCAGGACGTTGACGTTCACCGCCAGCGACAGGTCCAACTCGGGGAAGTAGAGCGCCCGGGTGCGAAATGCCGGTGTGCCGCCTCCGTGGCTGTAGACCATTCGACCGTCGATGTTGCCGATTCCCACTCCTAGGCCGTAGTCGGGGTTGACTCCGGGAGCGGTCATCTCCGCCAGGGCCTCATCGCTGACCAGGCCCCTGGTGAACAGCCCCCGGAACATCGCAGGGACGTCGCCGATCAGGGCTTCGATGCCCCCGCCGGTCCAGCCCGCAGTTTGCAGGAACTCCTGGGGGAAGCTGTTGGTGGCGAGGTAGTTATTGCCTTTGAAGACGTGCAGTGCTTCGTCGGGAGCGTCGGTCAGCGATGTGAACGCCGAGTACAGGAGCCCGCCGTTATAGCTGTTGGCCACCGGTTCGGGCGGCAGCTCGCCCGGGGGCAGGTAGGTGTTCTCCAGGCCCAGCGGTTCCAGGACGCGGGACCTGATCTCGACATGGGCGGGATTGCCGGTGACGGCTTCGATGATCATTCCGGCGATCACGTGTCCGGCGGTGCTGTAGTTGTACTGAACCTCGAACTCGGCCACCGGCCCGTACGCAGTGGTGAACTGCACGATCTCCTCGGGGGCGATGGGCGCGTTCATCCGGGTCGATCCGAGGATGAAGAATCCGGGATCGAAGGCGTATTCCACAAATCCCGCGGTGTGGCCCATGAGATGGCGCAGGGTGATGTCGGGTCCGTGCTCGTAAGCGCCGTACCAGTCGTCGCCCAGGTAGGCGGTGACCGGGGTGTCGAGGTCGACCAGGCCCTCGTCTGCCATCGAGAGCACGGCGACGGTGGTGACCGGCTTGGTGACCGATCCGATGCGGACATATGAGCCGGGCGTCATGGGCTCTTGGGTGGTCAGGTCGCTGACCCCCCAGCCGAAGGTCCAGGGATCCTGGTCTCCCCGGGCCACAGCCAATACCAGACCGGGTATGCCGGCCGCGTCCATGTATTCGGCCACTGCGGCCTCGATGGCGGCGGTGTCCAAACCCGACGGGTGGGTTTGCGGTTCGGGTTCGGGGGTTGCCGCCTCGATGGGACCGGGTTCGGGGGCGGCCTCGGCGCCAGGGGCTTGGGCGGGCTGGGGGGTGGGTGCAGTCGTGGGAGCGGGGACGGCTTGTGCCGTGGCCTCGGCGCCCGGCTCAGACGCGGGCGCGGTGGCAGTGGCCTCGACGACGGCCGAGACCGTTGGCGGGGCCTCGGCGGTGTTTGCATCGTCGTTGCCGCAGGCCGCGGCCACCAAGGCCAGGGCCAGCGGCAACGCCCCCGCCAACCTGGCGGCAGAAGAACGCGACATCGCCTCAGGCTACGCTGCGGCATGGCCGAAATGCGCTTCAACCACAAGGTGCTGGCCCGCCTGTAATCGGCTTACCCTGTCCCCGTGGATTTTGGCGACACCCCCGCTGAAGCGGCCTTCCGGGCCGAGGCCCGGGCTTGGCTGGAGGCCAATGCGCCGGCCAAGGGCTCTCCGGAAGCGTTCGATCACATGAGCAGCCCGGGGCGGAGCGAGGAGCAGGAGAGGGAGCTGGCCGGTCGGGCCCGGGCCTGGCAGGCCGAACTGGCGGCTGGAGGATGGGCCTGCTTGAGCTGGCCGCCGGAGTACGGGGGACGGGGCGCCTCCGCGGTTGAGGCCATCATCTTCGAGGAGGAGCAGCGCCGCTTCGGCATCTCCATGTCGATCTTCATGGCCGCGCTGGAGATGGCCGCTCCCACCCTCATGTCGTGGGGCACCGACGAGCAGAAGCAG
Organism: bacterium; assembly: GCA_026709815.1. GTDB lineage: Bacteria > Actinomycetota > Acidimicrobiia > Acidimicrobiales > Bin134 > Poriferisocius. The sequence goes on along the minus strand of JAPOSH010000224.1, from coordinate 15,411 downwards.
CGGTTTTTAAACCCCATCCGCCGGGGAGAGGTGGTGTTCGCCCAGCTGTTCAGCGAGCCCAACGCCGGCTCCGATCTGGCCGGACTCCAGACCAGGGCCGTCCGAGACGGCGACGTGTTCGTGGTCAACGGCCAGAAGGTGTGGAACTCCTATGCCCATCTGGCCGATTGGGGCATTCTCTTGGCCCGCACCAACCCGGACGTTCCCAAGCACCAGGGGCTCTCCTATTTCTTCGTGAGGATGGACAGCGAGGGCTTGGAGCCGCGGCCGCTGCGCCAGATGACCGGGGGCGCCGAGTTCAACGAGACTTTTTTCGACAATGTGCGGATCCCGGCTGAGAACATGATCGGCGGGGTCGACAACGGCTGGGCGGTGGCCCAGACCACCCTGAACAGCGAGCGGGCCGCAGTGGGGGCCCAGGCGTCGGGGGTGGACGTCCCCGCTTTGGTGGAGTTGGCCCGAAAGAAGGGCCAGGCCGACGACCCGGCAGTCCGCCAGGCGGTGGCCGGAGCGTGGATCAGGTCGGAGGTGCTCCGCTATCTGGGCATGAGGGTTTACACCGCGCTGAGCCAGGGCACCGAGATAGGGCCGGAGGCCTCGATCATGAAGCTTTTGACCGGCGATCACATCCGAGACACCAGCCAAACGGCGATGGAGCTGCTGGGGCCGGAGGGGATGCTGGACGAGGATGTCTGGGTGGCGCGGATGGTCAGCCACTTCGCCCACAAGATCGGCGGGGGAACCCCGGAGATCCAGCGCAACGTGATCGGAGAGCGCATTCTCGGCCTTCCCCGCGAGCCCCGAGCTGACAAGGGCGTTCCATTCCGCGAACTCAGGGCGTGAGCCGGGCTCGAGGCGCGTACCGGGTGCGTGCGGGGTGTTCCACAGCGCGATCTCGGGGCGTGAGGGCCGTGGGCCGATTCGGCGCCGGGCTGGGTCTTGGGGTCGTGTTGGCGCTGTTCGCCGGCACCGGGTGCGGCCTGTTCAGCGAGGGAACGGTTATCAGCCCCGCCCCCATCGCCGGCGAAGACGAACAGCCGGCGGCGCAGCGCTCTCCGACCCCCACAGCCACTTTCGCTGGCGTGCCGCTGCCCTCCGATGCTGTTGTGATCGGCGCCCTAATGGCCACGACGGGCTTTCTGGCCGACTACGACGAACCAGCCCTGGTGGCCGCCCGGAACCGGATCGACGCATTGAACCAGGCCGGGGGCCTGCTGGGGCGCCCGGTGGTGCTGCGGCACATAGACAGCCACACCGAGATGTCTTCGATCCGCCGGGGGGCGGAGCGGCTGCTGCTGGACGGCGTCGACTTGGTGCTGATGACCTGTGATGCCGTCTTCGCCCAGCCTGCCCTCGATCTGCTGAACCGCTCGGGGACGGTGGTGATCAGCCCCTGCGGGACCGACGACCTCTGGATTTCCGGGGAGCTGGGCGAACGGGTCTTCTCGCTGGGCACGCCGGTGAGCGCCGAGGCGGAGATATTGGCCGCGCTGGTGGCCGACCGCGGTTTTGCCACCGTCACGGGGATCATCGACCAGACCAGCACTGAGGCCGCGGCCGTGTGCGAGGCCTTCGAGCAGGGATTCGAGACCGCCGGCGGCCGGGTTTCCAGCCTGTACCGCTACCAGCCCACTGATCCCAGCCTGCTTGAGCCCATCTTGGCGGGGTTGGCCGTATCCGAACCCGATGCAATCGTGTTCTGCGGGACTCGGTCGGTGGCGCCCGAGATACTGGCGCCGATCCGCGCCGCCGGCTTTGCCCAGCCCATTTTCTCGGGCTCCGCTATGGACGGCGATCATTGGATCGGCCTTGTTCCCGGCGTCGGCGACTTCACCATGTTGTCCTACGCCTCGGTTTACGCCGATTCCCCCGATCCCAATCCCGAGGTTCGCCGAGTGCTGGCCGACTATTTCGCGGCCACCGGCCATCGAGCCCGGGACGGCCGCGTGATCACCGGGCACGATGCCGTCGAGGCCTATGTGCGGGCCGTCGAGCAGGCCGGCACCACCGATCCTGAAGCGGTGGCCGCGGAGTTGGCGCGATTCGATGGCGAAGAGCTGGTTGCCGGCCCGGTGACTTTCGGCCCCCGGGTCCGATCAGCTCAGGGGCGACTCATGAGGGTCATCACCATCCAAGAGCCCTATGCCCAATTCGAGAGAATCGCCGGGCCATCTTCGGCCAGCGCGGCTCAATAGCCCAGGTCTACGTCTACGGGGCCGAGCAGCTCTTCGCCGGCAACGTAGCGCCGGACGTTCTCGGTGACCCGGCGGGCCAGCAGCTTGAGCCCCATCTCGGGGGTGTTGCCGACATGGGGGGTGATGAGGCAGTTCTCCAGGCGCCACAGGCGGTGGCCGTCGGGCAGGGGCTCGGGATCGGTCACGTCCAATGCCGCCCCGCCGATGCGTCCCGACGACAAGGCCTCGACCAGGTCGTCGGTCACCACATGGCCGCCTCGGCCCACATTGACCAGCCAGGCATGGGGGGCCATGGCGTCCAGAGCGGCGGCGTCGATGATGCCGGCGGTCTCGGCCGTGAGCGCCAGCGCCACCACCACCGCGTCGGCATCGCCCAGGGCTTCGTGCAGGCGGTCGGGGCCGACCACCCGGTCCACGCCGGTCATCGGGGCGGGGTGGCGGCGCAGCACGGTGATGCGGCAGCCCCACGGGTCGAGCAGCCGGACCAGCGCCTCGGTGATGCCCCCGCCTCCGAGCACGGTGACCCGCCCGCCCAGCAGGTTCCGGCCCTGTGGGGGCGACCATTGGCGGGCTCGGGCGAAGGTTCCCAAGCCCCGCAGCCCGGCCACAGCCAGCATCAGCGCGTGCTCGGCCACCGGCTCGGCGTACACCCCCTTGCCGCAGGTCCAGCGGTGGTCGCGGTCCAGCAGATGGACGAGATTCTCAATGCCGGCGTAGGGGAGCTGCACCCACTCGATGCCCGGCCCCTCTTCCAGCACGCCGGGCAACAGATCGGGGGCCGCGGGCTCGGCCCAGACCAGGGCCTCGGCTTCGGCGGGGGACGACACCGAGGCCCCGCCGGCGCGCACCGCGTCGGCCAGCACCGGGCGGCGCCAGCATTCGGGCGCCACCGCGATGTTGGGAGAGGTGATGCGAGGCGGGTTCATGGCAACGGGTAGCTTATGGGCGTGAACCAGCGGGGCGAGCGGATCGCCGGTCGGGCGAGCAGGCGGGGTTAGCCTAAGCACGTGGAGGTCGCCGACTCGATCCTAGATCTCATAGGAGACACTCCGCTGGTTCGGCTGCCCCGCGTCGCCGAGGGGGCGCCGTGCGAAGTGCTGGCCAAACTGGAGATGCTGAATCCCGGCGGCAGCGTGAAGGACCGGCCCGCCGTGGCCATGATCGACGCCGCCGAGCGGGAGGGGCTGCTTGAGCCGGGCGGCACCATCATCGAGCCCACCTCGGGAAACACCGGCGTGGGCCTCGCTTTGGTGGCGGCTCAGCGGGACTACCGCTGCATCTTCGTGATGACCGACAAGGTGAGCGACGAGAAGGTGCAGCTCCTGCGGGCGTACGGCGCCGAAGTGGTGGTGTGCCCGGTGGCGGTGGACCCCGAAGACCCTGAGTCGTACTACTCCACCGCCGAGCGGCTGGTGGCACAGACCCCCGGCGCCTACCGGCCCAACCAGTACTTCAACCAGGTGAACCCCCTGTCGCATGAGCTCACCACCGGCCCGGAGCTGTGGAAGCAGACCGGGGGGCGCATCACCCATTTCGTGGCCGGGGCGGGCACCGGCGGCACGCTCAACGGTGTGGGCCGCTTCCTCAAGCGGCAGAACCCGGCGATTCAGATCGTGGCCGGCGACCCGGAGGGGTCGGTGTTCAGCGGCGGGTCGGGCCGGCCCTATCTAGTGGAGGGGATCGGCGAGGACTTCTGGCCCGAGACCTACGACCCCGGCGTGGTCGACCGTGTGATTCCGGTGTCCGACCAGGATTCCTTCGACATGGCCCGGCTGGTGACCCGCCGGGAGGGACTGCTGATAGGCGGCTCGGGGGGCACCGCGGTGTGCGCCGCGCTGGAGACAGCCCAAGACTGCGGGTCCTCCGATGTGGTGGTTGTGCTTTTGCCCGACGCCGGACGGGGCTATTTGTCCAAGGTCTTCAACGACGACTGGATGGCGTCCTACGGCTTTTTGATCGGCCAGCACCCCTGCGTCAAGGATGTGCTCGACGCCAAGGAGGGAGCGCTGCCGCCGTTGGTGTACGTGTTTCCCGACGACCCGGTGAGCGCCGCGGTGACCCGGATGCGCGATCACGGGGTCAGCCAGCTGCCGGTGGCCAAGGGGGAGATGCCTTTGGCCGCCGCGGAGGTCATGGGGGCGGTCCACGAGCTTCAGCTCATGGAGCTGGCCTTCCGCGGCGATCTGCTGGGCCAGCCGGTGGAGAGCGTGATGAGCCGTCCGCTGGAGCAGATCGGCATCGGCGAGCCGGTGGCGCTGGCGGTGGCCAAGCTGGAGCGGTCCCCGGCCCTGCTGGTGCTGGACGGGGGCCGTCCCCGGGCGGTGATGACCAGCACCGACGTGCTCAGCTTCTTGTCGTCGGGCTCGCCGGAATCGGGTTCGTGAGCGCCGGCAGCTGGGGTTTCGACACCCGCGCCATCCACGTCGGCCAGGAGCCCGACGAGGCCACCGGGGCCATCACCGTGCCCATCCATCTGGCCACCACCTTTGTGCAGGCCGCGCCGGGCCAGCACCGCGGCTTTGAGTACTCCCGCACCTCCAACCCCACCCGGGCGGCGCTTGAGCGGTGCCTGGCCGGGCTGGAGGGGGCCGAGCACGGCATGGCCTTCGCCAGCGGCATGGCCGCGGAGGACGCAGTGATGGGCCTGATGCGCCCCGGCGACCACGTGGTGCTGGGCACCGACGCCTACGGGGGCACGTTCCGCCTGATGGCCCGGGTGTACGGCGAGCGGGGCATTGAGTGGTCGGCGGTGGACATGGCCGACCCCGACGCCCTAGATGCCGCCATCCGCCCCGAGACCCGCCAGGTGTGGGTGGAGACGCCCACCAATCCCATGCTGGCGGTGGCAGACATCGCGGCGGTGGCCGATGCGGCCCATGCCTCGGGGGCAGACGTGGTGGTGGACAACACCTTTGCCACGCCGTACCTCCAGAACCCGCTGGAGCTGGGGGCCGATGTCGTGGTGCATTCCAGCACCAAGTATCTGGGCGGCCACTCCGACGTGGTGGGCGGGTTTCTCGCCGTCAATCGCGGCGACCTGGCCGAACGGCTGGCCTTCGTTCAGAACGCCGTGGGCGCGGTACCCAGTCCGTTCGACTGCTATCTGCTGCTGCGGGGGGTCAAAACGCTGGGGGTGCGCATGGACCGACACTGCGACAATGCCCAGGCGGTAGCCGAGTTCTTGGCCGGCCACCCCGCTGTCGAACGGGTGCTGTTCCCCGGCTTGGCCGGCCACCCGGGGTTCGCCGTCGCGGCCCGCCAGATGCGCCGTTCCGGCGGGATGGTGTCGTTCGTCCATGCCGGCGGCGAGGCGGCCGCGGTGGCCGCGGTGAGCGCCACCAAGGTGTTCCGACTGGCGGAGTCCCTCGGGGCGGTGGAGTCGCTCATCGAGCAGCCCTCCACCATGACCCACCTCTCGGTGGCCGACTCCCCGCTGGCCGTGGACCCTGGGCTGGTGCGCCTGTCGGTGGGCATCGAGACGATCGACGACCTGCTGGCCGATCTCGAGCAGGCCCTCGCTTCGTCCTGCAACTAGCCCTGCAACGCCAGCAAGTCGTCGGCGAGGGCTCCGATCTCCTCCTCCCAGTCCGCAGGCTCTCCCAGTGGCATGACCACGAACTTGGAGGCGCCGGCCTCGATGAACGCCTCAATCCTGGACCGCAGCTCTCGGCGATCTGGCGCCACCAGGTCGTCGGGGTTCTTGTCGGGCTGACGCAGCTTGATCATCTCCAGGAGCCGGTCGGGCAGCGGGCCGTCGGCGTAGGTCAACAGCGCGCCGTAGTGCTCCGGGTCGATTTCCCGACCCGCCTCGTCGGCATGCTGCTTGATGGCGGCGATCCCGTCTCGCACGTCGTCGGGAGTGACGAAGGAGGGCAGCCAGCCGTCGCTCAGCCGGCCGACCCGGCGCAGCTCGGACGGGGCGATGCCCCCCATCCACACGTCCAAGGGCACCTGGACCGGTTTGACGCCCACACGGGCGCCGTCCAGCGAGAAGCGGGGGCCATGGTGCTCGACCACGTCTTCGGTCCACAGCCGGCGCATGAGGGGCAGAGCCTCGTTGAACCAGGCGGCGCGGTCCATGCGAGCCACTCCGAAAGCCTGGTGCTCGGCGGCATCGGCTGTGCCGAGCCCGAATGCGGGCAGCAGCCGACCGTTGGAGATGCGATCCAGGCTGGCCATGGTCTTGGCTAAGAGCACTGGGTTTCGGCCGGGCAGCACCATCACACTGGGCCCGAACTTGAGCCGGGTGGTTCGAGCGGCTGCGAAGGTCATGGCCACCACCGGGTCGAGGGCGGGGCCGCCGGCCCGCTCGGCCACCCACAGCGAATCGAACCCCAGCCGCTCCAGTCCGTCGACTACCGCGCCGAATGCCTCCGGGTCTCCCGAGGCCACCGCGCCTGTCACGCCGACGCCGATTCGGACCTTGACATCAAAACGGCCGGGCATGTCACGCCAGCTTGGCGATTTCGGGCGCCTCGTCGGGGTCGGGCTCGGTGGACAGGAAGGCATCAATCATCTCAGCGGCCACATCGGGGGAGACAAGGCGCAGGCTCATGGCCAAAACGTTGGCGTCATTCCAGCGGCGGGCACCCCTGGCCGTCTCCGAGTCGGTGCACAGTGCCGCCCGCACGCCGGGGACCTTGTTGGCGGCGATCGACACCCCGGTTCCCGTCCAGCAGCACACCACCCCGATGTCGGCCCGGTCGCCGGCCACCGCCTCGCCGACCGCCCGCCCCACATCGGGCCACGCTGCGGCGTCGGCTGCGGCCGCCACCACATTGTGGCCGCCCTCGATCAAGTGCTGTTTGATGGCGCCGGTGAGGGCAGTGGACTCGTCGGTTCCGAAGGCGATGCGCACGGCCCCACACTATTCACTGCCTCTTTGCTGCTCAGATGTTCACATGATCAGCGCGTGTTTTGGCTCCTGTTAGGTTGTGCGCAGGCTTGTGGGGGGAGGCTCTAGCCGAGGATCCCCACGAAGGCGAGCTTGGTGGGAATCCCGTCCACATTCCAGCTTTGCACCACGTTCAGATCCTCGTCTTCCAGCATAAGCACCTGCTCGCCGGTCGGGTCGGTCACGAACACCGCGCCGGGCGCGGTGACCATGCTGGGCCGCCCGTAGAAGTCGGGCGCAACCGGCCCCGAGAGGAAGTCGCTGGTGGCCGCCAACAGGGTGAGGCGTTCAGCGTCGTACTTGCGCAGCTCGCCGTTGCCCATCAGCACCAAGAAGCTCTTCCCGTCATGGCTGAAATTCACATCCACGGCTGAGCGGCCCTCCACCGCGGGGATCAGCAGCTCCATGGCGCCATCGTGGGGGTTCACAACCCAGAGGCCGACCGCGCCGCCCAAAGCGAGGAAGTGGTCGAGCCCGGGGGCGCCCCAGACCGAGCCCAACCGGAAGTCCTCGGCTGCGCCTTCGGGGGCGGAGACGAAGCCGCTGTGGAAGGTGGCGTCGTCGTGGACCTCGATGAACATGGCCCCGCCGATGCACCCGAACACCGCCACCGAGCCGTTGCCGGCGTTGCCGTGCAGCCCTTCGCAATCGAGTTGCCGGTGGAGTGACTCACCGTCTGCGTTCACGATCTCCGCCCCGATGGGCAGCACATAGCGCTGGGGGTCGGACTCGTAATCGGGGTGACGGTAGGACACCGCGAACAGGTCGTTGTCCAAAGACACCAAAGCGCCGTGGTGGGCGCCCACGTTTATCAGCGCCGGCATGTAGCTGCCGCCCTCTTCCGCGAGGCCTTCTTCGGCGATGAAGGCCACGTTGCCCGAGCCGTCGTAGAAAAGGCCCGCCCAGTCCTTGCCCACGTTGAGGTGGATCGGTCGGTCGCCGGAGAGGTCGATTTCCAGACGGGAGACGTCCCGCTTGACGAGGTCCATGTGGTCGTCGTGGGGCTCAAGGTAGACGCCGCCGTCGAACACATGGGCATCGTTGGCATCGGTCGCCACTGCGATGGCGAAGCGCCCGCTCTTGGTGGCGTAGACCCGGGTGGGACGAGAGCCCAGGTCGAAAGCGTCCTGCGCCACCGCGCCCGTGCCCACATCGACCACCGACATCATGGCGCCCTCGCCGTCAGCCACCAGCAGCCTTCCTGTCACCTCGGGCGCCGAGGCGGCCAGTGGCTCTGATTCTGGGGCTGGTTCGGGAGTTGGCGCGGCTGTCGGGGTGGCAGCCGCCGGCGTGGCCGTGACCTCGGCCGCGGCCACAGGGGAACTCTCCGGCTCGTCATCAGAGCAGCCGGCGGCCACCATGAGCACCACCACCAACGCCGCGAGGGCGGCTTGCCAGCGGGCCTTTCGGGCCTTGGACGCGGACTGTTGTGCAGGGGGCAGATGCATTTGGGGGATTTCCATTCAGGAGTCAGCTGGAGGTTCAGAACAACTTAGAAGAATGAGACTCATTCTCATAATCGTTCTCATAATTGTGACGGCAAAACCTCGGACAGCCCGCTGGGGGACTGCTCGCCAGGCTCGCCTAGGCTCACCCCATGCTTGATCTGATCATCAAGGGCGGCACCGTGGTGGACGGAACGGGGGCGCCGGGCTTGACCGCCGACGTGGGGATCAGCGGCGGAAAGATCACTGCCGTCGGATTGGTGGATGGGGCTGCGGCCCAGGTCATCGACGCCGACGGGCTGGTGGTTGCGCCGGGGTTCATCGACGCCCACACCCACTACGACGCCCAGCTGTTCTGGGATCCGCTGGCCTCGCCCTCCAACGAGCACGGGGTGACCACCGTGCTGGGCGGCAACTGCGGGTTCACCCTGGCCCCGCTCAAGGCCGACGACGCCGACTACATCCGCCAGATGATGGCCAAGGTGGAGGGAATGCCCCTGCCCGCTCTCGAGCAGGGCCTGCCGTGGAGCTGGTCGAGCTTCGCCGAGTACCTAGATGCGCTGGAGGGGCGAATCGGGGTGAACGCCGGGTTCCTGGTGGGCCACTCGGCTCTGCGCCGCTATGTGATGGGCGCCGAGGGCACCGGGAACGCGGCCTCGGCCGAGCAGACAGCCGAGATGGTGCGGCTGCTGCATGAGGCGCTGGAGGCCGGGGGGCTGGGGTTCTCGTCGTCACAGTCCACCACCCACTCCGACGGCAACAACGATCCGGTGCCGTCATATTTCGCCGACCGAGGCGAAATGCTGGCGCTGTGCGAGGCGGTGTCCGACCATCCCGGCACCTGGCTGGAGTTCATCGTCACCGGCTGCACTTCGCGCTTCAGCGATGAAGAGATCGACTTGATGACCCAGATGTCGGTGAGGGCCCAGCGGCCGCTCAACTGGAACGTCTTGTCCCACGCCTCCACCATGATGGACCGCACCCGACACCAGCTGCGGGCCTCAGATGCGGCCGCCGAGGCCGGCGGGCGCATCGTGGCCTTGTCGATGCCGTCCATCGGCGGGCTGAAGATGAGCTTCGCCAGCTACTGCGCGCTGTATCTGCTGCCCAACTGGGGCGATGTGCTGTACCTGGATCACGACGAGAAGAGGGCCAAGCTGGCTGATCCCGCCGTGCGGCGGTGGCTGGATGAGCAGGCCCGCAGCGCCGAGGGGCCGTTCCAGTTCATCTCCGACTGGTCCAACATGGAGATCGGCGACACCTATGCCCCGGAGAACGCCGGGCTGACCGGGCGCAGAGTGGGCGACATTGCCGCCGAGCGGGGCGCCGATCCCTTCGACGCCCTACTGGATTTGGTGGTGGCCGACGACTTGCGCACCGCTTTGTGGCCTATGTCGTCCGACGACACCGACGCGGCCTGGCAGCAGCGGGCCGACCTGTGGCGCGACCACCGGGTGCTCGTGGGCGGATCGGACGCCGGCGCTCATCTCGACCGCATGTGCGGCGCCCGCTTTCCCACCGAGATGCTGGCCCAAGCAGTGCGCGAGCGGGGCCTTTTGTCGCTGGAGGAGTGCGTGCGGCTGTTGACCGACGAGCCTGCCCGGCTGTTCGGGCTCAAGGCCCGGGGCCGAGTGGCCGAGGACTATTGCGCCGATGTGGTGGTGTTCAACCCCGACACGGTGGCCTCGGCGCCCATCGTGGAGCGCAACGACCTGCCCGGCGGCTGCGAGCGCCTCTACGCCGGCGCCGTCGGCATCGAGCACGTGCTGGTCAACGGCGCTGAGATCGTCACCGCCGGAGAGCCCACCGGCGCCACCCCCGGCACCCTCCTCCGCTCCGGCCGAGACACCCAAACCGTGCTGCCGTAGGGGGGAGCCGAGGGTATCGTTTAGCCGTGGCTGAGAGAGTAGAGGGGGCCTCAGCCCGTCGGCGCGAGGTTGCCAGAGCGCTGCTGCGGCTGCGCTGCATCGCCGAGCGTCCGATCTATGAGGTAGCGATCGCCCCCGACGGCGATCTCGGCGATCTGCTCATCGGCCAGTAGCGGGCCGGACATCTCTCAGGCCCGCGCTCGGCATCGGGCTTTGGGGTCCAGACCTCTGCATCGTCGCCTGTTGTGTCACTCCCTGGTGCGAAGATAGGGCGGTGCGTAGGCAGATTCGATCTGAGGTCCGGGTAGGCGGCCTATCCCACGCCGAGGGCTGACGGTGGACGTTTTCGCGCTTCGGGATCGGGTGGTCGGGGAGTATCGGCGTTATGCCGAGAGCTTTGTGGATATCTCCGACGAGCGTATTCGCGAAGAGGTGGATGGGGCGCTGGACAGCGGGCTGCTTTGGCCCCACCCCCGGATTGGGCTGAACCCGGCGTTCGAGCCGGGCGCGTCGGTGGATGAGTTGGTCGAATCGGGTCGGCTGCACCCGACAGCGGGCCAGATCTTCCGGGCGGGCAAGTCGGCCGACTATCCCCAAGGCGATCCCCTCGTTCTGCACCGCCACCAGGCCGAGGCTGTGGAGTCGGCCGCAGCGGGGCGCAACTATGTGCTGACCACGGGCACCGGGTCGGGCAAGAGCCTGGCCTACATCATCCCCACCCCTCGACCAAGCATCCCTCACACGCTACAGCCATCATCTGGCCCAAGCCATCGCCACCCATTACGAAACCAACATCGACCCCCCGCCTGCCCACCCGTCCCAAGCCCACCCCGCTTCAACCCGCCCCTCCTGGGCAGATGGTGGTTAGGCCGACTTTTCGATTTTGAAATTTGGTTCCCAGTCTTGGAACAGTCCGATGCCGGTTCGGGTTAGTTCTATGTCGATGTGGTCAGGTAGCTCTCCGACCTCTGGACTAGAGATATAGAACCCGAACCGAAACTCTTTTTGTCCTTGAAATATCTTACGCTTTCGTAGCCAACGTTTGAATAGAAGCTCGTTATGTTCTGAGTGTTCATCAGTCTCTTTGGGCACGGGTGCTTCGTTGTAGATATATTGTACAGGGCCCCAGAAAGTTTTGATTCTGTGAGATGCTGCTCCTTGTAGTTTCAACCATCGGTAGATACCGCATTCAATCTCAATCTTTAACTGTCTATGTTCGGAGATATAAGTCCATAAATCTCTGTCATATGGGAAGGAGTGTTTCATCAGCATCCATTCATCTTCGGTTTGAGGCTCATGGGAGAGACAAAGTATGTAGGGAGACTGGATCCCCGAGTCATTTAAGTTCACTTCTTGTACAAACTTTGTTGTTCCTGCTTTTATGCCTTTGAGATGGACAGGTTTGGGCTCAAAATCTAAGTGGAAGTCAAACTTTGTATCCTTGAGGAAAGGGTCAACGTTGCCAGCATCTTGCCATTTTATTTCAAGCTCGTGCTCACACAGTAAACGCTGACCGCCTTCATGGATATCACCTATTCCAGCATCTGTCTCGAGATCTCTGAACTTCTTGGCTGAAGTCAACCTGAGTCTGCCTGTGATGGAAGGAGCGTATCGCCTCTCCCAAACTCGTAACAGGCTCATGATTGCTCTTTCCCAGCAATGGCGAAACAAGGATAACATCACTGTAGTTCTTTGCCACTCAAATTGCATTTCAGATTTCACGGTGTTGAAGTCCATCGTGGAGCGCGCCGACCTGCCCGGTGGCTGCGAGCGCCTCTACGCCGGTGCCGTCGGCATGGAGCGCGTGCTGGTCAACGGCACTGAGATCGTCACCGCCGGAGAGCCCACCGGCGCTACCCCCGGCACCCTCCTTCGCTCTGGCCGCGACACCGAGACCGTCCTGCCGCAGGGCGGAGCTTTTGCTCTCGTGTGTCGAGTGCAACAGTCCGGCTGGTGTTGAAGCTTTCGCAAGGTGCTCTGAGGTTCGTATCAGGCTCTTTCTGGGTTGAGGAGCCGCAGGTCGGGGAGGTCGTTGAAGATCGAATCCTCGGTGGCAAGAGGGAGTTCTCCGGCTATGGCGACTGCAGCGACCCATCGGTCGGCTTCGTGGCCCTTGGCACTCAGGCCATGCCCGTTGTGAACGCTCCAAGCACGCAGAGCGACGTAAGCATCAGTGATGTCTTCCAGAGGAGGCACTACTCCGGCGCGTGCTATCACTTGCTCAAGCTTCGCTAGTCGTCGAGGGCCCCATTCGGCTACCTCAGCACCAAAGCGCATCTCTGCGACGACTACGAAAGGAAGAACCCACTGGGCCTGCGATAGCGCCCTTAACCAACGAATTTGGCGCTCTACCTGGCGGTTGGCAAGCCAGCCACTGGCCACCATGGTGTCAATCACCACTTGCAGGGGCATGTGCTCAGAGGTTTTCGATGATGGCGAAGAATGCGTCCTCTTCCTCGGGGGGTAGGTCATCAACGGTGAACTCGCTCGGGTTGCCCATCGGCTCCAAGTCGCGGATGATCTCTGCGATCGTAGTAGGGGCAGGCACGCCTGGCACTTGGTTTGCTGTTCTGTCAGACATGAGCACATCCTTGAGTCGTCAAGGATTTCAGACTACCCGGCCTAGTCGTGTGATTCGCCTGCCTGCGGAGCAGTCCCGGCCAGCGGCTGCGCTGAATCGTCGCCTGTTGTTTCACTCCCCGGTGCGAAGATAGGGCGGTTTCGGCCAATCGCTAGCAGATCGTCCAGCGTGGGGCAGAACTTCTCGCTGGTCATTCTCCAAGGATGCGCAGCGTCTCAGCGTGGTCGGCAATATTTTGTCGGGCGGCGGCACGCCACTCCTGCAGGTCTTGCTGTTCCACAAAGGCCTGGATGGCGAGGTTGATGGTTTCGTCTACGGTGCGTCCTGCCTGTTCGGCTATGGCTAGCAGAGCCGCTTCGCAGTCCGGGCTGAGGTCTAGTTCCACGACCATTCAACCACTCTATGGGCAGCCGGCTAGTGCAGGGGGGCTTGTGTCGGGCGCGCCTACTGTGGGGCCATGTTTGTCTGGTGATTCGGGGCGGCACGGTGGTGGACGGGACCGGAGCCGAGCCGGTGGCAGCCGATGTGGCGGTGGCCGGGGGCCGGATCGCAAAGATCGGAGAGGTGGAGGGGTCGGCGTCTCGCACGGTGGACGCCGACGGGCTGGCGGTGGCGCTGGGCTTTATCGATCCCCACACCCACTACGACGCCCAGCTGTTCTGGGATCCAGCCGCCACTCCGTCGCCGATGCACGGGGTGACCACCGTGCTGGGGGGCAACTGCGGGTTCTCCCTGGCGCCGGTGAATCCCGACGATGCCCGTTACCTGCAAGAGATGATGGCCATGGTGGAGGGAATGCCGCTTGTGGCGCTGGAGCAGGGGCTGCCGTGGGACTGGGAGACGTTCGGAGAGTTCTTGGACCGCCTCGACGGCAAGACCGCGGTCAACGCCGGGTTCTTGGTGGGCCACTCTGCGCTGCGCCGCTATGTGATGGGACCTGACGCCGATCAGCCCGCCAGCGCCGATCAGCTCCAACAGATGGTGCAGGCCCTCCACGACGGTCTGGCTGCCGGGGGCATGGGGTTCTCCACGTCTTTGGCCCACACCCATTGGGACGGCGACAACGACCCCGTCCCCAGCCGGTTCTCCTCCACCGAGGAGGTGCTGGCCCTGGCCGGGGCGGTGGCCGACCACCCCGGCACCTAGCTGGAGTTCATCACCTCCGGATGCCTCAGCATGTTCAGCGACGAGGAGATCGAGCTGATGAGCCAGATGTCGGCGCGGGCCCGGCGTCCGCTCAACTGGAACGTGCTCACCGTCAGCGCCGACAGCCAAGGCAGGACCAACCACCAGCTCGGGGCGGCGGACGCCGCTGCTGAGGCGGGCGGTCGAGGGCCCTTTCCGCCCCCGACTGCGCGGGGGGTGGACGCAGCCGGGGGCGGAGGCCTTGGGGGTGGGGTTAGGCGACGAACTGAGCGTCTTTGGCCCGATAGTGCTCAGCCAGGCTCATCAGGGAGGGGTGGCACAGCTCAGACGGCCTGAACCTCACCGTCCCGGCGATGCGGTAGGCGGGCACGATGCCATCGTTGATGCCTCGCAGCAGGCTTTGCTGGTCGACGCCCAACATCTGGCACGCGGCTGCCGGTCCGATCAGGTTCTCCACCGGGTGGTTCATGTCTTTGCTCCTCTCTTTGGCTTCGCTTCAGACGCAGAACACGGCTGAGGTGAAATTCATAGGGCATTTTGGCAATCGAAGTTCTCAAATCGTTCCCGATCTAGCGGCCTCGGGGCGGGAAAACGGGGGTCTGCGCGGCGTCAACCTGTGGAAACATCGCCGTGGATGACCTGAGACAGCCGGTTGACCTGGGGTTATGGATCGGAATCGGCGGAGCGAGGGACGACGCAGCTTGTGTAAAAGAAATTTCTGAAAAATTATGAAATAGACGTGAAATAACCGCGAAATAACTATTATGGGCCTGCAAGGTGTCGCGGTCCGACGGCAAAATCGGTTGATCACCCCGGTGGTGAAGCGCTCAGGGGCGGGGGGCCGCTTGGAGCAGGCGACCCATTGGGCCATCGCCGGAATAGGTGACGGTCAGCGTTTCGGTCGCCCGGGTCATGGCCACGTAGAGCAGTCGCTGACGGGTCTCGTCCTCGTCGTCGTTGACCCATATGTCATTGGCGCCGCCGATCAGGACATGAGGGTATTCGAGCCCCTTCAGCAGCTGCAGGGTGGCCACCCGCACCTTGTCGCGCGCTGACACCACTTCGTCCTTCTCCTTCTGCGCGTCGAGTGCTCGTATGCCCTTGGCCCGCAATGTTTGCTGCAATTCGATTCGCAGCTCCCTCGACCCCGACAAAATCACGATGTCGTCCGGCGTGGCCCCGTTGCGGAGGAGCTCGCTTGCTTCCTGTGTCAGGGCCTCAGCCTCGGCTCCCAGGTCGGAGCACTCTAGGAGCTTCGGGGGCTTGCCTGGGCGCACTGAGG
>JAPOSH010000236.1 GCA_026709815.1 bacterium | reverse complement strand
ACTAAGGAGGCACCGGCGCCGACTTCGGCACCCGCCGCCGCGCCCTCGCCAACGCCAACGCCCACCCCGACGCCACCTCCACCGCCAACGCCCACCCCGACACCACCGGTGGTACAGATCCTGGTGACCAATGATGACGGCGTCGATTCTGACGGCATCAATCTCGTAGTGCAGGCGCTCACCAGCTTCGAAAACGTCGAGGTCACCGTGGTTGCCCCCGCCACCAACCAGAGCGGCACGTCGAACCGAGTGTCCGACCCCGCTCCGACCACCGCTGCGGAGACCGCCACCGCCAGCGGTTATCCCGCTCTAGCCGTTGTGGGCACTCCGGCCGATTCGGTCAACTACGCGCTCGACTTTGTGTTCGCCGAGCCTCCCGACTTGCTGATTTCCGGATCGAACGACGGGCAGAACTTCGGGCCCTTCTCCGAGGTTTCCGGCACGGTCGGCGCCGCCCGCACCGCGGCGAGAAGAGGCGTTCCCGCCTTAGCCATCAGCCAAGGGGGCGTAACCGTGGACGCCGAGCACGAAAGCGGGATCGTTTTCATGGTCGAGTGGTTGCAGGCCAACCTCGATGACGTTCTGGCGTTCGAGGGCGATGTCGCTCCGGTATGGAGCCTCAATACGCCATCATGCGGGGGCGTTGGCGAAGTGCGGGGTCTGACCCACACCTCCCTCGCCGCCGAATTCGAATCCGGGGTAGAGATGTTCTCCCCCGACTGCTCGTCAACGCGGGAAGGCTTCGACAACGACGTGGCTGCCTTCCTGAACGGCTTTGCCACCTTGACAACAATCCCCGAGGATCTGATCCTCGCCCCGCCGTCTGCGAATTGAGGTCAAACCATGACGAATGACGCCGCGGCGCGCCAGCGCTTGATGACCGGGGAGGCGTGGAACGACTTCTGCGACACGCTGCGAGCCGCAGGCCAGGTCGTGATCGACCGCACCCCCGACGCCGACGAGCAAGACCGAGTGGAGGGGTTTCGCTACCTGACCCGCATGTCGATCATGGCCTACGGCCGGTGCATCGAGAGCCTGGCGCCGATGGTGAAGATGCCCATCCGGGTGATTCCGCCCCCCCGGATGGGAGGCCAAGGCGTCCAATCCCCCGATCAAGACCACGTGGTGCAGGCCATAGACGCCGCCAAGCGATACCGGGTGAGCGGCCAGCGGGGCTCGGCGCCCTATGTCCATATGTCGGCGTGGACCCCGAAGGTACCCGACTGGGTCGGAGTGGAATCGGTCGGCCACCGGGCCGTCGCGGTGCTCGAGGAGTTCAACCCGAGCTGGTCGCAAACGCCGTTCACCGCCCTGCTCGACGAGTTCACCGACGGGGCGGGAAACGTGGACTTCGTGCTGTCGGCAGACGATCCCGGCGTCGACAACTGGATGCGGATCGCCCCGCAGACCCGGGAGCTGATGATGCGCATCGTCTACGACGACCGCGACTCCCAGTCATCGCCTCGGCTGATGATCGAGCCGCTCGAGCCTGCCCCGCTGAGCTTCACCCCCAGCGCGGCCGACATGTCGAAGCGGCTGGCCATCGCTGCTCAGATGGTGCTGTCGGTGCAATCCGATTACGCCGACTGGACCGACGCGCTGCTGGAGGCCGAGAACCAGCTTCGGCTCACCAACGACCACTATCTGAAGGTGGGCGGCTCCCCCGACGACCGGCACTTCGAGTTCGGATACTGGCGGGTCGCCGAGGGCGAGGCGCTGGCGATCGAGTTCAAACCCCCGGTGTGCCGGCACTGGAACTTCCAGCTGTGCAACCACTGGATGGAGAACCTGGCCAACTATTTCACCGGCCAGGGCTACGCATCGTCCCAAGACGTCGAGGCCGACGGCGTGGTGCGCCTCGTGGTGGCGGCAGAGAAGCCGGCGACGGGCGTCTGGGTGGACACCGCAGGGCGCGACCACGGTGTGATGGGCCTGCGCTTCGTCGAGCCCGAGTCCGTTCCCGAGATCACCGCCAGGCTAGTCCGCCTCTCAGATCTGAGCTGAACTCCGATCAGCCTGCGCCGTTTGCTCGGCGATTTGGACGCGGAGTTCGGTGCAGACGGTCCCCGGGTCGGGGTGGTCATCTGCGGAGGAGCCGCTTTGGCGCTGCGGTGGAACGACTCCGAGCCGCGCAACAACACCGGAAACGGATCCCCACTCGGGCTGGATCCGCGGTCGAGCACATCTTGGAGTCGCTCATCCACACACCGGCCATCACCGCCCGCCACATACAAGACACCTACTGAGGTTCCCTGAGTATCCCCCCTTTGGCCGGTCACTTCGATTAGGAGGTAATCATGTCATTGAT
>JAPOSH010000072.1 GCA_026709815.1 bacterium | reverse complement strand
CATCACCTTCACCGACTTCGACTCGGCCGACCTCGCCGCCGCAGACTTCATCTTCTGCGACGACGCCATCTAAACCAACCCAACCCCAACCAACCGGCCCGCCCCACACCAGGGGCGGGCCGAACACATTTAACCCTGCCGCGCCGGACTAGCCGTTGGGATGGGCCGTCAGGTGGCGCCGGCCTTGGCGGCGCATGAGGGTCCAGGTCTCCTCCAAGTAGCCGGCCTGATCGTCCACCAGCTTTTTCAGCCCGTGTCGCAGGTGCTCGGGGATCTCCGGTGCGTCGGTGGGCTCGAGGGTCACATCCAGCCGGGCCTGGTCTTCCAGGGTGGCGTGAAGCGCGGCGGCCCGAGACAGGGTTGCCCCCACGGTGATGGCCCCGTGCCAGGGGATGATCACCGTGTGGCTGGCCTGGATGGCCGGGCCGATGGACTCGAAGCGGTCGTCGGGGCTGAGCACCTGGTCGTCGTGGAAGATGCAGCACAGGTTGTGGCGCATTTTCAGGGGCCGGGCCAACGAGGCCAGTGCGGTGATCCACCGGCCGTGGCTGTGGACGATGGCGTTCACATCGTCGCGGTGGCGGTAGACCCCGGCGTGGAACTCGAACCCCAAGCTGACCGGGCGGCTTCCCTCCAACAAGTTGCCGTCGTAGTCCAGCTTCATCACGTCATCGGCGGTGATCTCGCCCAGCGTGCGGTCGAAGGCGTTGATCCAAAAAGCGTCCTCGCCCTCAGCCCGGACGCTCACATGGCCTCCGATGCCGGTGTCGCACCCTCGAACGGTGAGAGCCCGGCAGGCTAAAACGATGTCGTCGACCATCTCGGCAGCAGTCATGGCTCTAGGGTATGGCACAGATGGGAGCTGGCCAACGGCCGATGCGCCGATGAAGAGCGGGCGGAAGACTGATGTGGTCGTGCTGGGCGGCGGTGCGCTGGGGTCGGTGTACGGGGCGTGGTTCGCCGCGGCCGGGGCCGAGGTGACCCTGGTGGCCCGCCCGGCCCACGCCGAGGCGGTGAACCGCGACGGCCTGCGCATCGACGGCCGGCCGCCGGTGGAGGTTCGGGCAGTAAGCGATCCCGCTGGCGCCGGGGACTGCGACATCTTGCTGCTGGCGGGCAAGGCATTCGACAACCCCGAGTTGCTGAGCGACTACCGGGGCACGGCTGAGGCGGCTTTCTCGGTGCAAAACGGGGTGCGCCAAGCCGAGCCGCTGGCGGCCAGATTCGGCTCGGCCGCGGTGGGCTGTGTGTCGCTGGTGGGCGCCACGCTGGGCGAGCCCGGCCACGCCCGCCACTCCTTTGACGGCGCCACCCTCCTGGGCGATTTGCCCAGCACCGCGCCGGGCACGGCGGCGACCATCGCCCAAGCCCTGCCGGAGCGCAAGCTGGAGGTCTTCGACGACATCGCCCCGGCATTGTGGTCCAAGGGGGTGTTGGCCGCCGCCGCCATGGGGGTGGTGGGGCTGACCCGGCTGGTGTACCACCGGATCTTCCTTTCGCCCGAGACCCGAGACGTGTTCTACGATCTGGCCTGCGAGGGGGCGTCCATCGCCGCCGCGGAGGGGGTGGAGCTCATCGATGGCCACGGCCCGTTCCAGATGCGCTCGCTCATCCGGGAGAGCCGAAAAGACGCCCACCGGAGGCTGGCCGCGGTGGGCGAAGCCATGGAGGCGGCCGGACAGACCCAGGTGCGGGTGTCCATCTTGCAAAGCATCGACCGGGGACGACCGTTCGAGGTGCAGGCGGTGTTCGGCGATTTGGTGGAGATCGCCGACGGTCACGGCCTCAAGGTGCCCACCCTGCGGGCCGTGACCCGGCTGTTGACCGCGGCCATGCCGAGTGGTGTGAGCTCCCGATGAGGCTGAGCGAGCTCACCCGCATGCTGGCCCGGGCCCCCAAGGGAGCCGACCGGTGGCACGCCTATGCCGACTTCCGGGCGGAGGCCCGCCGGCGCCTCCCCAAGATGGTGTTCGACTTCGTGGAAGGCGGCGCGGAGGGCGAGCTGACCATCGCGGCCAACCGGGCCGCCATCGACCGGCTGGAGCTGGCGCCGAGCTACCTGGTGGACGTGGCCGACCGGGACACCTCCACCACCGTGCTGGGCCGCCCGGTGTCGCTGCCGCTGTTGCTGGCCCCCGCCGGCTTGGCCACGCTGGTACACCGCGAAGGTGAGCTGGCCGCGGCTCGGGCCGCCGCCGCGGCAGGCACGGTGTTCGCGGTGAGCACCGGCTCGGGGTACTCCCTGGAGGACATCGCCGCCGCCGCGCCCGACGGGAGGCGGTGGTTCCAGCTCTATCTGT
Source organism: bacterium (assembly GCA_026709815.1). Lineage (GTDB taxonomy): Bacteria > Actinomycetota > Acidimicrobiia > Acidimicrobiales > Bin134 > Poriferisocius. Next base: position 19,642 of record JAPOSH010000072.1, on the reverse strand, counting down.
GGAAGAGCCCCGAAGTGGTGCAGTCGCTAGTGAACCGGGCCCGCGACGCGGGCTATGAGGCCCTGGTGCTGACGGTGGACGTGCCGGTGGTGGGCAAGCGGGAGCGGGATCTCCGCAACGGGATGTCGCTGCCGCCCCGCATTCGCTGGAACAGCGCCCTGGACACCGCCCGGCGGCTGCGGTGGCTGCGCCATTTGATCACCGGGCCGGGCATCACCTTCGGCAGCCTGGTGGAGTTGGGCATCGGCGACGACGCCAGTGCCATCGGGGCTTATGTGGACCGGGAGCTGGCCGACCCGTCCCGCACCTGGGACGACGTGGTGTGGCTGCGGCGGGAGTGGGACGGCCCGCTGCTGGTCAAAGGGGTCCTCACTCCAGCCGACGCCGAAGCGGCCGTGCGGTGGGGGGCCGACGGGGTGATCGTGTCCAACCACGGCGGCCGCCAGCTCGACTCGGCGCCCGGGGCCTTCGCCGCGCTGCCTCGGATTGCCGAGGCGGTGGGCCACCGGACTGAGGTGCTGGTGGACGGCGGCTGCCAGCGGGGCGCCGACGTGGTCAAGGCCCGAGCCCTGGGCGCACGAGCGGCAATGGGCGGGAGGAGCTGGTTCTGGGGACTGGCGGCGGGCGGCGAAGCCGGAGTGGCCCGAATGCTCGAAGTTTGCCGCACCGACGTGGATCGCACGCTGGCCCTGACAGGCTGTCGCCGCTTCGACGATATCGGCTCTGATATCGTGGCCTGACCAGCGCGCAATCCCAGCGCGCAACCTCCGACAGACTACTATGTAAGTCTCAGCCGAATCCTGAGGAGAAGCTGCTATGGATAAGTCCGCCTATCCGCACAATCCACGTCAAAAGCGCCGCCTGCTTGCCATTGCTATTGCGCTGCTCGCGGCTTTTTCGCTGCTGGCGACGAGCTGCGGCAACGACGACGATGCCCCGGAAGCCACTGAAGCCCCGCAAGCCACAGAAGAACCGACGGCCCCCGAGCCCACCGAACCGATGGACGATCCCAGGGGTGACGCCCTAGGCGACGGCTCGCTAGGCATCGTCGAAGTCGAGGAGGGCGACGCCATCCAAATCCGCTCGCTGCAGGCCATCACCGGCGATGTGGCTTTCTTCGGCCTGCCCATCGACCGGGCGGCCTACCTCGCGGTGGATGACTATGGCCCGGTCAACGGCTTCGACGTGGATTTGGGCACCAGCCTCGACGACCTCTGCGGCAACGACGGCGGCCAAGCCGCGGCGCAGATCGTCGTGGCGGACGAAGACGTGATCGGGGTGCTCGGCACCTCGTGCTCAGGCGCCGCGGTGGCCGCAGCTCCCCTGATCACCGATGCCGGCATGGTGATGATCTCCGGGGGCAACACATCGCCCGCGCTGACCTCCGATTTGGCTGGCACCGCCGGCCCCAACCATGTCCGGGGCTACTACCGCACCGCCCACAACGACCTCTACCAGGGCGCCGCGATGGCCAAGTTCGTCTTCGGCGAGTTGGGCTTCTCCACCGCGGCGGCCATCCACGACGGCGACCCCTACACCCAGGGACTGGCCCAGGCGTTCGCCGACTCCTTCGAGGCCGAAGGAGGCACGATCACCGGCTTCTCCGCGGTGAACAAGGACGACACCGACATGGTGCCGGTGCTCACCGAGATCGCCGCGGGCGCTCCGCAGGCGCTGTTCTTCCCCATATTCCAGCCCGCCGGCGACTTCATCGCCGATCAGGCCCCTGGCGTGTCGGGCCTCGAGGACACCGTGTTGCTGGCCGCCGACGGCGTGCTGAACGACAACTACCTGGCGCTGCCGCAGACCACTGGCATGTACTTCTCCGGTCCCGACCAGCGCTTCGGCCAGAACGTCAACCAAAGCACGGGCCGCAGCGCCGATGAGCTGACCGCGGCCTATGAGGAGCGACACGGCGAGGTGCCCTCATCCGCGTTCTGGGCCCACGGATACGATGCCGCGACCATCCTGCTCGACGCCATTGCGGCCGCATCCTGGGTCGAGGACGGCTCACTGATGATCGACCGCCAAGGCGTGCGCGACTACCTCTATGCCCTCCGGGATTACCGCGGGATCATCGGAACCCTCAACTGCGACGACTTCGGCGACTGCGGCTCGTCCAAGATCACCGTGGTGCAGAACATCGGCGGCGAGGAGAACGTCCAGGACAGCCTCAACAACGTGGTGTTCTCCTACGAACCATAGGCCTGTTCCCGGTCGAATGATCCCTAGGACACTTCGGCGCCAGACCCCCCGCACCGGCGTCGACTGGTTCTTGACCGTCCTGAGGGTGGCCGCGCTCACCGTGGTGGCGCTGGGGCTCTTGGCTTTCATCGCCCAGGAGATCGACCGCGACAACCCGTTCGCCCGCTGGGCCAATCCCGATGCCACCGGCCTCACCGGCGAGCAGTTCTGGGGCCTGATCGTGTCGGGAGTCTCTCAGGGCGCGATGTACGGCCTGATCGCGTTGGGCTACTCGATGGTCTACGGCGTGCTCGGGTTCATCAACTTCGCCCACGGCGAGGTGTTCATGGTGGGGGCCATGACCGGGATGATCGCTTCCAACAAGCTGGCCGACGCCGGGATGTGGGAGAGCAACTTCGTCGGCTCGCTGGTGCTGATCGTGGTGGTGTCGGTGATCGTGTGCTCGCTGACCGCGGTGATCATGGAGCGGGTGGCCTACCGGCCGCTTCGCGGCCAGCCCCGGCTGATACCTCTGATCACCTCCATCGGCGTCTCGTTCTTCATCCAGAATGCCTCGATCGTGCTGCTGGGCCCGGCAGCCAAGGCTTACCCCGACGTGCCCGACTGGGTGAAGACCAAGCACACGTTCCTGCAAATCGAGGGGTCGAAGATCTTGGTCATCTTGGTGGCCGCGGCATCGATGGCCTGCCTCTGGTATGTGGTGGAGCGCACCAAGAGCGGCCGGGCCATGCGGGCCGTGGCCGAAGACGCCGAGATCGCCGAGCTCATGGGCATCGACGTGAACCGCACCATCGTCAAGGTTTTCGCCTTGGGCGGGGCCATGGCGGGAATGGCGGGCATCTTGTGGGGGATCCTGTTCCGCAGCGTGATACACAGCACCGGCTTTCTGCCCGGCATCAAGGCGTTCAGCGCCGCCGTGGTGGGCGGAATCGGCCATCTCGGCGGCGCCATGACCGGGGGGCTGACCATCGGCGTGGCCGAGTCTGTGGGACCGCTGGTGATACTCGAGCCCCTCGGCGTCAGCGGGGTGTCGCAGCTCCGCGACGCCGTTGCTTTCGCGGTGCTCATCGGCGTGCTGCTGCTTCGCCCCTCCGGGATATTCGGCGAACGCCTGCCCGCAGAAGACCGGACATGACTGGTTCGGCGTCTGTGGCCGGTTCGGCGGTGCCGACTCGCCCGGAAGCCCTTTCGGCGCCGCCCCGTCCGGCTTTTTCCCACGACTGGCGGCGGATCGCCCGCATCGGCGCCATCGCCGCTCTCGGGCAAATGTTCATCGCCCTCTCCAATATGCCGGTGCGCCTCGATGAGCGGCTTGTCGTCAAACCAGTGCTCAGCTTGGGTTATCTCGTCTTGCTGTTTCTGCCGGTCGCGGTCGGCTACCGCCACGGACACCAGACGGTGCGGGAAGGGGTGCCGGTTTCCAGACCCGGGCTTCACGAGGTCGTGGGCGGCTTTTCGTGCGGCCTGCTGGCGGGCGGGGGGCTGTCTGTGCTGGCGGTGTTGCTCGCCCACTTCGACCTGAGAGAGCCCCTGGTCAACTGGAGCCCGATCCTTTTGGACCTGTTGGCATTCGGCAACAACACGTGGTTCGCCGCCGTCATCTGGCTGGTGATCGGCGCGGGCTTGGGCGCCGCCGGCGGGGCGGTTCGCCTTTTGGGACCGGTCAGCCGGCGGGCCGTGGTGACCATGGCCCTAGCAGTGGCGGGGGCCGCGGTGCTTGAGTCCCTGGTGGTGGATCTCGCCGAGGGCATGGGGCTGGAGGCGCTCGCCGACCGGCTCTACGCCCGAAGGGGCGGGGTCAACTGGAACAGCGCTCTGGGCCTGGCCGGGGTCTGCGGCGTGCTGGCCGTCATAGGCCGGGGCCGGTTGCGCCACGCCCGGTTGCGCCACGCCGAGCTTCAGGGCACCAAGCGCACCCGGGCCAATGCCGCGCTCATAGCTTTGACCGCGGCGGCGTTGATCGTGCTGCCTTTGTTCGCGGGCAAGCTCACCAACGAGCTTTTGGCCAACGTCGGGTTGTTCGTGCTGTTGGCCCTGGGGCTCAACGTGGTGGTGGGACTGGCCGGAATCCTCGATTTGGGCTATGTGGCCTTCTTCGCCGTCGGCAGCTATTGCGCCGCGGTGCTCACCGCGGCCACCTCCCCGAGGATCACCCCGGAGATGCCCTGGCTGGTCGCCCTCGTGGTGGTGGTGGTCATCACCGGCCTGGTGGGGCTGTTCATCGGCGCCCCGGTGATCCGAATGCGAGGCGACTATCTGGCCATCGTCACCTTGGGGTTCGGTGAGATCATCCGCCTGCTGTTCTTGTCCGATTGGCTGTCGGGATGGTTCGGCGGCGCACAGGGCATCACCAAGATTCCCGCCGCGGGCATATTCGGCCTCACCGAGGTGTCCGGAACCGATCCGCGCCGGGTGTTCTACCTGGTGCTGGTGTTCTGCGCGCTGGCCGTCTATGTCTCATGGCGGCTGGAGCGCTCCCGGCTGGGGCGGGCCTGGATGGCGGTTCGCGAAGACGAGACGGTGGCCGAGGCCATGGGCATCAACACCGTGAACGTCAAGCTGATGGCCTTCGTGGTGGGCGCGGTGCTGGGCTCGTTCAGCGGCGCCATCTTCGCGGCCAAGGTGGGGTCGGTGTTTCCGGCCAGTTTCCTGATCCTGGTGTCCATCGTGATCCTGGTGGTGGTGATCTTCGGGGGCATGGGCAACATCGTCGGCGTTATCGCCGGCGCCGCGGTGCTGATCGGGGTGCTGGGCGGGCCCAAGCAGCCGGGCCTTCTAGTCGAGTTCTCCGAGTTCAAGCTGCTCATCTACGGGGCGCTGCTGATCTGGATGATGCTGGCCCGACCCGCGGGCCTCATTCCCAGCGTGCGACGCACCCGCGAGCTCCACCAGCATGAGATGGCCCAGGACGCCTGGCTTCAGGGCCAAGTCGACGACGAGGACGAGGGAAAAGAAGCCCGCAGCTCGACGGCGGCGGCACGGCGGTGACCGATGTCCCAACGCCCGCCGCGCCCGGCGCCGGCTGTGCTCTGCTTCAGACCCGGCGCCTCAGCGTGGACTTCGGCGGCCTGCACGCCCTAGACCAGCTTTCCTTCGAAGTGCGCGAGAGCGAGATCGTCTCGGTGATCGGGCCGAACGGCGCGGGCAAGACCACGCTGTTCAACGCCATCACCGCCACCGTGGAGGCATCAGCGGGCGACATCGTCTTCGAGGGTCAATCCCTGCTGGGCCTCGACCCCAACCGGGTGACGCAACGGGGCATCGCCCGAACCTTCCAGAACGTCCGGCTGTTCGCCAACATGTCGGTGCTCGAGAACGTGATGGTGTCCCAACACTGCCGCACCAAACAGCACGCTTTCGGGGCTCTGCTGTACACCAGAGCCTTCCGGCGCGAGGAGGCCGAGATCCGCCGGCGGGCAGAAGAGATACTCGGGTTCTTCGGCACCAGGCTGATCGGCTACCGGATGGACCAGCCCGCCTTCACCCTCTCCTATGCCAACCGGCGCCGGCTGGAGATCGCGAGGGCCATGGCCACCCAGCCCAAGCTGATCCTGCTGGATGAGCCGGTGGCAGGAATGAACCCGGTGGAATCGGCCGAGCTCACCGGCCTGATCGGCCGGCTGCGCGACGAGTGGGGCTTCGCCATCGTGGTGATCGAGCACGACATGGGGGTGGTGCGCGAGGTGTCAGATCGGGTGGTGGTGCTGGACCACGGGGTGAAGATCGCCGAGGGCGACTACGCGGATGTGGCCAGCGACCCCCAGGTGATCGAGGCCTACCTCGGCCAAGGCACGGGCGGGAAATGAGCCCGTCCCATCCTGCCCCGACCACTGGCCCCGACGGGGACGGCGCGGCTTGCCCGCTGTTGGAGATGCGCTCGGTCAACGCCCACTACGGCGCGGTCCATGCCCTCATCGACGTGAACCTGGCGATCTATGAGGGCGAGCTGGTGTGCCTGCTGGGCGGCAACGCCAGCGGCAAGTCCACCACCTTGAAAACCCTGCTGGGGATGCTCAAGCCCACCTCGGGGGAGGTGGTGCTCGATGGCGAGGTGGTCAACGACAAGCCCACTGGTTACCGGGTGGCCCGGGGCGTGACCATGGTCCCGGAGAACCGGCGGCTGTTCAAGCGCCTCACGGTGCGCGAGAACCTTGATCTCGGGGCCTACCTGCGCTCCGACTCCCAGCAGGTCGCGGCTGACATGGAGCGGGTGTTCGAGCTGTTCCCCCGGGTCAAAGAGCGGCTCAACCAGAAGTCGGGGACGCTGTCGGGCGGCGAGCAGCAGATGGTGGCCATCGGCCGAGCCCTCATGGCCCGCCCAAGGGTGCTGTTGATGGACGAGCCGTCCATGGGCCTGGCCCCCGCCCTGGTGCAGCAGAACTTCGAGCTGATCCAGCAGATCCACCAAGCCGGGCTGACGGTGTTCATGGTAGAGCAGAACGCCAACATGGCCCTGTCCATCGCCGACCGGGGATGGGTGCTGCAAACCGGCCGAGTGGTGCTCGACGACACCGCCGAAAACCTCCTGGCCCACCCCGACCTCCAAGCCTCCTACCTGGGCACAGCCGAGCAGCCCAACCCCATAGAAGGTCCGAGCTTGTCGGAGGCACTCGACGCGATCCGAAGGGAGGAGCGCTACTGACGTGCCGTTCCTAGCCACGGCTCTGGATCTCGGCCATGACCTGCAAGGCATCATCACCTATGACACGCGACTGGCGGAGGCCGCCGTCCACAATGGAGTGCCCGTTGTATCGCCGGGAGCCCACCAAACCACCCCACCCTGAGCTTTCGAGAGTTTCGGAGTTAGGGCATGTGTCACCCGTGTCGGGATCATGAAGGTCTGGCAACCGCATCCGCTGATCAGGAGACCTGCCATGTCAGACTTCCAACAGATGGAGCTAGACGATGTCTTCGATTTGTCAGGGCGGTTGGAGTCAGAGCAGAAACTGGCCGCGTTGGCTTGGGCCATCGTCCGCAGAGGCTCGCTTACCAGCCTCTCGATGGCCGAGAGCGAACTTGTCGACATGGCCGGTGAGGCGCCCGCCAGCATCATCAGCGATATTGCCAATGCCATCGAACAGGGAGGCGACCCCTTGGGGGATGCGTTCGAGCGGCTGCGGTCCGCCCGGCAGCGACGCCCCATGGGCGCGGTGTACACCCCTCCTGGGATTGTCGACGCAATGGTTGGCTGGGTTTCCTCCAAGGAGCAGCCCGCTCGAATCATCGACCCAGGCTCGGGGTCAGGGCGTTTCGCGCTGAGGGCGGGGCGAACTTTCCCCGATGCATCGCTGGTGGCGGTGGAGGTGGAAAGGAATCGATCTCAAGCGATTCCCCTGGGTAAGCCAGGGTCGCCAACCCAAACAATTCGAACAGGATGCCGCCGAGTTGGCAACAGCAGCTCTAATGGCCACCCGACGGGCAGAAACCACCCGTCGCATGCAGTCCAAACAGCAGGAAGAGACAGTCAAATCCTGCCTCCGGGAAGCGGGCATGACTGAAGTCACGCCACGGTCCGTCTCTCCCGGGCTGCTCGATGCACCGGCACCAAGCGAGTTCTGCGGGGAGGCACTGTTCGGCCAGCGAAAAGCAGACCTGATCATCAGACTGCACGATGGACGCTGCATGCCCATTGAGTGCAAGGTGTCAAACTCGTCCACCAACTCCGTTAAACGACTCAACAATGATGCCGCGGCCAAGGCCTCCGCCTGGATCGAAGAGTTCGGACGCGGAGCCACCGTCCCCAGCGCTGTCTTATCAGGGATATTCAAGACCCGCAATCTCGAACAAGCCCAAGCTCAGCATCTGACCATCTTCTGGGCTCACAATCTTGACCCTCTGACAGCCTTCATTCGCTCTACAGGATAAGACGGTTTAGTGTGCAGCAGCCGGGAGCAGAAGACAGTGGAATAGCGATACCGGCCGCAGCGGTGCCGGGGCGCCGGACCCCTGCTTTCACTGCTGAGTCGATGCCCCCGGGGCTGGCAAAAGACCACCGCACCACGGTGTGGGCTGAACTCGTGGTGTTGGAGGGAACGGTGCAGTTTGCAGACGAGGCCGCCCGCAACATTGCCGCCGCCGCGGGCGACCGTGTGGTGATCGTGCCCGACGTCTACCACCACGTCGAACCCTCAGACGACGCTCAGTTCTACATCCAGTTCTACGAGCGAGACCCGCGTTAGCCGACTCCTCCCCCCGGCACCAAGATCGCATATCGGCAGTAACCTCACAGAGTGCTGGCTCTATGCCGCCGAAGCCACGGCTGCGCTGGCAGCGGCATCCGATCCCAACCCTGCCAAGGCCACGGCTGGCAGCTTAACGGGCACACCGACATGGCAAACAGTATCATTCACTGCGCCGCCACTGGTTCAATCCGAAAAACAATGCAGATTCTAACCAGGGCTCGAACCGCTTGATGACTTGAGTTTTTTCTTCCTTGTAGTTCAGCTGGAACACTTCATCGCACACGGGCTGGAGTTCAGTTACTTGACCGCTGTCATCTTCGCTCACAGATTTACGGAAAAAACACATCGTAGCACCGATAACGCCACGGAACTCACGTCCGACAGTATGAAACGACAAAAGAATTTCAGAACGACCAGTCTCAGTAATAAACACAATGCGCACCCACGAATGATAACTGCCAGAGTTAGCCCAGTAATCAAAGTGCTTCGCAGTGTCGATAACTTGTTTTCTGTACCACGAGCGTCGATCATACGCACCGTCAAGTCCGCAATCGGAGTAAACCCGTCTATCTGGAAATTCAAAGGCAGGTCCAGATTCTAGGCGCAGTTGGACTTCTTCAAATTTTTTCTGTGCCTCCGTGCTAAGAAATTCTACTAGTTGTTTCACTTCATTGTGGTCATTTCTGGTGCTGACATTGCGGGCCGAGAAATCGTCATGAATCGATGCCAGCATCTGTTCAAGGCGCTCGTCATCGCGTTTGATATCCTTTGAAATGCTAAGTGCTTTAAGAAACCAGTCCTTTTGTATAGTAATAAATAAGCGAACCAAAGGCTTTATATCGCCAGCATCTGCATGCTCTAATGCGTCGATATATTTTCCCCTGTTCGTTCTAGATATTACTAATGGAAACCAACCAGCGCGGATGAGAACGAGAGAGGCCAAAGCTCTCGCTACGCGACCATTACCGTCTTGAAAAGGATGAATTTGAGTGAATCGATGGTGCAGCCATGCTGCTGAGATATCAGGAGATATTTCCATTTCTGCATGTTCCAAATGGAGTCGAACCAACTCATCCATCTGTCCCGACACCTGTTCCGGTGGACAGTACTGGTGCTCCTTGCCATCTGGTCGTATCGGATTGTTGGGATGCTGCTTGTAAAAACCATGATCGAGAGCAATTCGAGCTACTCGTCCAAATTGATCAATCCCTTCAACTTCATCTTGCTTCCTGGTCATCAAATGATGCAACTCTTTCACAAATGAAGTTGACAGACTTCTCTGTTGCTTCACAACATCAAACAGCCATTCAACAGCATCTTGATGATCTCTAACGATACCTGCAATAAGTTCGGGCGACTTTCCATTCCCATCATGCACAATCAGCGATGCGTCTATCCCTCGTTCAATCAACAATTGAGTCGTGCCCTGGTCAATGTTGTAGATACCTTCAATAATCCCAGTTTCGATAGCCCACTCGCGGTTTAACCGCTCATTGAAGTCGAGTACTTGACGATCTGAGAGTTCTTCTCGTTGTTCCTCCCACAATGACAATAGGTGAGGTATTTCAGTACTGGCAGCACTGTCGTCTTCAAGATCGGTAATGGGCAGCCATAAATGGTGGGCTTCAACTTCTCCGGCCACAGAAGAACTCTACTGCCCGAATACCGGATACCGCGATCAATAGCGCGGCAAGCCCACTTGGTTGGCTCGGGCGAAGCAGGCGGCGGCGACGCCGCTGGATAGGGCCATGAACAGCCAGGCCCAGGTGTAGGTGCCCAGCCAGTCGACCAAAGCGCCGAAGCTCACCGGCGTGGCCAGCGCACCCAGGTAGTAGCCGGTCATGGTGACGCCGGTGGCTCGGGCCACGGCGTGGGGGGCGCGATCCACCACTGCGGCGTGCATGATGCCGATGGCGGCCAACTGGGCGATGAAGCCGATGAACATGCCAACGGCCGCAATGGCCACACCCAGCGTCAAGCCGCTCATGATGACCAGATTCGATGCGGTCAGCACCGAGCACAGTCCGACGATGAGCGGCACCCGCCGGGTTCGGCCGAGGTAATCGGCCCGCAACGCGGCCAGCGACATGCAGACCGCGCCGACCCCCGCTGCGAGCCCGGAAATCGCCCCGGCCACCGGTTTGGAGGTGCCCAAGGCCTCGTCGAGATACGGCACCGTCCACGAAAACAGCGGCTGCCCCGAGCCGACGAGGAAGCAAGCCGACACCGCGAACCACCAGAAGCCTTGGGGTAGTGCCGAAGCGCCGGGCCGGTTCGCGTGCTGAGCGGCGCGGATGTCGGGAATGACCGCCGACGAGATGAGCGCTCCGGCCCCAGCCGCAGTTCCGGCGATCATCAAGATGAGGTTCCAGCTCCAGCGGTCGGACGCCCAGGGCACCAAGGCGGCGCTGATCAACGCGATCATCGGCACCCCCGACGTCTTGGCCGACAATGCCAGGGTTCGACGGCTCTCGGGCACCGCGGCGGCCACCGCCTCGTTGGTGGCCGCATTGGCCAAGGCGTAGCCGAAACCGGCGAACACTGCGGCGCCGACCAAGGCGGCGAAGCTGTCCAGAACCGCGGCGGTCCAGGCGGCCACCACCACGATCACCTGGTCGGTCACCACGGCGGTCCTGGTTCCGACCCTCTCGGTGATCCTGGCGCCGATGATCGAGCCCAATCCGGTGCAGCCGAAGTGCAGGCTCACCAGCAGCCCGACCTGGGCCCGGGAGACGCCGAGGTCTTCGCGCAATGCGGCCACGAAGTAGCCGGGGAAAAAGCCCAGGCTGGACCCGAATCCCAGTGCCAGCATGCTGGCCGCCACCACCGCCGGGCCGCGCCCCGCCCCCGGTCTCGCCTTCATGCGCTGCGTCCGCTCACCACTCCGAGCGACGTTACCGGGCAATGGGACCGCTGCCGCGGTCTAGAGCCGTTGGACAGCCCGGTACGATCCGTTGATGGATTTGTCGTCCCCAGCGGTGGGTCGTGCGGTATCCGAGGTGTTCGGCGGTGTGGATGCCAGCCCCCGAGTCGAACGCCTCGACAGGGGTTTCTCCTGGGTGACGCTGGGAGTTGACGATGTGATCGTGCGGGTGGCGCCCCGGGGCGGTCCGCTCGACCCCTACGATCCGGAAGTCGAAGCCGCCAACCTCCGCCGAGTGGAGGGGATTGCGGCTGCGCCCCGGGTGCTGGCCGTGCAGCCCGAGACCGACAACCCCATCGGCCGGCCGTTCGGCGTCCACACCCGGATGCCGGGGCAGGTGCTGCGGCTGGGCGATGTGGCCGAGCACCGATCTGAGTATGTCGCCGCCGCAGCCCGAGCGCTGGGCAAGCTCCACCGTCTGAGCGCGCCGATGACGGTGGCCGAGGCCTACGAGGCAGAGCTCGACCGCACCGAGGCCGCCTACCGCCGGGCCGCTCCCGACCGGCATCTGAAGTTCGAGGCGGCGCTGATGTGGCTGCGGGCCCATCGGCCCGACTGCGATGGGCCCGCGGTGTGGTGCCATGGCGATTTCCGGTTTGCCAACCTGAGCTGGATCGGGCCGGGCCAGCTGGGAGGGGTCTTGGACTGGGAGCGGGCCTGGCCCGGCGACCCCATGTGCGACGTGGCGTTCACCCGCCGCTTCTCCGGCTGGTGCGCCATCAACGACACCGCCGGCTACGGCCACCCGCTCGACGAGGAGCGGCTGGCTTATGCCGCCCGCTTCGAGCGAGTCCGCTCCTTCACCGCCTCGATGCGGGCTGTGCGGGCCTGGCTCGACGGCCGCTCCGACGACCCCCGCCTGCTCACCATCGGACGCCGAGGAGAGGAGGCCATGAAGACCGAGCTGGACTGGGCATCGGCATAGCTATCCCCGGCCCAGGACCATCACGTTGTAGTACTGCGCCCCAGCACCGGCCCCGGTGACCAGGGCAATCTCGGCGTCGGCCACTTGGCCCGGGCCGGCGGTGCCGCGAATCTGGCGCACCGCTTCGACGATCTTGAGGGTAGGGCCGCCCCAGCCGATGTGGCTGTAGCTGAGCAGGCCGCCGTCGGTGTTCACAGGATGGCGGCCGCTCCTGCCGATACCCGCCTCCCACAGACAGTCGGCCCCTTCGCCCTCGGCGCACAGGCCCAGCATCTCGAACTGGCGCACCACCTCGTAGGTGTTGATGTCGTAGAGCTCGAACACGTCCACGTCTTCGGGCCCCAGCTCGGCCAGCGCGAACGCCCTTCGGGCGGCATCGGCCCCCAAACCCCACACCTCGTCGTAGCGGGGCGGGTTCACGTATTGCTGGCGATGCCACTGCGCGCCCCCGCCCAGAATGGCCACCGGCTGCCGGCGGAGATCACGAGCCCGCTCGGCGGTGGTGATCACCATGGCGGCCGCCCCTTCGGTGGCCAGGCACAAATCCAGCAGCCGGAACGGCTCGGCCACCGGCGGAGATTCCAACACGTCGGCCGCGGTATAGGGGCCCCGCCCGGCCATCACCGCCGCCGGGTTGGCCGACCCGGCATTGCGGATGGCGGCGGCGATGGCGGCCACCCGCTCGACGTCGGGGGCGAAGCGGTGCCGGTACACCTGGGCCACCAGGGCGAACTGGGCTGCGGTGAGCGAACCCCAGCAGGCGAGGAACTCGTTGTCGGGCCGGGTGTAGTCGGCCACCGCCGCCCCGCCCATCACCCCGGCCTGGCCGCCGAACACCAGCGCCACCTCGCACAACCCGGCGGCCACCGCGGCGGCGGCGTCCAGCGCGGCGGGCACCCCCTGGGGGTAGGTGTCGCACACCCAGCGCAGCGGGTGGCCGAAAACCTCGGCCCAATCGGCCGAACCCGGCTGGAACACGGTGCCCCCCGGCCCGGGCCAGCGGGCGGCCACCCCGTCGACGTCGGCCACTGCCAGCCCGGCGTCGTCGAGCGCGCCCAACGCCGCCCTCAGAGAGGTCTCCGCCGAGGTGGCGTCGAGCCGCCGGGCCATCTCGGTGGCGGCCACGCCGACGATGGCCACCCGGTGCAGCGGATGGGAACCGCTCACACCCGCCGGCCCGGCGCCCGATGGCGGGGTTGGCTCATACTCTGCGGCCCTGCCCCCAATAGCGGGAGCGCAGTTCTTGCTGGGCGATCTTTCCCACGGCGTTTTTGGGCAACGCGTCGGCGAACTCCACCCGCTCGGGGATCTTGATGGAGGTCAGCTCCGACTTGCGGCACCACATCCGCAGCTCCTGACCGTCGACCGCCGCCCCCTGTTTGAGGGCCACCACGGCCACGATGGCCTCGCCCCAGTCGGGGTCGGGCACGCCGATCACCGACGCCTCGAGCACCGCGGGATGGCGGTACAGCACATTCTCTATCTCGGTGGGGGCGATGTTCAGCCCGCCTCGGATGATGAGGTTCTTCATCCGGTCGACGATGTAGATGAAGCCCTCCTCGTCTACCTCGGCCACGTCCCCGCTGTGCATCCAACCGTCTCGCAGCGCCTCCGCGGTGCGCTCGGGATCCCGGAAGTATCCCTTCATCACATGGGGGCCGCCGAAGATCACCTCACCCCGCTCGCTGGCTGCGATGTCCTGGCCTTGGGGGTTCACCACCCGCACATCCACCGCGTACGACGGCTGCCCGCAGGACGACAGCAGCTCAGGGCGCTCCTGCAAGCCCCGCACATGGTCTTCCTTGCGCAAGATGGTGCCGATGGAGGCGATCTCGGCCATGCCGTAGAGCTGGTTGAACACCGGGCCGAACCGCTCCAGCAGCTCGGCCAGTCGGTCGGGGGAGATGGGCGACGAGCCGTAGCCCAGCGTCCGCAGCGATCCCAGCTTGTGGTCGTCGGCCCGCTCCAGGCGGTCGAGCAGGCGCATGAGCTGTGTGGGCACCAGAAACGAGTGGCTCACCCCGTGTGCTTCCACCAGGCGGGCGTAGCGCACCGGATCGAAATTGCGGCTGTCGGCAAACCCCTGAGCCGCGCCGATGAGCAGGCACGGCAGGATGGTGATGTTCACGCTGGAGTTGTGGGGGATCTGAACCAGGTAGCGGCTGCGGCGGTCGATCTCGTACTCCAGGCAGGCCACGGCGGCGTGCTGGAGCACTCGGGCATGGTCGAAATGCACCCCCTTGGGCCGCCCGGTGGTACCGCTGGTGTAGACGATGCAGAAGTCGTCGCCGGGGCGGACCTGATGCAGCGTGTCCGGGGGTTCTGGCGAGGCGGCGCCGGCCCAGGCGTCGAGGTCGCGGTCGATGTCGATGACGGGCAGGTCGAACCCGTCAAGCTGGTCCCGGTGCTCGGTGTCGGTGATGGCTAGCACCGGGTCGGCGTTGTCGAACACCTGCTCCAGCTCCACCGGGCCCAGTCGGAAGTTGAGCCCCACATAGCAGCCGCCGGCTTTGGCAATGCCGCCCAGCACCTCCACCACCTCGGGGCGATTGGCCGTCAGCAGGGCCACCCGGTCGCCCTTGGCCAGGCGATGAGCGCCGAGCAGGGCGTTGGCGATGCGGTTGGAGCGCTGGTCGAGCTGTCGGTTGGTGAGCTCCCGCTCGCCGAATATGGCGGCGTCGCCGGGGTGGCGGGCCGCATTGCGGGCGAAGGCCAAGCCGACGTTCACCGGGGGACCGCATCGTGGTCGATCCCAGTCGGCCGAAGAGAACCGAGAAACGGCGCCAACCTCACCGGACAGTTTCCTCGGGGGCGAAAGCCGGAAGCCGGTGGCCGTCGGGGCCGCTCACGAACCGCACGCTCACCGCCATGTCGATGGCCGCGTCTTCGGGCCTGCACCCCACGATCCAGGTGAGCAGGTGCCACCCCTCTTCCACGTCCACGTCGGCCAGCACGTAGGGGGCGTCGAACGCAGGGGTGGGCGGGCGATGGACCGTAGTGCAGCTGTACACCCGGCCCCGACCGCTGCTGGGCTCATAGGCCCAGTCGGTGCTCTGACAGCGCGGGCAGGCGAACTGGGGCACGAAGAAGCTTCGGCGGCAGTCCCTGCACACCGGGCGGACCAGCTCGCCCCGGTCCACTGCGGCCCAGAACTGCCCGGTGAGCGGGCGCAGGCGCCGGTCCCTGCGCTGGCCGGCCGGCCCGTCCATCAAGTGATCCGCTCCTCAGAACACCACGGGGTAGGTGCCCCACCAGACCCGGGCGATGTTGGGATCCTGCTGGGGGGGATCGTCGGGATCGCGTCGAGCGCCGCGGGCCAGCAAGCCCCGCAGGATCAGCGCC
This sequence comes from bacterium, assembly GCA_026709815.1. Taxonomy (GTDB): domain Bacteria; phylum Actinomycetota; class Acidimicrobiia; order Acidimicrobiales; family Bin134; genus Poriferisocius. Next base: position 4,065 of record JAPOSH010000072.1, on the reverse strand, counting down.
ACTGTTCCCAGCAGGATGGGCGCCCCGGTGTTCTCGTCGGCGGGCACGCCGCCGTCGAGCTCCATGCCGATGCAGGCATGGCGCCCCCCGCCGAAGGTGTGGCCCCACCGGGGTACATCGTCGCGGATCGAGCGGAGCGGGTTGAAAGCATCAGCGTCGGCCCCGAACACCTCGGTGTCCCGATTGGCCGACCACAGGTCGAACACCACCGTGTCGCCCACCGCCATCTCGGTTCCGTCGCGCAGGGTGACCGGGGCCACCGCCTCGCGGCGGGCCACCGGGCTAGCCGGATGCAGCCGCATGGACTCATGCACGCAGTGCTGGAGGAACGCCGGATCTTCGATCATGCGGGCGCGGTCGTCGGGGTGGTCGTCGAACCAGCCGAATGCGCCGTGGACGGCGTGGGTGGTGGCCGCCCCGGTGGAGTGCATGCCGGCCAGCATGTAGAAGGCCACCTCTCGGCGGACCACGTCTCGGGGCAGGTCCAGGGAGTCCTGATTGCGAACCAGCACGGTGAGAACGTCTTTGGGCAGATCGTCCTCGGTGATCTCCCCGGAGACGAACCGCTCGAAGCACTCGGTGCGCCGGGCCAGTGACGGAGCGAAGAACTCCTGGTCCCAGCGCTCCAGCGCTTCGGCCACCTCCGCTCGCAGCTCCTCGGGGTCTCGGGTGCTGTGGGCCGCAGTGGCCCCTTCGCTGAATTTGACCGCGTAGGAGTAGAGCCGATCAGTCTCCTCCGCCGTTCCCTCCGAGTAGTCCACCCCGGCCGCGGCGGCGGTGAGGTTGACCACAATCCGCCGGGCAAGGGGCACCACGTCGCCCCGGCCATCGGCTGCGGCCGGGTCCAGCACTGCGTCCACCGCGGCGGGCAGCAGATCTCGCTCGTAGTGCTCGAAGGTCTCCCGGCGGAACAGCCGGTTCTCCAGGCGGCGTCGGCGGCGGTGGTCGTCTCCCCACAAGGTGAGCAGGGTGTCGGCCATGATCACCCCAGCGGCGTCGTAAAGCGCCTGCTTGAGGCCCTTTTGCCGATAACCGTCGCGAACGTCGTCGAACCGGGTAAGAGTGAACTCTGCCATCGTTGTCATGCCTCCTTGAGATCAGATCGGGCGGATCAGCCTTCGTCGATGCCGTCGACGGACGCGGGGCGGGGCATGCCGGCCAGCACGGTCGACACCACACCGCCGTCCACCACCAGGTTGTGGCCGTTGACGTACTCGGCATCGTCGGAGCACAGCCACATCACCGCTTTGGCGATGTCGGCCGCGGTGCCCAGACGCCGGCTGGGAGTGCGGTCTGAGCGGGTGGCCCGCACGTGCGGATCGGCCAAAACGGGCGTGGACATGCCGTCGTCGATGATGCCGGGCGCCACCGAGTTGACCCGGATGCCCGCGGGGCCCCATTCAATGGCCATCTGCCGGGTGAGCTGGATCACCGCGGCTTTGGTCGGGCTGTAAGCCCCGGAATTGGGACCGGGAGCGATGCCGTTGATAGAGGCGATGTTGACGATCGAGCCGTTTCTGCCATCGGCGATGAGCCGGCGGGCCACGGCCCGCCCGCACACGAACGGGCCGTTGAGGTTCACATCCACCACGGCCCGCCAATCAGCCTCCGAGTGGTCGACCAGCGGGGCGAAGCGCACGATGCCCGCGTTGTTCACCCACGCATCGGGTGTGCCGAAGACCTCCAGCGCCGCCTCCACGGCACCGGAGTCGGCGATCGAGGCAGCCAGAGGCACTGCATCGGGCAGCGACTGCGCAACCTGCTCCGCGGTCTCGGCGTTGATGTCCAGCACTCCGACCCGATAGCCGCCCGCCGCCGCCTGTCGGGCGATCTCCGCGCCGATGCCGTGGCCCGCCCCGGTCACGATCATCGACTTCGCCACGAGCGCCAACCTTAGTGGTTGCGGCGCTGCCCCTCTGATGGTCAGCCGCCGGCAAGCCCGATGAAGACCATCAGGGCGCGCCCGAGACGCACACCTATTCCAGCAGGTTGCCGTTGTGGTCGAACACCTGGATGGCTCGGGAGGGGCAGTTGCGGGCTGCTCGGAGGAGCTGCTGGTCGGTGAGGTTTCCTACGGCGCCGAGCACGGTGGCCAGCTCGTCATCGTCGAAGGCGAAAGCCGCGGGGTAGTCGGCCACGCACCGCCCCGAGCTCATACACTCGTCCTGGTCGATCTCCACTCGATAGGCCATGGCACGACCCTAGTGGTGAGTGCAGTTTCGTGTGAGCGCCGCCCCCGATAAGTTTGCCGGGCGATGAGGCGTATCGACGGCATGTCCGTGTTGATCACCGGGGGCGGTTCGGGCATCGGCGCCGGCGCAGCCGAACACCTGGCCGGGCAGGGCGCGCGGGTGACCATCACCGGTCGCCGCGCCGACCGAGTGGAAACAGTGGCCGCCGGCCTCGGAGGCCGGGGCCGGGCCGTGGCCGGGGACGTGACGGTGGCCGCCGACCGCACCGCCATGATCCAGGCGGCGGTGGAACACGGCCGCGGGTTGGACGCCCTGATCAGCAACGCGGGGAACATGTACCGCGGCCCGGTGGACGAACTCGACGAACAGGCCCTGCTCGACGTGTTCCACGCCAACGTGGTGGCGGGGATGATGCTGGTGGGCCAGGCGCTGCCCCACCTTCGGGAGCGCAGGGGGTGCGTCGTGTTCGTGGGGTCGGTACACACCCAGCGGGCCTTTCCCGGCGTGGCCCCGTATGCCGCCACCAAAGGGGCGCTGGAGGCGCTCACCGGGGTGCTGGCCGCAGAGCTGGGCCCCCAAGGGGTCCGGGTGGGCTGCGTGCGGCCCGGCGCGGTGCTCACCGAGATCAACCAGCGGGCCGGCCTGATGGACCACGACGAGGCCAAAGCCCGTCTGGAGGGGCTGGGGCCGGCCCACGCCTTGGGCCGCATCGGCACGGTCACCGAGATCGCCGAGGCGTTCGAGTACCTGATCGGCGCCGAATGGGCCACGGGCTCGGTGCTCACGGTGGACGGCGGCCTCAGCCTCGGCGTGACCAATGCGTGACCCCCTCGCTGCGGTCAAACGCCATCCGGACGCCGTTCGCACCGGCGATCCCCAGGCCATGGCCGCCGGTCGCCAGCACCGGTGCGTCAGTGGCCCAGATACGAGCGGACCAGGTCGTGGGAGGCCCGCAGCTCGGCCGAGGGCCCGCTGATGTCGTTGTTGCCGGTGCGCAGCACATAGGTGCGGTCGGACACCTCCAGCACCCCGGCGTTCTGCTCCACCAGAAGGAAGGTGGTTCCGCCCCCTTCTCGCAAGTCCACCACCAGCTCGAACAACTGGTCCACCAGGTTGGGGGCCAGGCCGAAGGAGAGCTCGTCGATCATCAGTAGCTTGGGCCGGGTGATCATGGCCCGGGCCAGCGCCAGCATCTGCTGCTGTCCGCCCGATAAAGAGGAGGCCTGCTCGCCGATCTTCTCGGCCAGCGCCGGCAGGAGGTCCAACAGCCGGTCGCGGTCGCGGCGGACAGCGGCCGCGCCGTCGGTCCGCAAACCCAGCCCCAACTCCAGGTTCTCCCTCACCGACAGGTTCTGGAAGATGCCGCGCCCCTCGGGCAGGTGGCCGAGCCCTCGCATGGCCCGGCGCTCGATGGCCAGGCTGCCCAGATTCTCGCCGTCGAGCACCACCGAACCCGACCAGGTGTCCAGCACCCCGGAGATGGCTCGCAACAAGGTGGTCTTGCCCGCACCGTTGGCCCCCAGCACCGACACGATCTCGCCCTCTTCCACCGACAGCGACACGCCGTGGAGCACCTCCAAGCGGCCGTAGCCCGAAACCAGATCTTCGATCTCGAGCAGCATCACGACGGCGCCTGCCCCAACTCCATCTCGAAACCGTGGCCCAGATAGGCCTCGATGACGGCGGGATCGGAGGTCACGTGCTCGGGGCTGCCCTCGGAGATGATCTTGCCGAAGTGCAGCACGCTGATTTTGGGGCACAGGCTGGTCACCAGCTGGAGATCGTGCTCAATGATGATCACGCAGAGGCTGCGCTCCGCCTGTATCTGCCGCGGTCCCCGCAATAACACGGTCACGCCGTCGGCGCCCAGCCG
>JAPOSH010000067.1 GCA_026709815.1 bacterium | reverse complement strand
ATCGGCAGCGACCCGGGCGAACACAGCACAAGACGGTCGGCAAACACCGACAGGCGGATTCTGCTTGAACGCAGCGCGTAATCACGATGAACAACGGCATTAACGACCGCTTCGAAGACTGCAGCGAGGCTGTATTCGGGCACATTCTCCCTTGCCGGAGTCTTGCGGGCGCTGACCCGTATGTTCCGCTCCACGAACAGCAGCGCGTCACGAACCTGACGGTCAAGCGGACCATCGATCGTCTGGGCGTCGAGTTGGCCGGACGCTCGGTCGGTGCCGCGGTAGCGCACCGCCAAGATCTCCGCCGCCGGGATCCACTCCGCCGGACGACGGGTACACATCAAAACCCCCGCCACCGAGGCCCGCTCCTCACCGGTCTCCTCTCGGGTGAGCATGCCCAGCTTCGCTAGGCCCACCCGGGGATCGGCCTGTCCGTGGACGCTGAGAAGCGGTCGCCACAGATCTGCCTCCAGCGTCGAGAATCCAGTGGCACCCACCGGCTGATGGTCGAACCCCACAAACCGAGCCTGGCCGCAACGTTGCGCCAGCCGGAGTCGCTCATCAGGCGACAAAGGCACCTTCGCGGCGCCGACACGCTGCAATGCACCGTTGGGGCCGTCGTGCTGAGCATCGCCGCTCGGCACGGCAACCAACAGAAACGCCCTGCCGTCCTGCTCCTGGCGATAGGTCCGCACCCGCACCGGCGGTTTCACCAAGTCGGCGCTGACCTCGCGGACCGTCCTTTCAACCATGTCTAAATGCTGACGCGACATGCCGGTCACCACACCTGCGTCGGTGACCCCCAGAAGCAGCACGCCGCCGTCTGAGTTGGCGAAAGCCACTATCGAATCAGCCCAAGAGTCGCGCTGGTGGGAGGCCACATTGCTGCCTCGAAACTGGACCTCCTTGAACTCCCAGCCGCTGTCCTCACCTAGCCGGAGGTGACGTTCGACGACATCATCGGGAAACGGCAAATCAGGCGTCCACCCAGACGATGCCGTGCTGTCGGCCATCATGCACCCGACCCTACGCGCTCTAGCAGAGCAGAGGCGGGTTCGTTGATGCTTGCGAAGAGTTGGCGGGCCTTGCCTAAGCCTCCGATTCCACGCTGTTCAGGCTGTCGGCGAGGGCTTGGATCTCGGCGAGGGCGGACTGGAGGTCTTCGGCGATCTCTGAGGCCAGCACCGCGGGGGCAGGAAGGTTGTCGATGCCTTCGAGGCTCTCGTCGCGGAGCCAGAAGAGGTCAAGGCTGGCCTTGTCTCGGGCGATGAGCTCCTCGTAACGGTAGCGCTTGAAGCGCTCAGACTCTCGGCGCTGATGGCGGTTGGCAGAGTTGCAGCAGGCCGCGAAGTCGTCGAGGTCGGCCCTGGTGAGGGGTTCTGCTTGAGGGTGAAGCGCTTGTTGGTGCGGAGGTCGTACACCCACAACTCCTTGGTCTGGGCCTGCTCGGCGCCTTCGCAACGGCGGAAGAACAGCACGTTGGCCTTGACGCCTGGGCGGTAGAAGATACCGGTAGGCAGGCGCAAAAGGGTGTGGACGTCGCAGTCGTGCAGGAGACGGTGTCGGATGGTCTCGCCAGCGCCGCCCTCGAACAGCACGTTGTCGGGGGCGACCACCGCGGCGTCGCCGCCGACCTTGAGCAGGCTCACCACATGTTGCACGAAGTTGAGCTGCTTGTTCTTGGTGGCAGCCCAGAAGTCCTCCCGCTCGTAGCTGCCGGACGACGACCGGCCGAACGGAGGGTTGGTGAGAACCATGTCGAAGCGCTCGCCGGGGTCGTCGCGCAGGGCGTCGTCCACGTTGACGGGCGAGTCGGACTCGGGACTCTCGATGCCGTGGAGCAGCAGGTTCATGGCGCACAGCCGGGCGGGCAGTTCAGCGATCTCCCAGCCGGTAAAGGCGCCGGACCGCAGGTGGGAGGCCTGATCGGGACTCAAATGCGGGAAACGCCCAACAATCGACTCATAGGCCCCAAGGAAGAAGCCGCCGGTTCCGCAAGCCGAGTCGCAGATGCGGTGGCCCGGCTCCGGCAGCATCACATCGACGATGGCGGAGATCAGGGCCCGGGGCGTGAAGTACTGCCCCGCTCCCCTGGCGCCCTCCTGCGCGGTCTTCTCGACGAGCCCCTCATAGGCGTCGCCCTTGAGGTCGGCGTCGTAGCTCATCCACTCGTGCTGGTCGATGAACTCCTTGATGAGCTGCTCCAGCTTGGCCGGGTTCTGGATGCGGTTGCGGGCCTTGCGGAACACCACGCCGAGCATGTCGTCGTATGGCCTAGCTCGGCGAGGGTCGTGTTGTACTGAGCCTCGAGCTGTGATCCCGACCGGTTCAGCAGCGTCGCCCA
>JAPOSH010000086.1 GCA_026709815.1 bacterium | reverse complement strand
CGACTGTGGACTCAACGGACGCGTCATTCATCGGGCATCATCCAGCGGCGGCGGTTCTGGGGCACCCGACGGCTCAGCGACCGGCCTCGCAGCAGCACCCACCCGGCATAGGCGGCCACGGCGGCAACCGAGATGCTCCATCCAGCTATGAGGTAGCCGACGTGGGTCATGGCCGCCCTTTTTCGCCGTCGGCCGGGTCCGCCTCCGCCCACCGCTCCTTGAGGGCCTCCTGCACTTCCAGTTCGTCGATCTGGCGCTCCAGGTAGGCCGTGCGGAAGCGGTGCAGCAAGAGCCAGGCGAACAGCGCCATTCCCACTGCGAATGAGAACGACAGGGTGAACAGCGTCTCGTCTCGGATCTTGCGAGCGATGAGCGTGGACTGCTGGTGCAGGGTGCGGTTCTCCCACCAGTCCACCGACCGGTTCACGATCACGATGTTAACCGCACCGACCAGGGCGATCACCGCCGACCGGCGAGCTTGCACCGCGCCGTCGGCCGGAATGCGGCGCACGGCCAGATAGCCGATGAACACCAGCACCATCACCAGCGTGGTCACCAGTCGGACGTCGCCCCACTCCCACCAGGTCTGCCAAGTGGGGCGGCCCCAGATAGAGCCGGTCACCAGAGTCAGCACGCCGAACAGCACGCCGATCTCGGCTGAGGAGTGGGCCATGATGTCCCACCAGTCGGTGCGCCACCGCAGATAGGCCAGGCTGGCCAGAAAAGTCAGCCCGAATCCGGTGTAGGCCAAGATGGCCGACGGCACATGCACGAACATCAGGCGCACCGCGTCGAACTGCCCCACCACGTCGCCCTGCTCGGTGATGCGGGTGTCTTCGGGCACCCAGGCAAAGGCCAGCGCCACCAGCACCGCGAACCCGGCCAGCACCAGCCAGCCCAGGACCTTGGTGGCGCGCGACGACGTTGAGCCGGCGCCGACGTCCGCCGTTGAGGCGGTGGCTGTGCTCACGCTTCCTCCAAAAGAGCCCCGTAGCTCAGAGCCCCGAACACCCCATAGATTGCGGCGAAACCGGCCAGAAGGCCCAACCAGGCCCAACCTTCGGCGCCGGCCGCGCCGAACGCGTCCTGAAATGCCCGGGTGGCGCCGATGAGCACCGGCGCCACCACCGGCAGCAACAGCACCGGCAGCAGGGTCTCGCGTGCTCCGAGCCCGGCGACTAGGGCCCCGTACAGCGTGCCCGCCGCGGCCACACCGGCCGCCGCGGCCACTCCCGCGCAAACCAGGAGGCCATACCGGTACACGGTGACGTCGAACATCAGCACCACCCCCGCGGCCAACAGCACCTCCAGCACCACCAGTTGTCCGGCGATGGCCAGCGCCTTACCCCCGAAAACCGCGATGGGATCGATCCCCGACAACAGCAGCCGGTCGGCGGCCCCGTCGGCCAGATCCACCGCGAACGAGCGGCCGATGGCCAACAGCGCGGCCAGCAGCACTGTCACCCAGAACAGTCCGGGGGCATAAGTGCGCAGGGCCTCCTGGTCGGTGTCCAGTGCAAAAGCGAACAGCACCAGCACCGTCACGGCAAACGGCACGATTTGGTTGAGCCCCACTCGAGAGCGCATCTCGATCCGCAGGTCTTTGCCCGCAATCAGCCACGCGTCACGAAGCACAGCGGCCCCCGTCGCCGGCGGCATCGCCCTCAGCATCTGGTGGCCCGGACATGCTCCCCGACCTCGCCGCGGCACGGCCCCCGTCGCGGTCTGCTCGCACCATCCCGCCCACCACGCTGACCACCCGGGGATCGAGCACCTGAATGCGCTCCAATTCGTGGGTGGCCAACACCACCGTGGCCCCCGCCGCCGCCGCGCCCCGCACCAGCGAGTCCACGGTGTCGCGCGATTGCTGATCCAAGCCGGCGTGAGGCTCGTCCAACAGCCACAGCTCGGGCCGCCGCACCACCAGCGACGCAATGGAGGCCCGTCGGCGCTGCCCCGCCGAGAGCCGGCCCACCCGGGTGTCGGCCAGCCGCCCGGTGAGCGAGAGCCGGCCCAGCACTTCTTCGACATCTGCGGATTCGCCCCCCGCGGCCCGAGCCCAGAACGCCATGTTCTCGGCCACCGTGAGGTCGTCGTACAGCCCGGAGCGATGGCCCAGCAGCGCCACCCGGCGACGCACCATGCGCCGCTGCACGTGCAGATCGTGGCCCAGCACCCACCCTTGGCCGGAGGCCAGCGGGCACAGCCCGGCGCACAACCGCAACATGGTGGTCTTGCCTGCCCCGTTGGGGCCTTTCAACAGGACGATTTCCCCCGGTGAGATATCCAGGTCAACTCCGGCCAAGGCGGGAAACCGCCCCAACAACGTCACCGCGGCCCGGAGCCGGACGGCATGTTCCACAACCCTGCTCAGGCTACAGGCATGCCCTCTTGTCCCAGAAACCAAACCGACGCCGGAGCATCGACTCACAAAGTCGACCCATAAAGACCCATACAATCGACAACGTGTTCGCGCTGGTGACCCAGAAGGCGTATGAGCGGCACCGGCGCCGTTTCGATGCGCTGGACGCCGAGAATCATGGGCTTGAGTGGCTGCGCTTAGCCGACGACGGCGTCCTGCACGGACCGCCCGGCGCGCACCCTGAGGTGGGATGGCTGTCGAGCGACGTCTTCTTCAGCGGGCTGATCGAGCGCTTCTTCGAGGTCGTGGAGCGTGCCCCCGGTTTCCGCTGGCTGCAGTCGGCCGCGTCGGGGGTGGACCTCGAACACTACGGGCGCTTGCTGAGCCGGGGTGCCCGGATGTGCAACGCCCACCTCACCGCCATCCCCATTGCCGAGTACGTGCTGCGGGCCGTGCTCGATGTGTACCAAGACGCCGGGCGTTGGCGAGCGGCCCGAGCCGACGGCCGATGGGAGCATCATGACTTCCGGGAGCTGTGGCGGTCCCGCTGGCTGATCATCGGGTTAGGCGCCATCGGCGCCGAGACAGCCCGTCGGGCCCGGGCGTTTGAGGCCCATGTGACCGGTGTTCGGCGCCACCCCGCCGGCGACGAGCCCGTCGACGCCATGATCGCCCCCGACGGTGTGCTCACCGCCCTCGCGGAGGCCGATGTAGTGGTGCTGGCCGCGCCCGCCACCCCTGAAACCGAGAACCTGGTCGACGACGACTTCCTGTCGGCCATGAAAACGGGGTCAGTGCTGGTGAACGTGGCCCGGGGGAAGCTGGTCGACGACGAGGCCCTGCTCCGGGCCTTGGACGGCGATGGCCTCGGCGCCGCCGTTTTGGATGTGTTCAACACCGAGCCCCTAAAACCGGACCATCCGTATTGGGCCCACCCCAAGGTGGTTCTCACCCCCCACTCCTCGGGCGGGGGAATCGGGCGCTGGGAGCGGGGCGCCGAGCTTTTCTGCGACAACCTGCGACGCCTGCTGGCCGACGAGCCGCTCACCAACGAGGTGGCCGCCATGCAGCTCCCCGCCACCGACCTCCCCTTTGCCTGGGGCCGGCGATGAGCCGACCACCGGGCGCGCTGGGTGGACTCCGGGTGTTGGACATCTCGTCGTTTCTGGCCGCCCCCCAAGCGGCTGCCTTCTTGGGCGACTTCGGCGCCGACGTCATCAAGGTCGAACCGCCGTCGGGCGAAGCCCTGCGCCGCATCGGGGCCAGCCGCAACGGGGAATCGCCGGTATGGGCCATGGCGTCCCGCAACAAGCGGGTCATCACCTGCGACCTGAACCGGCCTGAGGGCCGCGACATCCTCCGCCGGCTGCTGGCCGAGGTGGATGTGCTGGTCCACAACTACTCCCCGACCGTGCTCAAGCGCTGGGACTGCACCTGGGAGCAGCTGCACGCGCTGCATCCCAATCTCGTCATGGTGTCGGTCAGCCCCTACGGGCACACCGGCCCATTGGCCAGCCGCCCCGGCGCAGGCACCATGGCCGAGGCCTTCGCCGGTCTCACCCACATGACCGGGGAGGCCGACGGCCCGCCCATGCTCACCTCCATCCCGCTGGGCGACGCCCTCACCGGGATATTCGGCCTCATCGGCGCCCTCGTGGCCTGCTACGGCCGGGATGTGAACCGGCTCGGAGGACAGCATGTGGACGTGTCCATGTACGAGCCCGTCTTGACCTTGATGGGCAGCACCCTGGCCGCCTGGGATCCCGACGGCGGCGACCCTCCCCCGACCCGGTTCGGCTCCCGCCTGGCAACCGGCGTCCCCCGCAACATCTATCGCACCGCCGACAACCGCTACCTGTGCCTGTCGGCCACCACCGACCGCCAGGTGGAGCGCATCTTGGCCCTCACCGGGCGAGACGGCCCCCAAGACCAGGCCAAATTCGCCCGCATGGCCGATCGGCTGACCCACAGCGACGAACTCGACGCCCTGGTAGCCGACTGGATCGCCCCGCGCCCGCTGGAGGAGGCCGTCGCCGCTTTCGTCGAGGCCCGCATCCCGGTGGCCCCGGTCCACGACCTCGCGGGCCTGCTGGCCGACGCCCAGGTCCAAGCCCGCAACAGCCTCACCCTGGTGGACCACGAGGTGCTGGGAACCGTGCCCATGGCCACCCCCGCACCCATCCTGAGCGACACCCCCGGCGCCATTCGCCATCCCGGCCCCCCCATCGGGGCCCACAACGCCGAGGTCTACGCCGAACTGCTGGGCTGGGACGCCGATGCGCTGTCTCAAGCCAAGCACGCCGGGCTGATCTGAACCTGCTGCTCGCGGCCCGCAACGACTGCCGGGGATGGCCTTCGCTCATGCCGTCGGCGAACCCTCTGTCGCTTGCCGACGGCAATGGCTGCTGCTATCCTGTCGGAAGCGATCGGAACCAGCGCAGCCTTGACCGGCATCAGGTTTCCCCATCTGGCAAAAAGAGAAGAAAATCCCATGCCGGTCAGCGAGATACAACGCACCGAACTGGTGAATCGTCTGGTAAATGCCATAGGAGAGGAGTCCACTGAAACTCTCATGCAGTGCATTCTCCCCGATGGACGCGATCAGCTCGCCACGAAGGAAGACCTGAAGGCCGTCGAGGCCGGACTGCGAATGGAATCCGCCGATGTTCGAGGTGCGTTCGCCAAACTGCGGACCGAGTTCGCGGAGCTGAAAGGGGAGTTCGCGGAGCTGAAAGGGGAGTTCGCCGAGCTACGGGCTGAGTTCGCCGAGCTGCGGGCCTACATCGACTCCTCCCTGGCCAAGCAGACTCGCCTCAACGTCATGATGTTCGCAAGCTTTCTGGTCGCCAACTGGGGGGTCATGCTCCCCTTCCTCATCGCCTCCTGATGATGCATCGCAGAAACACCGCAGAAATCGCGGCGACATGACGCCGGCCGATATCGCCCTCGGCTAGACGTCCAAAACCGGCAGTCGGCCCCGGGCTTCGAACTCGGCTCGGATCGCATCGCGGTCCTCGGGCGTCAGCCGCCGGTAGCCATCGACGCCGCGAACCCACGTCTCGTCGTCGGACTCCCAGCGCTCTCGGCGCAGCGTGCGCTTGAGGATCTTGTTGGTCTCGGTTTGGGGCAGGGCATCGGCCCAGCGCACGTAACGGGGGGCCCATTTCGTTCCCAAATCGTCTTGGCCGGCCAGAAACCCGGCGAAACCCTCCGGGTCGAAGGCCGCGCCCGGGCGGCGCACCGCCGCGGCCATCACGTCGTCGCCCACCGTCGGGCTGGGAACGGCGTACACCGCGGCCAAGTCGATATCGGGATGGCGAACCAGGATGCGCTCCACCGGGGCGGCCGCGAAGTTCTCCCCGTCCACCCGCAGCCAGTCGAAGTTCCTCCCCGCGAAGTACACGAACCCCTCTGCGTCCCGATAGGCGAGATCTCCCGACCAGTAGACACCCCCGCGGGTCCGCTCCTCATCGGCCTCAGGGTTGTTCCAATAGCCCTCGAAGGTCGGCGCCGAGGCCATCGACACCAGCTCGCCGATGGCCTCGTCGGGATTGAGGAGTTTGCCGGTGTCGTCGAAGACGGCCAACGGCGCCTCCTCGCCGGTGTCGGGATCGAGCACTTTCACGCTCTCATCAGCCCGCCCCAGGGCGTTGGGGGGCGTGTCGGGGGTTCGGCTCACCGCCACCCCGCCCTCGGTCGAGCCGTAGGAGTCCTGCACCGGCACGCCGAAGCGGCGGGCGAACCGCTCCAGGTCGTGGACCGCGCCCTCATTGCCGAAAACCACCCGCAAGGGGTTGACGGCATCATCGGGCTGTTCGGGTGTGGCCAGAACATAGGTGAGGGGCTTGCCCACGTAGTTGAAGTAGGTGACGCCGAAACGGCGTACGTCGGACAGAAAGCCCGAAGCCGAGAACCGGCGCCGAAAGGCGGCGGTGCCTCCCGCCGCCAGACAGGGGATCCAGCCGGCCATCAGGGCGTTGGAGTGGAACATGGGCATCACCTGGTAGAACACGTCGTCGCGGGTCAGCTGACGCATCTCGATCATGACCTGGCCGATCCGGGCCAGTCGGGCCTGCGAGCAGATGGCGGCCTTGGGGTCGCCGGTGGTGCCTGACGTGAACAGCAGCAAGTAGGGGGCCAACGGGTCGATGTCCGCCAGCGGCGGCTCGGCGCCGGCGTGGGGCGCGAGGGCGGCGGCCCACGCCGGCGAGTCCACGTCCAGCACCCGGCCGGCGGCCGCTCCCAGATCCAGCCCCTCCAAGAGCTTCCGGTGACGGCTCTCGGTGACGATGAGAGAGCAGTCGGCATGGGTGATGTCGCGCGCCAGCTCCGCCCCCTGTCGGGTGGGGTTGATGCCCACGACGGCCGCCCCGGCCACCGCTGCGCCTCCGAGCAGCATGGAGTACTCGGGACCGTTGTCCAAAAGCGCTCCGACATGGAACGGCCCGTCCGCCCGGAGGTCGGCCAGCAGATGGGCTCGGGCCGCGCACCCGGCGGTGAATTGACGATAGGTGTACCGCTCGTGTTCGAACAGCATGGCCGGGCTGTCATCCTCAGTCCGGCTCAACACCAAGTCTCGAACGGTGGGAAGGGCTTCGCTCACAAACGAGGATCGTAGACAGGCCGCGTCCTTCCGCTAAAACGCGGCGGGGTCCAGCGGAACGGGATCGAAGGGAACGGCATTGGCGGAGGACATGCCGGTGCCGCTCTGAGCCAGCAGCGAGCGGAACACCAAAACCGGCAGGCTGGCCTCCACCTGCAACGCGTAGACGCCGCCGTCAACGAGCCGGTCGATGGGCACCACGAGCCTGCTGCGGGGAGCCACTTCTCGAGGGTCCAGCTCGGCGATCGGAGAGGCTGCTCCATCGGCCAGCCGAGACACGACCACCCGCGCGATGGAATCGGCAGACGGGTTCACCACTACCAGCGCCACCTGCTCCCCGCCGGCCTTGTTCGCCGAGATCAGGTGCCGCCCCGCGGCCACCGGCGTCCCCGCGACAACCGCCACCCCTGCGGGAGACATCAGCGTCGAAGCGACAACCGCCACCCCGGCAGAAGCGGGCGGCGTCGACGCCGCGGTCACTCGCTCGGCCACGATCGGCACCCCGTTGTACACCTGGATCGCGGCCCAGAAGCCGCTCCCCTCGGGCAACGAGTCCGCAGCTCGACGGGAGAAGGGCGCAGCCGGCAGAGGGTAGGCACCCTGGCTGCCGAACGTCAGCGCCACTTGCCGGCGGGGGGGCACAGACACCTCGAACGGCACCTGGGAGTCGCCGGCATCGGACGCGTCCGCCCGAATGCTGATGTCGGCGGTCGCGGCCCGCTCTGAGGGGTTGTACAAGACGATGTGCTCGGCCACCCCCTCGTGCCCAGGGCCGGAGGGAAACACCCATTGTGTGGCGGCTTCGGGCATTCCGGGCCCCGCCGTCAGCCCTTCGAGCCCCTCGGTGCCGTCGAACGCCATCAGCCTGCCGGCCACGATCCGCCCGGCTTGCGCCTCGACGGTGGTGGCGACCGACGAGAACCGAGGCGCCAAGTCGGTGGCGTTCACCACCACCAGCGAGCGGGCCGGAACCAGCACCCCCCGCAGCTCCCGCGGCTCGCGGACTCCCTCGTCGGTGGAGAAGGCGAGCTTCACCACCGCACGGTCGGGAAAGGGGTTGAACAAGGTGAAGACCAGCCGAGAGTCCCGCCGCGTCGATCCGGCGGCGAAATGCCAAACCTTCGAAGATCGGCTGGCACAAGGCACGGCATCGATGCCAGTCGGCCCCTGGACTCGCTGTTCCACCACAGCAGAACCCGAGTCCACCTCCACCAGCGCGGCGGTGTACTGCGACTCCACCACCTCGGCCAGCCGCAGCGCGGCCTGCGACCGGCCCGGCACGATCAGCCGGCGCATCTCGGGCGGCGCAGCGGGCGACACCGATCCGAGCGGAGTCGACGGGAACACCGACACCGCGGCGGTGACCGCAACCGGCGTCGGGTTGGACACCACGACCGAGTGGTCGGCGAATTCACCCGGCGACGATGTCCCCTCCGAGCAATACCAGACCCCCGCCCGGGCGTCTGGCCCTGCTGCTGCGCTGACAACCTCGCGGAGGGATCGGGCCGATGCGGCCTGCTGCTGGCGATCGCTCCGGTCGGCCACCGCCAGCCCGATCACCGTGGCCAGCGCCACGATGATCAGCGGCCAGCGCAGCACCTCGCCGTTCACCGGGCTGTTTCCACCCGACTGCGGCCTTCGCCGACGCAGAGGCGAGCAAACCCCGCCACCGCCGCCACCCACAGCGCAACCTGCAACGCCAACAGCAGCCGGACCAGCGCTGAAGTCCCGTCGTCGGGTGGAAACTGGAGGGCCGCGCCGAGGCCTTCGGGGTCGATTGCGGTGTTGCGGTAAGAGGCGATGCCCGCGGTCAGCCCCCCCGGCACCAGATCGAGCTGGCTGTCGAGCATGTCGACCAACCACTGAGGCGCGGGCTGCGAGAGCTCGCCGTAAGGCGCGGGGGCCAAGCGCTCCGCCACCAGTATCGTGCCGATGCCCCATTGGGACAGCTCAGCCCCCAATCGATCAGCGCCCGATTCCGGGGCGCCCAAGATTGCGTCGGCCACTCGGCCGGTGCGGTCATCCAGCGGGCCGGCCCAGCGCTGGGCCGCACTGGGGAACTCCCGGCTGCTTGAGACCGAGAAAGAAAGGCTGTCGTCCAGCTTCCAGCCAGCCAGAGGCAATACGTCGGGATGGCCGAGCCACAGCACCCGGTGGTCGACCCCGCCCTCGGAGAACGACGCCACGTCGCGGTAGTCGCCGCGGGTCGCGTTCCAGTCGCCGTCGGACGCCACCGCCAGAGCAGGCAGCATCCCCGCGACCAGCGCGGCCACGGCGGTGAAGGGCACGATCTGCCGCCACCCGAATCGGTGGCGGCGTATGTCCACCAAGAAGGCGGCCACACCCATCGATACCGCCATGGCCAATCCCACCGCGCCGGGGATCTGTATCGCCTCGGGCCGGGGCACCGGCACCGGCGACCAGCCCCGCTCCGCGGCCAGCGCAGCTGCCGCGGTGCCCAGATAGAGCGTCCAGCCCCGCACCGCCCACGCCAGTCGGGAGTCATGGGCCAGAGCCAGCGGGAGCACGGCCGCTGCCGGCAGGGCCCAGCCCAGCCGGCTGTCCCCGAAAGGCCCGGAGTCGAACCGCAGAATCTCCGCCCAAGAGTCTCCCCCGGTCCCGCCGGACCGGTCCCCCAGCAACGACGGCAGGCCGTCCACCAGCCACGGCAGGTTCAAGACCCCGGCAACGGCCGCGCCGACCGCCGCCGCCGCCGCCATGCGGATCATGCCTCGGGCGCTCCCGGCGATCAGCGACCCCGCGATCAGGCCGGCCAGCACCAGGCCCAGCACGATCAGCGCCCCCGCGGCCAGCGCGACGGCGAGTCCGAACAGCAGCCCGACCGCAAGGGCCTCGCGCCAAAACGAGGGTCGGCGCGCGCCCGGCCCGGGGCTGCCGTCCACCGAGCCGTAGGGGGCCAGCCCCGACCCGGCCAACACGGCCCGCATGAGCCAAGGCACCGCTCCGTACAACAGCAGGGCGCCCCAGACCCCGTTGGCCAGCGCGTTGTAGGGAAGCGGATTGGCGAGATAGACCGCCAGCGCCACCCCCTGAATCCACCGGGAGTCGAAGGGGCCCATGAGCCGCCACACCCCGAGCGCCCCCAGCGGCACCATGCCGACGATCAACGCCGTGCGCAAAAGACCGGTCTGCCCCGCGAACAGCCAGCTCAACAAGGTCAGCACCCCCAAACCGGTGGGGGCGAACCCCTCCTGGCCCAGTCCCACGGGCCGAAACCCGCTCCACCAGCCGCTCAGGAGATCGGAGCTCGACCCCAGCCGAACCAGATCGCCCGCCGCGGGAATGCCGCCGGCAATCAAATCGCGGGCCCCCAGCAGCACCAATATGACCGTGGCGAGCCCCACCGTCAGCAATGCCCGCGATCGGCCCAGCCCGGCCACAAGGGAGCTCCCGGGCAACGACTGCTCCGCTCGGCCGCTTCTCCAACCCCCCATCCGCGCCAGGATCAGCGCGAAACCCCGAGCCTGCGAGAGCCGTATGCGGGAATCCCCCACCCGGCGAGCTTGTCTCACGGCTCGCCGCCGTCTCCTTATCGACCCCAGTCGGACCAGATTGTGCCCCCAAGCGGCGCCGATCCTCCGGGCCCGACCGAGTTGCCCGGTAGCCAGCGCGGCCAGCAGCTCCGCGGCCGAGTGCATCGCCGCTTGGGGAATCACCCGCGCCGAATGCCATCCCCCGTACACCGAGAGCAGGGTGCGGATCCGGTGGCGGCGGGTCAGGCCGTCGACAAGAGCGCCGTCCAAGCGCTCTGCCAGCCGCCGGCGGTGGCGGACGACCGCCGCAGGGGCCACCACGACCCGGGCGCCGGCCGTGCGGGCCCGCCAGCACAGATCGACATGCTCGTAGCAGAACGACATCTCCGGGTCGAAGCCGCCGATGGCCGCGAACAAGTCGCCCCGCACCAGCACACAGCCCCCGGGCACCGCGAACACGTCCTGGACCACATCGTGCTGGCTTTGGTCGAGTTCGCCGCTCTCCACCGTGGATATCACCGTCCCGATCTTGTCCACCATGAGGCCGACCCGGAGCAGCCGGTCGGGGTCGGCCCAGTCCACGTATTTCGGGCTGACGATTCCCGCGTTGGACTGAACCGCCTCTCGGGCCAAAACCCGCAGGGCGTCGGGCGCCAGCACCACGTCGTCGTGGCAGAACACGAAGAAGTCGGGCACACAGCCGGCGTCGATCAGCACTCGGTTGGCCGCCGGGCCGAATCCGGGATTGGCGTCCAACCGGCGAACCTCAGCCTCGGGCAAGAAGCGCTGCACCCGGGCGGTGGGGTCCGACTCGCTGGCCGCGTCCACAACGGTCACGGCCGCCAATCGATGGTCCTGCGCCGCGATGGACTCCAGCGTCTCGTCGAACCACAAACCCGGGTCGTGGCTCACCACCACCACATGGATGCTGAAATCGGGCTCGACCGCCATCAGGCTGGTTCAGAACGGCTGTCGGCGCACTCCCGCAAGGCCAGAAAGGGCATCAGCGCCTCGGCGTATTCCGAGGCCGGTCCCGAGCAGCTGTCGGCGAACTCCCGCAGGGCCTCCGCGAGGGCCGGCGCCTGCTCCACCACCTCTGACAGCGCCGTCCGAACCGAATCGGGAAGCTGCCGGGCGAAGTCGACCGCGGCGTTGCGGACGTCTTCGGGCACCTGACCCGCCAGATCCGAGAACGCCTCCCGCAAATCGTCGGGCACTTGCCCGGCGAGGTCCCGACGCGCTGTTTGCCAGCGGTTGACCAACAACAGCCCGAGCCCCACCGCGGTGTAGACGCCGTTGCGAATGCACTCGGCCAGCGGATCTTCGTCCGGCGCCGGATTCTCATCTGGCTGCGGCTCGTCCATCTCAACACCGTACCGGCCCACCCGCGGGGCGAGGAGCAATGGCGTGCGCCCCCGACTCGCAAAACGCCCGCCGCCCATGGTTCCCCTGGCACGGCAAAGGCGGGCTCTGAGTGGCACACTCATGGCGATGCAAGCCCTGGTTACCGGATCGCGGGGTTTTGTCGGCGCCCATCTCGTCGCTCATCTGAACGCCTGCGCCGACGACGTGATCGAGGTGGATCGCGTCATCGGCAGCCCCCCCGTCGAGGACGCCAGCGCGATCCGCGAGCTGATCGCCGAGGCCAAACCCGATGTGGTGTACCACCTCGCGGGCCAAAGCGACGTGGCCGCTTCCTGGGACAACCCGATCACCACGTTCGAGGTCAACGCCAACGGCACCCTGCATGTGGTGCGAGCCTGCATCGACGCCGGCGTACACCGCCTGCTGTCGGTGACCAGCAGCGACATCTACGGCGTGGTCGGCCCCGGGGATCTGCCCATTTCCGAAGACGCGCCCCTGCGGCCGGTCAACCCCTATGCGGCCGGCAAAGCCGCGGCGGAGATGGTGTGCCTTCAGGGCTTTTTGGGCCATGGCCTCGGCGTGCTCCGGGCTCGGGCCTTCAACCATCTGGGCCCCGGCCAGAGCGAGCGCTTTCTGGCCCCGGCGCTGGCCGCCCGCATCGCCGGCAACGAGGTGTCCGGCGCCACCGCGGTGCCGGTGGGGAACCTCTCCGCCCGACGCGATTTCACCGACGTGCGGGACGTGGTCCGGGCCTATCGCCTGCTGGCCGTCCACGGCGAGCCGGGCGAGGCCTACAACGTGTGCTCGGGGCGGGACGTGGCGGTGTCCGAGATCGCCCGAGATCTGCTGGAGCTGGCCCGGATCCCGATGCGCCTCGAGCAAGACGATCGCCTGTTCCGCCCGGTGGACCTGCCCGTGCAGCGCGGGAACAACGCCAAGCTGCGGGCGGCCACCGGCTGGGCGCCCGAGATCGCACTGGCCGACACCCTCGCCGACACCCTCGAAGCCGCCCGCCGGCGCCGAGGGAGCCGAACGGGAGGCGCCCATGGCTGAGCCGCGGCCCCGACGGGCGCTGATCACCGGGATAACGGGCCAGGACGGCTCCTATCTGGCCGAGTTCCTGCTCGAAAAGGGCTATGAGGTGGTGGGGCTGGTACGGCGATCCAGCATGGTCAGCTTCGAGCGCATCGCCCATCTCCAGAACCGGATCACCATGGCCAGCGGCGACCTGCTCGACGAGGCCTCTCTCATCGAGGCGCTGCAGATGCACCGGCCGGCCGAGGTCTACAACCTCGCCGCCCAGTCGTTCGTGCAAACCTCGTTCGGCCAGCCGGTGCTCACCGGCGAGACCACCGCGTTGGGCGTCACCCGCCTGCTCGACGCCATCCGCATCGTCGACCCCTCCATCCGCTTCTACCAGGCCTCCAGCAGCGAGATGTTCGGCAAGGTGCGGGAGGTGCCCCAAACCGAGAACACCCCGTTCCACCCCCGGAGCCCCTACGGGGTGGCCAAAGTGTACGGCCACTGGATCACGGTGAACTACCGGGAGAGCTACGGCCTGCACGCCAGTTCGGGAATCTTGTTCAACCACGAGTCCCCTCGACGGGGCTTGGAGTTCGTGACCCGCAAGATCACCCACGCCGCGGCCTCCATCTTCCTGGGGCGCCAGCATGAGCTGCGCCTGGGCAACCTCGACGCCAAGCGCGACTGGGGATTCGCCGGCGACTACGTGACCGCCATGTGGCTGATGCTCCAGCAGGACGAGCCCGGCGACTATGTGGTGTGCTCTGGGGAAACCCATTCGGTGCGGGAGTTCTGCGAGTCGGCCTTCGCCTGCTTGGACATGGACTACCGCGACTACGTGGTGATCGACGAGACCTTCTTCCGCCCGGCCGAGGTCGACTTGCTGGTGGGCGACCCCAACCGGGCCACCTCGGTGCTGGGCTGGCGCCGGGAGGTTGGGTTCCGAGATCTGGTGGCCATGATGGTGGACGCCGATCTGGACTTGCTCCAGGGCAAGCTGAAGGGGATCTCTTGAGCCCGCCAGCCCCCGGCGAGCCGCTGGGCGTCTCGTGAGCGGCGGCTCAAGCGCCCCCGCGCCCGGAGGGGGGCCGAGCGTGGTGGTGCTGGCCGGAGGGGTGGGCGCGGCCAAGCTGCTCACCGGCTTGGTCCGAGCCCATCCCCCCCACGATCTGCTGGCGGTGGTGAACACCGCCGACGACACCGTGCTCCACGGCCTGCATGTGAGCCCCGACCTGGACACCGTGGTGTACACGCTGGCCGGAGCGGTCAACCCCGACACCGGCTGGGGCCTGGCGGGCGAGACGTGGCAGGCCATGAACGCCTTGGACCGCTACGGCGGCGTCACCTGGTTCCGCCTCGGCGACCGCGACCTGGCCACTCACATGTATCGGACCCACCGGCTGGGCCAAGGGGCCGACCTGGCCGCCGTCACCGCGGAGATCGCCGCCGCCTGGGGACTGAAGCTGGCGGTGTTGCCAGTGACCAATGACCGGATCGAGACCAAAGTCACCACCGCCGACGAAGGCGAGATCGGCTTCCAGGACTATTTCGTGCGCCGTCGCCACGATGTGGCCGCGTCCGCGGTTCGGGTGGCGGGCTCGGCCCGGGCCCGGCCGTCGCCCGGGCTCGTCGAGGCCCTGGACAACGCCCGGCTGATCATCATCGCCCCCTCAAACCCCATCTTGTCCATCGGACCGGTGCTCGAGGTTCCCGGCGTGCGCCCCGCGGTGGCCGCCCGCCGGGATGCGGTGGTGGCCGTGTCGCCCATCGTGGGGGGCGCCG
The DNA here is from genome assembly GCA_026709815.1 of bacterium. Taxonomy (GTDB): domain Bacteria; phylum Actinomycetota; class Acidimicrobiia; order Acidimicrobiales; family Bin134; genus Poriferisocius. Next base: position 7,696 of record JAPOSH010000086.1, on the reverse strand, counting down.
CGCTGAAAGGCCCCGCCGGCCGGCTGATGCGGGAGTTGGGCCACGAATGCTCGGTGGTGGGAGTGGCCCGGCTGTACCGGGAGGTGGCGGCTACGCTCGTGATCGACGAGGCCGACGCTCACCTGGCCGACAGCGTCGAGGCGGTCGGAATATCATGCGTGGTGGCCCCCACGATCATGGATGGCGCCGAATCGGCCACTGCGGTGGCCCGGGTCGTCCTGGGCGGTCTGGCTGCAGGGGGCAGCGCGTGAGGCTGGAGATCTTCGGCGTGGCCGGATTGCCGGAGATCGGAGCGGGCGACGACGTGGCCGGGCTGATCGCCGGGGCGGCCGAGCTGGCCGACGGCGATGTGGTGGTGGTCACCCAGAAGATCGTGTCCAAGGCCGAGGGCGCCATGGTGGCCGTCGACCCCGAAGACCCCCTGGCCCACAAGCCGGTGGTGGAGCAGGAATCGGTCCGGGTGCTGCGGCGGCGGGGCGATCTCGTCATCAGCGAGACGAAGCACGGTTTCGTGTGCGCCAACGCGGGGGTCGACCGGTCGAACGTGGCCCCCGACGCGGCCGCGCTCCTGCCCGACGACCCGGACCGCTCGGCCCGGCGGATTCGCGACGGGATCAGGGCCCGGTTCGGGGTGGAGGTGGGGGTGATCGTCTCCGACACGTTCGGGAGGCCGTGGCGAAGAGGCGTGACCGACGTTGCCATCGGCTCGGCCGGGGTGAGACCCATACTGGATCTGCGAGGCACCCCTGACGCCTCGGGCCGGGAGCTGCAGGCAACCGAGGTGGCCGTGGCAGACGAGTTGGCCGCCGCGGCCGAGCTGGTCATGGGCAAGGCCGAGAACATCCCGGTGGCCGTCATCCGGGGGATCGACCCCTCATGGCTCGGCCCCGGCAGTATCCAGGCCGATGTGGTCCGGCCTCCCGCTGAGGACCTCTTCCGCTAGCCCGAGACCGGCACTCGCTCGTTGCTCAGAACGGCCGCGGTGGGAATCCTCGCGTCGTCGCCCACCACCGAAAAGTCGCACAGGCGGGCACCGGCGCCCACCTCGGCCCGAAAGCCCACGACGGAACGCTCCACCGCGGCGCCCGCGCTCACTCGGGCGCCGGGCAGAAGCACCGAGTCGGCGACCGACGCCCCCGGTCCGACGACTGCCCCCTGCATCACCACCGAGCGGCGGACCTCGGCCCGCTGGTCGATCCGCGCCTGCGGGTGAATCCAGCCCCCGCCGGACAGGGCCAGCTGTGCTTGTAGGTAGGCGGCGGGGGTGCCGGCGTCGATCCAAAAGCCGTCATGGGCCACGGCCCGCAACGACCCTTTCTCCACCAGGGCGGGGAAGGTGTCCCGCTCGATCGACGCCGGGCGGTTTTCGGGGATCAGGTCCAGCACTGAGGGGTCCAGCACATACATTCCGGCATTGATCCACCGGCTGGGCGACCGGCCCGGCGGCGGCTTCTCGACGAAGGCCCGAACTCGGCCGTCGGGGTCACACCGCACCACCCCGTAGCGGGAGGGGTCCTCCACCGGGGTCAGGGCGATGGTGGCGGCCGCGCCCTGGGCCCGATGGGCGCCGAGCAGGTCGGCCAGCGGGAAATCGCTGATCACGTCGCCGTTCACGGCGGCGAAGGTGTCGTGGACGCCGGCGGTGCGGGCCGCGAAGCCAATGGCCCCCGCGGTGTCCAGCGGCTCGGGCTCCACCGCATAGAACAGCTCCACCCCGGCGCAGCGGCCGCGGGGATAGGCCGCCTCGAAGGCGTCGGGCCGATAGCCCAGCGAGAGCACCGCCCGGGTCACCCCCTGCTCGCCGAGGCGCCCCACCACATGCTCGATCATGGGCCGGTCCACCACCGGCAGCATCTGCTTGGGACGGGTCAGGGTCAGGGGCCGAAGCCGGGTGCCGAAGCCGCCGACGAGGACTACCGCGTCCACCGGGGACCCGCTTGCTCAGCCTTCGTCTTGCACCCTGACGCCGGGGACGTCCTCATCGAGCTCCCCTTCGAATTCGACTGGCCCCTCAGGCTGGGACAGGTCGGCCACCAGCGACGGCGACACCCCGAGAAGATCGCCGACGGTGAGGGGAAGCGGCACCACCGCATCACGGGGCGCTAAGGCGATGGTGAAGGCCTCGCCGTCTTCTTTGAAGCGGACCGCGCCGAAATCCTCGTAGATCCGCTCATCGGGCTCAGCAACCACCGCGGTCAAGGCGTCGGACCACCGCACGATCTGCATCACCGCCGGGGCCCCGTCGCACTCCGCGCCCACTGCGCTGATCACACCGAACTCGGACGCAGTAATCCCGTTTCGGTCCATGATCACGAACATCGACTCGAAGAACTTGGACATCGTGGCGTCCTCGCCCGTGGCGTTGGCGGTGAACGGGTGAATGTGGATGATCCCGTCGGAGTGGGAGTGGATGCCCTCGGGGTCATAGGGGTATCCCTGGCTGTTTCTCCGCCCCTCGAAAAGGGGCTGGTGCTCCCCGCCCTCCCCCGCGGTGCAATCCCACACGGTGTAGGCCGAATGCCAGTGGTCGCTCAGGCCGGGACGGGCCTCGGCATCGCGCTGGATGCGGGCCACGGCCACCACCGCGGTGCCGACCAGGATGATGAGCACCACGACGGCGGGGAAGCCGATGAGCCAGCGCCGCTGGCCGACGCCGCCCATCGATGCCGCCCGCGCCACTTTTCTCGAACCAGAGGCTCTTGCCACGGCTCACAACGCTACCCGGCCAGCGCGGCCAACCCACACCCGGGGCCGCCTGCCGCTACGCCAGCAGGCTGAAGAACAAGTCCAGATATCGGTCGGCTGCTTCCCGGGGTCCGTCGGCCTGCTCGGCGCAGGCTCGAGCCCGCCGGCCCATCTCGACGAGGCCGGCGCGGTCGTCCACCATCTCGCCCAGCGCGGCGCAGAACGCATCGGGGGCGTCGGGGCTCACCGACCGCCCCGCCCCGGAGTCGGCCAGCAACTGCTCCACCTCGCTCCCCCGATCCACGCCGGCCAAAACCGGGCGGCCCGCGGCTAGCACCGAGTACACCTTGGAGGGCACGCTGGACGAGCCCAGCCCGGCGCGCAGCAATACCAGGTGCAGGTCGGCCGCGGCCAACACCTCCCCCAGCCGCTCTTTGGGCTGCCACCCCGCCAGGTGCAGGTTGTCCAGCCGCTCGGCGGCGGCCGCCACCGCGGCCCGGGCCACCCCGTCGCCGTTGACCACGAACTGCACGTCGGTGCGACCTCGGGCGGCGAACCGCTCCGCCGCGTCCACCACCAGCTCCAGGGGCTGAGAATGACCCAGGTTGCCGGCGTACATGACCACCGTGCAGTCTGCGTCTTTGAGCCCGAGCTCGGCGCGGTACGAATTGCGCCGGTCCTGCGGCCCGATGCGGCCGGCGTCGGCCGCATTGGGAATCACCACCACTTTGCCCGGATCGGCGCCGGAGTCCAGCTTGGCCCGCACGTTTCGAGCCATGCCCTCCGACAAAACAGTGACCGCCGCGGCCCGCCGGTACACAGCGCGCTCCAGCCGGGCGGCCGCAGCCGCCACTGCGGGGCTGCGCACCACGCCGGTGCTGACGGCGGCATCGGGGAACACGTCTTGCACGTTGAACACCAAAGGCGCCCGGCCCCGCCAGGCGGCCGCCCACCCCGCAGCGCCCAGGGTGAGGGGCGGCGACATGGCGAACACCACGTCGCAGCGACCGGCCGCGGCCACCGCATCGGCGCCGGCCAGCGCGCTGAACCCGGCGAACCCGGCCGCCCGAGCCACCAGCCGCCCCTTGTCGGAGGGAAACGGGTGCCAGCGGCGGATCCGCCCCCACGAGGTCTGCTGGGTTCGCGCCAACCGCCCCGACCAACCCTGCGCCACCGCGTGGTGCTCGTACCACGGAAGGCTGGTGATGATCTCCGCCCAGTGGCCGCGGGCGGTCCACTGCTCGCACATGGAGGCCATCACCTCTCCGGTGGGGGCGGTGTCGGGCACATAATGGGGGCAGAGCACCAGAATGCGAAGCGGCTGCCGGCTGGCGCGCTCAACGCCCCGACTGGAATGGCGACGCCGGCTCACCGCCCGGCCACCCTCAGGTACAAGTCGCACAGCTCCGACCCCGGATCCAGCCCGGCCAGTTCGCCGACCCGGCGCGCTCCTGCATCTCTCAGCCTGGCCCGGGCGTCGGCGTCGCCCGCCAGCTCGGCGATGGCGGCGGCCCACAGCCCCGGGTCGCCGGGGTCCACCAAGCGCCCCGCCATGCCCACCACCTCGGGCAGGGCGCCGGCATCGGCGGCCACCACCGGACAGCCCCGGGCCATGGCCTCCACCACCGGAAGGCCGTAGCCCTCGTAGGTGGACGGGAAGACCGTGGCCACCGCATGCCGGTAGAGGCCGTCCAGCACGGCCCGGGGGATGCGGCCCAGCCGGTGCCACCGGTCTGCGACCCCCAGCTCGATGGCCATGCGGTCCAGCTCGGCGTCTCGGGGTCCGGGCCCGCCTGAGGACACCAGCGAGACGTCCACCCCGTCGGCGGCCAGTCGGGCCAGCGCCCGCAGCAGTATCTCGTGGTTCTTGTGGGGGTAGGCCACCGCCGGATACAGCACGAAGGGGCCGGCCACATCCGGGGCCACCGCGCCCAGCGGCGTGTCCGGGACGGCCGAGGGGGCCTCCACCGGCGCGGGGACGACGGCCACTCGCCGGGGATCGGCCCCCAAGCGCTCCACCAGGCGGCGGCGGCAGAACTCGCTCACGGTGACAATCGCCTCGGCTCGGCGCACCGACCACGGCAGCATCGCCCGAAGGTACAGCCGCTTGAGGAGGCTGAAGCGCTGAGGATGCTCCAGGGGCTGCAAATCGTGGATCGTCACCACGAAGGGCCCCGCTCCCACCAGGGGGACGGTGCCCCCGAAATGGTGCACCGCGTCCAAGCCGCGGCGGCGGCACTGGGCCGCCAGCCAGGTGTGCTCCGCCAGCACCCGCAGCGGTCGCAGCCCTGCGGCCCGAGGGGTTACCACCTCGTGGCGCTCCGCCAGCGATGGATGGGCCTTGGCGAATCCGCCCAGCGCGAACAGGGTCAGCCGCACCGGCGCGTCGGGCGGAACGGCCGACAGCAGCCTCACCGCATAGTCCTCGGTGCCGCCCACTCGGCCCGCCCGCAGCCACAGCAGGTTCACGCCGACGGCGACGCGGCCACGCCCGTGCCCGGTGGGGTCCATCAGCCCGCGAGCTCCCGGTAGACGTCGAGGAGTCCCCCCGCGGTGCGCGGCCAGGCGAACTCGGCTTGCGCCCGCGCCCGGCCCCGACGGCCCATTCGGGCGGCCTCATCGGGGTTGTCCAGCAGCCCGGCCAGCGCTTCGGCGATCTCTCGCGGGGAGCTGGGATCCACCAGCACCCCGGCAGCTCCGGCCACTTCCGCGGTGGCCCCGGCGGCCGAGGTGACCACCGGCGTCTCCTGCGCCATCGCCTCCAGCACCGGGAGCCCGAAACCCTCGGTCAGGCTCGGATAGCACACCACCGCCGCCGCCCTCATCAGGGCGCGCTTATCGCCCTCGCTGACAAATCCCAGGCGGCGAACCGACTTCCCGCCGGCGGCCAAATCCCCGCGCAGGTCCGACTTCCACCCCGCCGGCCCGGCCAAGACCAACTCCTCGGCGGCGCGGTCCAGCATCCGCCACGCCGCCAGCAGCCCGCCGAGGTTCTTGCGCGGCTCCGCCGTCCCTACCCACAGCACGAACCTGTCGGCCAGCTGAAACCGCCGGCGCACTTCCTCGGCCGCCGCTGACGGCACCACGTTGTCTTCAACCCAGTACGGGACGATGCGCACCCGCTCGGCGCTGATCCCCGCTTTCAGACAGTCGTCCGCGGTGTGCTGTGACGGGCAGACCACGATGTCAGCTTCGTCTCTGGTCAGCGCCAGCGACTGCTCGAAGAACCGCCGGCCCCGAGCAGTGAAGTGGTCGGGGTGGCGCAAAAACGCCAAGTCGTTGACCGTCACCGCCAGCGGCGCCGTCCGGGGAGGCACCGCCATGCCCGTGGCGTGGATGGCGTCCACCCGACCGGTCGCCCGCTGCACCGAGGGCCGGCGCAGCTTGTGCCAGCCCCAGTACAGCGCCGTCCGGGGCAGCCGCAGCGCGGCCATCGGCGCGCCGGGGGCGAACGGCTCTCGGGGGTCATTGCGGTGCCACGCCGACACCCCCACCATCTCAGGCGGCGACGGCAGGCGCCCGAGGGCCTCGAGGCAACCCAGCGCCGCGGCGGCCGTCCCCCCCGGCACCCGGTGCCAGCACTGCTCCAACGTGACCGCCACTCGCACTGCCGCCATCCTCCCACGCCGACCGCCCCAGAACGGCGAGCGGCGAACCCCGCAACCCATTCGCACCGGGCGCGATGGATTGTCGTCGGCTCGCAACGGCCGCGGCGTCGTGGCCGAGCCGGACAGGCGCGATCATTCCGCCACTAACCTTCAGCCTCATGAGCGGCTTCTGGGACAAAAAGCGGGTTCTGGTCACCGGAGGCACCGGATTTTTGGGCCAGGCCGTATGCCGGCTGCTCGATCAGCAAGAACCCGCCCTGCTGGCCGCACCGTCGAGCGCCGATTACGACCTCTGCCGCGCCGACGACGCCCAGAGGCTCTTGGCCGACACCCGGCCCGATGCGGTCATCCATCTGGCCGCCCGGGTGGGGGGCATCGGCGCCAATCAGGAGCGCCCCGCCGACCTGTATCTCCACAACCTGCTCATGGGCACCAATGTGATCGAGCAGTGCCGTCTCGCGGGCACCGACCGACTGGTGGTGGTGGGCACCATCTGCTCGTACCCCAAGTTCACCAGGGTCCCGTTCTCGGAGGACGCGCTGTGGACCGGCTACCCCGAGGAGACCAACGCCCCCTACGGGGTGGCCAAGCTGGCCCAGCTGGTGCAGCTTCAGGCCAATCGCCAGCAGCACGGCCAGCAGGGCATCTACCTGATGCCCACCAACCTGTACGGTCCCGGCGACAAGTTCCACCCCTCGGTCTCCCATGTGATCCCCGCCCTCATCAAAAAGTGCGTGGACGCCACAGAAGCCGGCCACGACTTCATCCGGGTTTGGGGCACCGGAACGGCCAGCCGGGAGTTCCTCTACGTGGACGACGCCGCCCGGGGCATCCTGCTGGCCGCCGAGCACTACCGGGGGGCGGCCCCGGTCAACCTGGGGGCCAACCGGGAGATCGCCGTCAAAGAACTGGTGGAGGACATCGCCCGGATCACCGGCTTCACCGGCCGCATCGAGTGGGACCAGTCAAGGCCCGATGGCCAGCCCCGCCGCGGCGTGGACGCCGGTCGGGCCAAGGAGCTCTTCGGCTTCACCGCCACCACCCCGTTCGCCGAAGGGCTGCGCCTCACCTACCAGTGGTATCTGGCCCACCGCCAACAAGCCGAGTCTCGGGAGATGCCCGGCCCTGAGCCCCACCAGCACCGCTAACGCACACCGCTAACGGCCGTCTTCTCGCACTCCCCCGAAGTCGGCGCCCACCACAACCTCCACATCGGCCCCGTCGATCTCGGGCGCGAGCACCAGCCGCGGCGCCGGCTGGATGTAGCGGGCCAGCTCTGCCGCCTGGCGGGCGGTGGCCTCGGTGTGGCGGACGGTGGTTCTGACCACGTCGAACCGCTCGGCGTTGCCCCGGTGCACCACCGAGAAGCCGACCCGCTCCAAGTCGGCTTCCGCACCGGCCAC
>JAPOSH010000211.1 GCA_026709815.1 bacterium | reverse complement strand
TACACCTGGTGCTGCCTTGGCCGTTCACCCACCTGCTTCAGGGGGGCCTCCGTCCCGGTGGCCAAACCCCATTCGATCATGCGGCGGCCCGCGGCCCGGGCCCGCTGCAGCTCGCCGGCGCCCAGAAGGCGGCCGATCATGGCCTGCCCGGCTATGGCCACCGCGTCCAGGATCAGAGCCAAGAAGAACATGAGCTGATAGACCACCTCGTGGGCGGCCAGCTCGACGTCGCCCAGCCGCGCCGCCACCGCCACCGAGACGGTGAAGGAGGCTCGCAGCGCCGCGGTGCGCAGGAACAGGTCCAAGCCCACCACCGCGAGGCGGGCGATCATCGAGCGGTCGGGGGCCATCGACACCCCGTGGGCCGCCACGGCCTTTCGGATCCACCACACGTAGGCCCCGGCGGCCAGCCATTGGGCGATCACCGTGGACAGCGCCGAAGCGCCGATGCCGAAGCCGAGCCCGTAGATCAACGCCAACTCCAGCACCAGGTTCAGCCCGGCGGTGACCACCGCCACCTTGAGCGGTCGCAGCGTGTCTTGGAGCCCCCTCAGGTAGCCCACGCCGGCCAGGGTGATAAGCATGCCCGGCAGGCCGAAGACGCTGACGCGCAGGTAGATCCGGCCCTGCGCCAGCACGTCGCCGTTCGCTCCGAGGACTCTCAGCAGGGGATCGGCCAGCGCAAAGGCCGCCGCGGCCAAAGCCGCACCCACCGCGACGGCCAGCCACAGCCCCTGCACCGCCTGCTGGGCGGCCCGACGGTGGTCGCCGGCGCCGATCAGCCGGCTCACCGCGGCGGTGGTCCCGTAGGCCAAGAAGATGAACAGCGACAGCGCCCCCAGCAGCACCTGCGAGGCCACCGCCAAACCGCCCAGGTGAGGGGTGCCCAGGTGCCCTACCACCGCGGTGTCGGCCAGGGTGTAGAGCGGCTCGGCCACCAGGGCGCCGAGCGCCGGGACCGCCAGCCGGGCGATCTCCCGGTCGTAAGGCGACTTGCGCCACCCCGACAACCCTCTCGGTTGGGCTTGCACAATGGCTAGCCTGTCGCCATGAGCGACATGAAACCACGTTCACACGAGGTCACGTCCGGGGTGGGGCGAGCCCCGGCGAGGGCCATGCTGCGGGCGGTGGGCATGACCGACGACGACTGGGACAAGCCCCAAGTGGGGGTGGCGTCGTCGTGGAACGAGGTGACCCCGTGCAACCTGCCGCTGGACCGCCTGGCCAAACGGGCCAAGCAGGGCGTGCGCGATGCCGGGGGCTTCCCTCTGGAGTTCAACACCATCGCAGTGTCCGACGGCATCTCCATGGGACACGAGGGGATGCGGGCCTCGCTGGTGAGCCGGGAGATCATCGCCGATTCGGTGGAGGCGGTGATGCACGCCGAGCGGCTAGACGCCTTCGTCAGCTTCGCCGGCTGCGACAAGTCGCTTCCCGGCATGCTGATGGCCGCGGCCCGCCTCAATCTGCCGTCGGTGTTCGTGTACGGCGGCTCCATCCTGCCCGGACGGCACAATGGCGCAGTGCTCGACATCGTGAGCGTGTTCGAGGCGGTGGGGGCCCACGCGGTGGGCGACATCGACGACGAAGAGCTCGACGCCATCGAGCGCAACGCCTGCCCGACCGAGGGGTCGTGCGCCGGGATGTTCACCGCCAACACCATGGCGTCGATCGGGGAGGCGCTGGGCATGTCGCTGCCGGGGAGCGCATCGGCCGCCGCGGTGGACCGGCGCCGCGACGACTACAGCTACGCCAGCGGCACCGCAGTGATCGGGCTGTTGCGAGACGGCATCCGGCCCCGGACCATCATGTCCAAGGCGGCGTTCGAGAACGCCATCGCGGTGACCATGGCCCTCGGGGGGTCGACCAACGCGGTGCTGCACCTTTTGGCCATCGCCTGGGAGGCCGGGGTGGAGCTGGAGCTGGACGATTTCAACAAGGTGGCGGCCCGGGTTCCCCACCTCGCCGACACCAAGCCCCACGGGCAATATCACATGGCCGACATCGACCGCATCGGCGGCGTTCCGGTGGTGCTGAAGATGCTGTTGGACGAGGGCCTGCTGCACGGCGACGAGATCACCGTGACCGGCAAGACCATGGCGGAGAACCTGGCGCTGCTGGACCCGCCCGCGCCGGACGGGGAAGTGGTGCGCCAGATGGAAAATCCGCTCCACGACGTCGGCGGCATCGCAGTGCTCACCGGTTCCCTGGCTCCCGACGGAGCGGTGGTGAAGGTGGCCGGCCTCGACTTCGACCACTTCGAGGGCCGGGCCCGGGTCTTCGATGGGGAGGACGCGGCCATGGAGGCCGTGCTGGGCGGGCGCGTCGAGGCCGGCGCTGTCGTCGTCATCCGCTATGAGGGGCCCAAGGGGGGCCCCGGCAGGCGGGGGATGCTGCCCACCCCGGGG
>JAPOSH010000047.1:4805-22781 GCA_026709815.1 bacterium | reverse complement strand
CCTCGTCGACGGCCACGGTGGCATTCCTCAAGCAGCAGGCGATGCCCTCGGTGGGGAAGCAGCCGGTGGCGATCCCCACATGGCCATAGCGATCGCCGAGCCCGAAGGCCTCAGCGAAGCCCGGCTCGAACAGGGCCGGAGGCCGGGGACGGTCGATCCACAGCAGGCCGATCTCCACCGCGTCGAGACGGTAGGCGGAGGCAGAGCCCATCGAGGCCAGGTGGGCTCGGATGGCTTCGGTCTCGCTCTGCGGGCCCTCGATGCGCACCATCCGCCCGCCTTCAAAGGTCAAAACCACCGATGAGCGGGCGTACCAGCCCATCGGCAGCCACACATCGCCCGGCGACACCACCACCGTGCCGCGGGCGGTTCCCGCCGCCGGGGCGGAGCCGATCAAGCCCCGAGGCCACTGGGCGGCCCTGCCGGGTGCTGTCGCCAATCCGTCGTGCATCCACCGGCGGGCGCCCTCCAGGGCGATCCGCAGGTTGGTGCCCTTGTCATCGCCCACATGCAGCTCTTGTCCGGCGTTAAGCAGGTCGAGGCCCCGCCTCACTCGGCGGCCCAGTCCGGCGTGGGGCACCACGCCGCGCAGTTCTGCGGTGGTGCGGGCCACCACCGACAAGACCCGGGTGTTCGCAGGGATCAAGGTCTGTGCCGCATCGGCGTGGTCCTCGGCGAGGTTGACCACGATCTCGGGCGTCGTCGGGCTGTTGCGGGCGCCTTCATGTGGAGGGTCGTCGACCCGAACTGCGGTGGGCAAGGCGCCGATCTGCTCGAGGGCCTGCACCGCGGCCTCGGCCAGGGCCGGATCGCAGGCATCGTCGGACAGCACCATCGCCGGGCGGCTCGGAGCGGCCCGGCACAGCTCCAGCTGGCGGGCCAGCACGTCAACAGCTCGACGGTCGATCGCCTCAGACTTCACTGCTGTGGCCGTCTACCCTCGGCGGCCCGTTCCCCGGCGGGCCCCTCGGCTGCTTCTGCTCTCATCTCCCCACCTATCTACTGCCGCCTGGCGAGGCGGCGCAACCGGGGTATCCGTTAATTCTGGCTTTGACGGGGGTATTTTCTGGGCATGCCAGGAAAGTTCTGCGCCCGGTCGACATGCTGCGAGCGGGCCACGGCTTTGCTGTTGATCAACGCTCGAGAGCTGTCGGCGCAGATCGTGGACATCCGAGAAGGCGAGGATGCGGGCATGGTCGGCGTGCCGCTGTGTCGTGATCATGCTGATGGGACCGTGGTCCCGCTGGGATGGACCCTGGCGGATTTGCGATCCCCCGCCGAGACCTCTGCATTCGAGCCCGAGCTGGTTCTGGTCGACGCTGCTGTCTCTGAGCCCGCGGAAGCCTTGAGGCTTCCCGAAATGGAGGAGACGGCTTCAAAGGATGTGGTCTCAGAGGATCTGGGTTCAGAGGAGGCGGCTTCTGAGGAGATGGAGGATATGGCCGTGGGGGAGGTTCCCCCGCTGCTGAGCCGGGCATTTAGAGCCGCGGGGTTGGACTGAGCCCGCCGGCTGGCGCGAAATCTGCAGTTGGAGTCCCGTCGGCTTTCTCGCACCGGTGGCCTGCGGGGCCGTAGGCTTCGGCCATGACCATCGTCGACATCCACGAGAGGCCCAGCGACCGGCTGCTTCCCGACCCCGAGCCCCAGCGCCTGCGCTACACGCTCATCTCCGTAGACGACCACCTGGTCGAGCCTCCCTGGCTGTTCGAAGGCCGGCTGCCCGCCCGGTTCGCCGACCGGGCCCCGAAGGTGTTCGAAGGCGACGACGGGGGCCAGCACTGGGAATTCGACGGACAGATCTACGCCCAGCTCGGATTGAACGCTCTGGTGGGCCGGGCCGACCGCAACGACTTCACCGTGGAGCCGGCCCGGTTCTCCGACATGCGCCGGGGCTCTTGGGACATCAAGGCCCGCATACACGACATGGATCTGGGCGGCATCTGGGCTTCTATCTGCTTTCCCAGCCAGATCACCGGGTTCTGCGGCCGGGTGTACTCCGACTGCTCCGATCCTGAGCTGGGCCTGGCGGTCACCCGGGCGTTCAACGACTGGGTACACGAGGAGTGGTGGGGCTCTTATCCCGAGCGCATCATCCCCATGGGCATCACCTGGCTGAAGGACGCTGAGCTGGCCGCGGCCGAGATCCGCCGCAACGCCGAGCGGGGGTTCGTGGCGGTCACGCTGCCCGAGATACCCCACAACCTCGGTCTGCCGTCCATCCACAGCGAATGGTGGGATCCGGTATGGCGGGCGTGCCAGGAAACCGACACCGTGATCTGCCTGCACGTCGCCTCGTCGGGCCACGTCATGCCCGTGGACCCCGATGGCCCGCCTATCGGCGTCGGGGCCACCATGTTCCAGATGCACGCCTATGCCGCGGCGGCCGACTGGGTGTGGTCGGGCATTCCCGTGCGCTATCCCGACATAAAGATCGCCATGTCGGAGGGGGGCTGCGGTTGGGTGCCCATCATGTACGACCGCCTCAAGCATCAGATCGAGATTTCCGGCCACGGCCGGCGCCTGTGGCCCGGCGGCACCGACATCGGCCCCCACGAAGTGCTGATGCGCAACTTCTACTACTGCACCATTAACGACCCTTCTTCCATCGACGCGGTGATCGCCATGAACCTCGACCACACCATGGTGGAGACCGACTATCCCCACGCCGACTCCACTTGGCCCAACTGCCAGGACACCCTGCAAGCCAAGCTCGGCCACCTGAGTGACGACGTGATCCGCAAGCTCACCCACGAGAATGCGGCCCGCCTCTTCCGCCACCCGCTGCCCGACGTGTGCCTGCCGTAGGTCTCCGGGTGTTGGCACGCAAAGGCCAATTCGCAAAAGCCGATTTGGGTTGCCTCCGGCTATCAAGGCCGGTCTCCCTGCCGGTAGCGTGAAGGCTGCTTATGGCTTTTGAGCTTCCTTCCCTCCCCTATGACCAGAGCGCGCTCGAACCCTATGTGAGCGCGCAGACCATGAGCTACCACTACGGGCGCCACCACGCCGGTTATGTGACCAACCTGAACCGCCTAGCTGCCGGCACCGAGTGGGAGAGCGCCGAGCTGCAAGAGGTGGTCCGAGGTGCCGATGGCGCGATTCTCAACAACGCCGCGCAAATCTGGAACCACACCTTCTTCTGGCGGTCGATGAGCCCTGGTGGGGGCGGCGATCCCTCTGGGGCCATGCGAGCGGCCATCGAAGAGGCTTTCGGCTCGGTCGACGAGTTCCGCAGCCAGTTCGCCGCCGCCGCAGTGGGGCTGTTCGGCTCGGGCTGGACCTGGCTCGTGGCCGACGACCGCGGCCTCGAAATCATGCAGACGCCCAACGCCGATTTGCCCCTGCGACATGGTCGCCGGGCCCTTTTGGTGGTGGATGTGTGGGAGCACGCCTACTACCTCGATTACCAGAACGCCCGAGCCGCTTATGTGGAGGCGTTCTTGGACCACTTGGCGAACTGGGAGTTCGCCGCTCAGAACCTCGCCGCCGGCTGAGGGTTAGCTTCGCCGTTTATGGCGATTGCTGAGATGACCCACCCCATTGATCTGCTGGACGGGTACATGTATGCCCACGACCCTTTGCCGGTGTATGCCTGGCTGCGGGAGCGCGATCCGGTCTACTGGGATGCCAAGAACGAGATCTGGGGGTTGTCCCGCCACGCCGATGTGCGGGCAGTGGAGAAGAACACCGACCTGTACAGCTCGGCCTCCGGCAGCCGTCCCAAGATTGAGATGTCGGACTCCATGATCAACATGGACGATCCCGATCACCAGCGCCAGCGGATGCTGGTGGCCCGGGAGTTCACCCCTCGGGCGGTGCGCAGGATGGAGGACAAGATCAAAGCGGTGGTCACCGAGTTGATCGACCGGGTGGCGCCCCGGGGGTGGTGCGATGTGGTGTATGACCTGGCCGCCCCGCTCCCGGCCTACATGATCGGCGAGCGCTTGGGCTATCCCCCCGAGCTTTGGCCTCGGGTCATGCACTGGTCGGAGGCCACCATGCAGGGCGGCGGCGGTCCTGGCTTCGGCACCGTTCAAGGGGAGCGGGCCATCGAGGAATGGGCGGCCATCACCTACGAGCTGGTGCAGAAGCGCAAAGCCGATCCTCAAGACGACCTCATTTCTTTGTGGGCGCACAAGGAGTTGGACGGCAAGCCCCTGAGCGACGAGGACATCATGCACGAGGTGCTGCTGGTGCTTGACGGCGGCGCCGAGACCACCCGCACTGTGATCGGCACCACCTGCTTGGCACTGATGGAGAATCCCGATCAGCGCCAGATCCTCATCGACGAGCCCGATGTGATCGGCCAGACCGCGGTGGAGGAGTTCATCCGCTATGTGTCGCCCATCTTGAATATGCGGCGCACGGTCACTACCGCCCACGAGCTGCACGGCAAGACGCTCAATGAGGGTGACCAGGTGCTTTTGATGTACGCCTCGGCCAACCGCGACCCCGAGGCCTTCGACAACCCCGACGAGTTGGATGTGCGCCGCGACGCCCGCCATCACCTCTCTTTCGGTTTCGGCACCCATTTCTGCCTGGGAGCGTCGCTGGCTCGCCTGGAGCTGAAGGTTCTGTTCGAAGAACTCACCCGGCGACTGCCCGACATGAGGTTGGAGCCCTACTATGAGCCGCGATTCCGCCCCGGCGCGTTCACCCGGGGCTTGGAGGGGCTGAACGTGGAGTTCACTCCCTGCCAGTCTGAAGGCGACGGCGCCCTGGGCATGTTCCCGATCACCATGGCGTGACGAAAGCGCCGCCGCCGGCCGCGGCGGGCCCGGAGTTCGATGCGCTGGCCGCCGAGTTGGGCCAGCGCATCATCGAAGCCGGGCTCAGGGGGCTGGTGCTGCGGTTCGGCAACCAGACCAGGATTGTCGGGGTGGCCGACCGGATGCCCCCGGCCGCCACCCTGGAAGCGCCCCTCGACGAGCTGAGCGCCGTGTTGTCGGGCCGGCGGCGCGCTGAGGAGCTTCGGGCTTTGCGCTGGATTGGCGATCCCGCGCCCTACATTGCCCTGCTCGAATCAGGCTGACGGCCGAGTCTTGGCGCTGGGTCCTGGCGCGATTAGCGGAAAGCCTCGGTGCAGGCGGGCCACGGCCCCCATCCCGATTCCTCGTAGAGGGCGTAGGCCATGCGGTGCTGGTCGGCCGGTGCGGCGTCGCGGGGGTCTACGTCTGCCAGCTGGGGGTAGTTGCGGCTGGCCACTCCGTTCCACGTCCCCTGGTGGAACTGAAAGGCCCCCAGGTACGGCCCCGCGGGGTTGTAGGCCCGGTAGTTTCCGTTCGATTCGCACTTTATGAGGTGGTCCCACTGGGCCTGGGTGGTGCCGGCCGGGATGGTCGGGAAGCCGCCGGGGGCGCCCCGATCAGCAGGAGGCGATGGCGAAGACGGGTCGCAGGCGGGCCACGGCCCCCATCCCCGCTCCTCGTAGAAGGCGTAGGCCATGCGGTCTTGGTCGGCGGGTGCGGCGTCGCGGGGGTTGACCCCCTCTAAGCGGGGGTAGCGGCGACGGGCCAGATCGTCCCAGCTTGATTGCCGAAACTCATAGGCGCCGAAGTTGGCCCCGTTGGCGTGGGCGAACCGGTAGTTGCCGTTGGAGTTGCATTGCCGGAGTTGTTCCCACTGCTCCTTGGTCGTCCCCGCAGGAATCACCGGGTCTGCCAGTGAACTCGGCGTGGGGGTGGGAGAAGCAGCCGGGGTTGGCGTGAGGGTGGGAGAGGCGGTCGGGGTCGGCGTGAGAGTGGGAGAAGCAGCGGGTTCTGGGGAGGGTCGGGCCGGTTCGGGGCAGCCATCGGGAACGAGTTGCGTGTCGATATCGAACATGCACCGGTAGTCGTTCAACAGCGCCTCTTGCGCGTCTATCAGCTTCTGCTGCCTGCTGATGAGCTCTTGCTGGTTTGCGATAGTGGCATCCCGGGCGTCGGGGTTCTGGCCGCCGGCCGGTGCAGCGCCCGCTCCCAGAGCCAGCACGACAACCGAGGCCAGCGCCGCGATGCTCAGCCAAGGGCGAAATCCGACCCGCAAAAAGCCCTAATCCCAGATAGGAGGCAAAGGCGCCGGTCAAACCGGTTGTACCGCCTGTTTGGGCTAAAGCCTCATGAGCGCTTTTCAACGTCTCAGTGGCGGCATCAGCCTCGGCGACCGCTGCGCGCATCTCGACGAGAGCCTGCTTGGCCTGACGCAGTGCCTTGCCCTTTGCTTTTTTGGCCTTTGCCACTTCGTCCTCTCGTTCGGCCAGCCTGGCTGCAGCGCGGTCGGCTGCGGCAGATGCCTTGTCGGCGCGTTCTTGTGCTCTTTCGCCTCGGCCTACCGCTTTTGCGGCAAGACGGTTGGCCTTCTTGACGGCGGCCTTATGCGCCTCTGCAGCCTGGTCGCGTTTGTCGCTGGCCGCTTTATGTGCCCGATGGGCCTTCTGGTAGCGCTTGGCGAGCTTGTCGGCTCGGGCTTTCTTCTGCTCTGCCCGCTGGATTGCAGCTACGGCGTCTTGCGCGGCCTGTTCGACCCTGGCCAGCGCCGCGGCCTGATCTGCTCCCGCATCTGAGGGGTTCTCGTCGATGTCGCCGGCGGTGGTCTGGGTTGGGCCACCCGGCAGTGTGCCCTCCGGTTCGGGCACCGGGGCTGGCTCGGGTGCCGTGACGCTGAACTCGTCCGCCAGACCTCCCAGCAGCTTGCGGTAGCTGCCGTGCTGCACGCCATTGACGGCGGCGTAGCCGTTGATCCTTGCATGCGCGAGCGCGAGGTGTCCCTGCTGTTGGCCCCCGGCTGCCACGGTGAGGCAATAGGTCACTGCCGGGTCGTCGCCCTGTTTGCTCGTTCCGCTGGGCAGACTGCCGAAGATCACAGCCTGCTCAGCGATGAGAACTCCGCTGGCGGACCCGCCTCGGGGTGGCACAACACCGGCGTCGTGCCGCTCGACGGCAACGGCGTGGAGGTCTGTGCTGCCGCCGTTGTGCGCGGTGAGCGCAAGCTGCACCTGATGCGTCGCGCTAGGTGCAGCGCTGCGACAAGCAGACGTCAGTTCCACTTCGGCGACCGACGCGGTCACCGAGATGTTCTCCACGACAGGATCATTTGACGGGGCGATGTGGAAAGTGCCGTTCAAAGCAGGGACTTTATAGGTCGTTGACGAGCCCGATTCGGTCAGCTGGAGTTGGGCTTTGTCCAGCGACCAGCTTGCAACCCCGCCGTTCACCCCGCCCGGGCGAATGCTGATGTGCGCCATGCCCTGTGCGTAGGCGCTGTTCCACGTCGGCGACTTGAGGTACCAGCCATTACTCGCCCCGGTGGACATGCCCCTCGCCGCGCCGCCCAAAGAAGGCACTCCGCCGGGAATGAAGCGCAGGCTGGGCAAGTCGAATCCGCGGACGTCGATCCGCAGCTCAAGGCGTGACCCCGGCGTGAACGGATGCGACTCGGAGCCGTCCTGTGTCGCATCGCTCGGGTTGACCCACTTGGCGGCAACGGTCAAGTTGCGGTAGCCGGCTCTGAAGGCGGCGCTGCCCTGAACCTGTCCGCTGGCCGTAGCGACGCTCGGCACAGCCCACAGGCTGGCGATCAACAGCACAGCCAACACCGCGCCCAGCAAAGCTCGCATCCGATAAACCATTTGTCGTCCCCTTTATGGGCCTCAACCGCTGACAGGCTAGCACTTTTCGGAGCTTGCGCGAATTCGCTGGTCGGGGTGGTTTTGGGGGCAATGTTCACTTGGCGGACACTTTTGTGAAAGGTCAGGTAGCTCGCATGTTTCACCAGGCCAACTAGCGTTTTAGCGGTGGTGCAAACCCCATCATCACGACGCTGATGCGAAATCCCTCCCGCGAGGCGTCGCCTGAACCTTGGCGGGGTGCATGTGCGTTCCCCTCCGCATGCACCCCGCCGAGGTTCCCAGCTTGCTCCCAGTTTCCCTCTGGCAGGCCGACCGGCCATTCTGTTGCCGTGGCACCGCGGCTGACTTCACAAGCGGGGCTGCCGGTGCTGATGCGCAAGCTGGTGGCAGAATTCGCTGGGACGGCGCTTTTGCTGATCGGCGTGGTGGGGTCGGGCATCATGGCCGAGCGGCTTTCCCCCGCAGATGTGGGGTTGCAGCTTTTCCAGAACGCCGCGGCCACCGCCGGGGTGCTGTACGCCGTCATCTTGATGTTCGGCCCCGCTTCTGGCGCCCATTTCAACCCGGCGGTGACGCTGGCCGACTGGGCGCTGGGGGACTTCCCCCGCCGTCACATCGTCCCCTACGTCGTGGTTCAGGTGGCAGGGGCCGTCACCGGCACGGTGCTGGCCAACTTGATGTTCGACCTCGACGCGGTGGACTGGTCGTCCAGGGACCGCTCGGCCGGCCATCTCTGGCTGGGGGTGGCGATCGCCACCGCCGGTCTCGTGGTCCTGATCTTCTCCCTGGTGCGCACCGGGCGGGCCCGGCATGCGGCCGGCGCGGTGGCCGCCTACATCGGCGGGGCGTACTACTTCACCTCCTCCACCAGCTTCGCCAACCCGGCGGTGACCGTGGGGCGCATGTTCTCCGACACTTTCGCCGGCATCGAGCCGTCGTCGGCCCCCATGTTCATTGTCATGCAGATTGCGGGGCTGGTGGCTGCGTTGGCGCTGATCCGGTTCGTGTACCCCCAGGACAAACCAGCAGGGACGCCCGTCTCCTGAACACACCACTAACCTCGCACCGTGGAGATAGTGCTCGACGGCCCGGTGCTGGCTGTGGACATCGGCGGCACCAAGGTGGCCGTCGGCGTGGTGTCTCCCGATGGGAGCGTGCTCGGCCGTCGGCGGGGTCCGTCTCAGGCCGCTGATGCCGAGGCGCTGTTCGCCGTGGTGGTGGATCTGGCCCGGACAGTCCTGGAAGAGCACGCAGAGCCGGTGGCGGTCTGCGGCGTGGGCAGCGGCGGGCCGTCCCGGGACAACCATCGGCTGCTTTCGCCGCTCAACATCGCGGTGTGGCGGGATTTCCCTCTCCGGGATCGGCTGTCTGATGCCCTTGGGATGGCGGTGGCGGTCGACAACGACGCCAAGGCGCTGGCCTTGGCCGAAGGCTGGGTGGGCGGGGCCGTCGGCGAGGACGACTACCTGGCCATGGTGGTCTCCACCGGCATCGGGGGCGGCATCGTGTTGAACGGGCGGCTGCTCGACGGCGCCGATGGCAACGCCGGGCACATCGGCCATGTCTTCGTGGCCGAGGACGGACGAGCCGACGCCGCCGGCGCAGTGGGGCTGCTGGAGGGCCAGGCCTCGGGCACCGCCATCGCCGATCTGCTGGGCGGAATCGCCCCGGCCGATGCGCCGGTGGAGATGCGCCGCCGGGCGGGCACGCTGGTGGGCCGGGGAGTGGGCTCGGTGGCCAACCTGCTGGACTTGCGATTGGCCGTCGTCGGCGGTTCGGTGGCGCTGGGCTACGGCGATGACTTCTTCACCGCTGCCCAAGCCGAGATCGACCGCCTCTGCCGTCTAGTCCACTCGCAGGGAACCCGAATCATCCCCAGCCCCCTGGGCCCCGACGGCGGACTCATCGGTGCCGCCGCAGTGGCGGCCCGATCCCTGGTCTGAGCTCTTCAGAGCTGGCGGGATCAGCTGGCCCGCTCCGACCACAGGCTTTGCCGCTCTGTCGGGCACCGTGGAGCATCACCGCTCGGGACCATTTCAAGGCGTCTTGAACTTGGTGCTGAATGTGCCGTCTGACGAGCGCCACGCCCTGACTCCAATTGCTGATTGACAAACTGCAGGCTATTTAATTTAATTTGCAAATTGCAGTGCCACTAGTTGACGAACTGTCTGCCCTTCGTCAACGGCCACGAAACAGAGCTCGGCGTGCCTAAAGAAACGGAATCGACATCGCGGCAAATATCTACCATCAAATTTACGAACTCAGTGATATCGTGGGCTCGTGAGGAATGTGACGATCAGCCTTGATGAAGAGACCGCCCGGTGGGCGCGCATCGAAGCAGCCCGGCGCGACACAAGTCTGTCGCGGTTTGTAGGCGACCTCTTGCGCAAGCAGATGACCGAGCCTGAGGCTTACCAGCGTGCCCAGCAGTCGTACCTGAACAGAGGCCCCTT
This sequence comes from bacterium, assembly GCA_026709815.1. GTDB lineage: Bacteria > Actinomycetota > Acidimicrobiia > Acidimicrobiales > Bin134 > Poriferisocius. The sequence goes on along the minus strand of JAPOSH010000047.1, from coordinate 12,725 downwards.
GGTCTTGAGAGGGCCTGGCCAGCGGTATCCCACCCGTGAAGAGGTGCATCAGAGGTGATGGTGCCCTGATGCCGGTCTTTGTCGACACCAACGTGCTGGTCTATGCCCGTGATGCCTTCGAGCCCGAAAAGCAGCAGAGAGCCCAGGCATGGATGGCCGAATTGTGGGAGTCAAGGACTGGTCGCACGAGTGTGCAGGTTCTCAATTCCTTGGCTTGACCTGCGACACACCGCTAGCCCTTGCCAACAACCTGCATGGACAGAACAGGCAGTCGTCAGTCGTTGAAGGTTTGAATTTTTAGGTGGCGGGCCATGGCTGAGCCGGCGGGGCCGAGGAGCATCTGAGCCCGCAGGTTGCGCTTGTGGAACAGCGCGACGAGGGCCTCGTCGTAGCGGGCGGTGTCGGCATTGGCCAGTACGAACTGCTCGAGTTCGGCCTCGCCTGCCAGCCACGACTTGGGACGACGGCCTAGCAGCTCGTGGAGGTCGTCCAAGTCGGCTTCGGAGACGGCATCGCCGATCTCGTCGATGCGGGCGGCGTGGCGGGCCATGCGGAACATGGTGCGCAGCTTGTAGCGCAAGTACTCGTCCTCCACTGCAACGGTGCGCAGGTTTCGCACCAGGTGGTTGAGCACCACCTCGGCTCGGGATTCGCGGGGTTCGGGCAGCTCCACCTCGGGCAGCTGCACGCCGAGGATTTCGGCGAGGGCCTCGGTGGCGAACAGGTTGGTCTCGTAGCACCACTGGAGGTTGGTCATCAGATCGGAGTCGGGGGCTGGCTGCCGCAGCGCGGCGCTGAACGGGAGCTGATTGGAAAGGGTGAACATGAAGTGGTGGCGCTGGATGGCCTCCAAGTCCACCGGCTCGCCGGCCAGCTCGGCGTAGCGGTCGTACAGTCTGGCGAAGTTGCCGAACCCGAGCACCGTGTCCCGCTGCCGCCATGCGGCCAGATCCATCATCGGGTCGCCGATGTGGCCGATCTCCACGTCCAGCACGGCCAGCACCCGCCCGTTTCGGTGGTGGAACTGCCCGGTGTCCCACACGATGACCGACTCCCGGCCCCGGGAGAACGGGGGATTGCGCCGCAGCCAGCCCAAGGCGAACTCCAGGAACGGGTCGGGGAGCGTTTTCTGGCTGCGGTACAGCTGCTCATAGCGCCGCAAACCCAGCACGCCCGACTCCTCGGGCCGCTCTGCTCGCATGATCCCCGCGTCAACGAAGGGCTGAATGTCGAGGGCGTGCATTCGGGCCAGGATGTCCAGATAGTCGTCCACCACGGCGTCGCGCTCGGCGTCGGTGCAGTTCTCAAAGTGGTTCTCGCCGGGAACCCGGTCCATGACGTAGGCCTTCGGCTCGTCGATCCAGCCGTACACGTGGGCCACCGGGATGCCGTGCTCGCCGAGCAGGGATTGCAGGCGCATCTCATGGTCCAGCGGGAAGACCAGCGGCATGTCGGTGCGGTCCCCCCGCACGCACAGCTCCAACTGCTCGCCGCTGCGCTCCACGTCGGCGAACCACACCGGCCGCCAGCGGGCCTGGCGCTCGATGGCAGTGACCGTGCCCCCCAGGTTGGCCTCCAGCCAGGCCACCACCTTGTCGGTGGCGGCTTCGGTGTCGATGGGGTCTTTGGCAACGGTCATTGCTCTCCTCCATGTCGCCCGTGACCATATAGGACTAGTCCGACCACAGGCAGTTGATGGGGCGCAGGTGGAGCCTGCAGTTTTGCTACATCATTGTCCCGGCCCCACTGCCAGAGCTGCTTCTGAGAAGCGCGGGAGCGTCGATGCAGTAACGTAAGGCAAATTCTTCATGGGTATAACCATTCACGATGTGGCGACCGCAGCAGGGGTTTCGCCGGCGACGGTTTCGCGGGTCTTGGCTGGCGGCAACTCAGTGGCGCCGAAGACTGCTGAGAGAGTTCGACAGGTTATCGAGTGGCTGGGATATCGACCTGACCGAGTCGCCCAGTCATTGCGGCGACAGCGGTCCGGCATGATGGGCCTCGTGCTCCCGATAGACCTCTATCCCGCCTCGGACATGCTTATCCGTCACCTGGAGCGCTGTCTGGCGATTCGGGACATGTCGCTCCTTTTGGCCGACACCACCGAGGGGACCGACCACGAGGCCCAGCAGCGCCTGGTGGCCCAGGGCGTGGACGCGCTGTTCGTGGTCCGAGTCTCCCCGTCGCAGGATCCGCTCGGTGTTTCGGGCCAAAGCACCCCGGTCATCCTGATCGACTCGGGTCGCGCGTCTGGTGATATCGACTCGGTTCGGGTCGATCACGGGGCAGGAATCCGCCAAGTCGTGCGGTTCTTGGCCAGAGAAGGGGCAAGCCGTCCGGCTTTCGTGGGCGAGGGATCGGCATCGCACAACGGAACTCAGCAGCTCGAAGCCTTCGCAGAGGTCACCTCCTCCATCCCGGAGCTGCTCACGACTGCCATCCGCCTGGGTCCTCCCACAGCAGAATTCGCCCGGTCTGTCATCGCCGAGCTGGCATGTCTGGACGCTCCACCCGATGCCTATGTGTGCGGCAGCGACATCGTGGCTGCGACCATTTCCAAGCTCTTGCACCGCGAGCATCCCTTGAGTGCTCTGGTGGTGGGCTACGGTGGCAAAGCGTGGTGCGGGCTGCTCTCACCCGAGCTCACCACGGTGGACTTGCCAGTGCAGGCATTGGCGGAGGAGGCGCTCAGGCTTGCTTCTCGTCGGCTTGACGGACTTCAGGCCGGCCCCAATGACATCGCTCTGCCTCCCAGTTTGACCGTGCGGGAATCGGCCTGATCTGGGGCGGCCGGCGACGAGGTTGAAGCCGGGTTTCCGCCATTGCTCAGCGGAGTCGTCCTCATGCCGTTCGCGAGCCGATGACCTTTGAGCTGATGGCGGAGCGTATTCGCTGGGCCAGGCCGGTCATCGCGGCATCGGCCTCGGGGATCACCCCGGCGAAAAACTGATAGCAGTGGGGCAACTCAGCGGCAATCTCGAGGGTGACCGCCACGCCCGCCTCCTGGGCGCGGCGGGCGAAGATGATCGAGTCGTCCACAAGCACGTCGTACTCAGCGGCTTGGATGTATATCGGCCCGAGTCCGGCGAGGTTCCCATGGGTGGGAGAGGCCAGTTCATGGGTATCGGAAATGCCGGCGAGGTAGGCCGCGGCATGTCGGTGAAGAGTCTTCGCATCGAGAACGACATCGAGGTCTGCGTTGTGCTTCAGAGATGCATTGGTAAGCGACAAATCGAGCCAAGGGCATAGCAGCGCCAAAAGCACCGGCTGGGACAGACCCTCGTCCCGCAGCCGCATGGCCAGGGCCAGGGCCAGCGCGCCGCCGGCGGAGTCGCCCACCAAGATGAGATGACGTTCCGGCGAGGAGGCCGCGGTCGCGATATAGAACGCAGTCAGCTCGTCCAGGGCGGTCGGGAAAGGATGCTCGGGAGCGAGGCTGTAGTCGGGGATGAGGGCCTCGGTCTGGTGCTCGACCGCAGCGTGGCCTGCGAAGTGCCGGTGCGTGTGGGCCGACATGAGGGTGAACGCCCCTCCGTGGACCCAGATCAGCAGCGGTCCCGTGCCATCGCTCTGCTCGTGCCGGGCGACCAGCATCTCAAGTCCCGCCCGATGGGAGCGGTGGTAGTGGATCCCTACTGGGTGGGGCAGAACCTCGCCCGCATTGCCGGCCAGTTCGCGCTCGTTCGCCAGGTTGAACGGGGCTGCGTTTCTGCGCTGCTCGCGGAACTCGCCCCACAGTTTCGCGGCTTCAGGACTCGGCAACGATTCGCTCTCTTCTGAGTCGGGCTGCTCGCCGGGTGGCGATGGCGCTGAGGGTCAAGAACAAGATGGTGATGACAAACGGGGTCATCAAGATGAACGGCCGCGGCAAGACATCGACCGAGTGGATTTGGGTGACCACGCCGATGGCGTTCGCACTGCCGAAGAACAGCGCCGCGAAAGCGGTGCCTATCGGGTTGAGCTGGCCGAATAGAGCGGCGGCGAGGGCGATGAACCCGCGGCCCCCGGTCAAGTCCTCGCTGAAGGCCCTCAGCCCGCCCAGTGCCAGCTCTACCCCGGCGAGCGATGACCCCACTGACGTGCACAGCATGGCGTGGAGTCGAATCCTGGATTCGCGTATGCCTGCGGCGCGGGCGCCATAGCTATAAGAGCCCACCGCGGTGATGCGCAGGCCGAATGCCGTCCGGCGAAGCACGAGCCAGCACAGGAGCACGAACAACGGAGCGAACCAACCGAGGATCGACAGGTCGGTTACCAGCGACGAGATGCCCGCTTGGGCCCCTTTGATTGGACGGGGGAGGCCGACGCCGGAGTCCAGGCGGCCTCGCTGGTCGAAGATCACATCGAGGAGGAAAGCGGCGCCCCCCACCGAGAGAGTGGTGAGCCCCAGCCCGGCGATGATCGAGTCGGCATGGAGCAGGTCGATGGTTGCCCAGTAGACGACTGACAGCGCGGCGGAGACCACGAGGGCTCCTGCGACCGCCAAGAGCACCGAGTCGGTCTCGTGGGCGATGCCGACTGCCGCAAATGCGCTGGAAAGCATCAGGCCTTCGATACCCAGATGGAAGATGCCGGCTCGGATCGCGAACAGGCATCCCACTCCGGCATAAGCCAATGGCACCGAGGAGCGGAGCGTGGAGGCGATGAACTCTTCCATTAGAGCAATCCCTTGGCGGCGGGACTCTCCGCGGCGTCTTCGCCGCTACTCGCCGGTATGCGGTTGGAGTTCCTTCGGCGTCGCAAGACTGCGGCGAGTTGCGCGGTGATCAGCAGGGCGACGACGCCTTCGATGATGCGCAAGCCCGAAGGCGGGAGGTCTGACACGATCGGCAGGTAAAGGATTGCCGCTTGCAGCCCTCCGAAGAAGAGGGCGGCCGATACCGTTCCGGACACAGTCAAAGACCCGACGGTCGCGACGACCAGCGCGGTGAAACCCAGAGTCGGCGTCGAACCGGTGACGACCCGTCCGGCGGGGCCGAAAACTTCGAGCGCCCCGGCCAGCCCGGCCAACCCCCCGGCGATCAGGTAGGACCACAAGCGCACTCTGCGGACAGACAGCCCCTGGCATTGCGCGGCGGTTGGATTTGCCCCCGTGAGGCGGAGAGCCAACCCCAGGCCGCTGCGCTCCAGCAGAAGCCACACTCCGGCAATCAGCAGCAGGGCCAAGACAATGAGCTCGGGGGAGTATTCGCCTGATCCCTGAAAGCGAAGCGAGGAGTCGATGCGGGAAGTGGAGGCGGCATCGCCGCTGGTGAGGGGGTCTTTCAGCGGCGACGTTGTGATCCAGACCACCACTTGAAGGGCCACGAAGTTCAGCATGAGCGTGGTTATGACCTCGTCGGCTCCCCACAGGACTTTGAGCACCCCGGCGATGCACGACCACGCGGCGCCGAGGGCGATCGCGATCACGGCGGCAGCAAGGTAGACGGCGGGTTGGGGCAGGTCCCAGCGAAGCGCCACCCAGACGGCGGCCACGCTCCCCATGAGGAATTGTCCTTGGGCGCCGATGTTGAACTCGCCGGCGCGAAGGCTCACTGCGATCCCGAGGCCTATGACAACCAGTGGGATGGCCCATCGGACGGTGTTCGGAAGAGCGCCGTTGCCGGTGACGGCCCCTTCGATAAGTCCGCCGACTATCTCTGCGGCGTCAAATCCCGTGCCGGCGAACAGTGCGAAGGCCAGCGCGAACGCCAGCGCCAAAGGCATCAGTCTCCAAATGAGGTTGGCCACACGCTTACGCATCGGTGCGCGCCCCGATCATGTCTTCGCCAATTGCCTGCACGTCGTAGGGATGCTCGTGGACCGCAACCACCGATCCGCCGCGCATCACGGCCAGCCGATCGGTGTGCTCCAGAAGCTCGTCGAGGTCGGACGAGGCGATGAGGATGGGCACGCCCTTGGAGGCCTGCTCCCGGAAAGCCCCCCAAACAGCATGCACACCGCCGATATCGAGCCCCCGGGTGGGCTGGGCCGCTATGAGCACTTTGGAGCCGGGAAGCTCGCGGGCGAGGATCATTCGCTGGGCGTTGCCCCCCGACAACGAGGAGGCTGGCTGGTCGATGTCTCCGTACACGACCGAGAAGGCGGCCAGGCGCTCTTTGGCCGCTTTGCGCATTCGCGCCACCGAAACCAGCGGCAGGCCTTTCCTCGATCTGAAACTGCCCGCGTCCCAGCTCAAGACGTTTTGCCACAGTGGAAGCTCGCCCGCCATGCCCTCGGCCGAGCGGTCGAACGGAATCACCCGAATTCCGAGATCCCGGCGATCCGATATCGACAGCGGGGCGATATTGGCGTCCAAGACGCGAAGCAGGCCCGAGGAGGGGGCCTCGAGCCCGACAAGGACGTCGACCAGCGAGCGCTGCCCGTTGCCCTCCACCCCGGCGACGCCCACGATCTCGCCGGGCTTGACGGTGAGGTCTACGTCGCGCAGCGGGCTGTCTCCAGCGCGGCCTTTGCAGCAAAGGGAGCGCATCTCGATCGCCGCCGGTGATGCGTCTGCAGCGTGGCGCGAGGCCGACGGTTTGGGCGTTGCGAGTGCGGCGCCCACGACTCTGCGGCTCAGCTCGGCGTCGGAGGTGTGGCCGAGGGGCGTTGTGTCCAGCACGACAGAGCCAGCCCGCAGCGCAGTCACGGTATCGGCCAGATCCCGAACCTCGGCCAGCTTGTGCAGAACCACGAGCACGGTAACCCCTTGGGCCGCAGTGGCGCGCAGCCGCTCGAACAGCGCTTCGATTCGACTTGGAGGCAGTGCAGCCGTGGGCTCGTCGAGTATGAGAAGACCTCCGACTCCTGGATTCGAGCGGGCTATCTCCACCGATTGCACGAGCTCGACCGACAGATCGCGCACCAGCCGGCGGACATCCACGCGCACTCCGTGCGACTCCAGATACTCTTTCCAGCGCCGCTCGACCCGCTGGCGCGAATAAGGCCGGTGAGTGGCGCTGGGATCGGTGAGCTCCAGTGACTCCGCAACGGTCAGATCGGGGATCAGCGACGGGTGCTGATGCACCATATCCACGCCCGCTTCACGGGCGTCTAGGTAGCCGGCAGATGGAATGGAAACCCCGTTGACCTCGACACTGCCGCTCTCGAACTCCTGCAGTCCGGCTATGGTGCGGGCCAAAGTGGTCTTTCCCGCGCCGTTTTGGCCTATGAGAGCGTGAATCCCGCCTCGAGGCAGCTCGACCGACACCGAGTTCACCGCGACGACATCGCCGAATCGCACCCTCAACCCGGAACACCTCACCGCGAGGTGCTCCGGGTCGTGAGGGGAAATGGCGGGATCCAAGTTGATGCTGTGCCGATCCGTTTCTCTGATAGTCGTTGAAGACTTGTCGAAGACTTGTCCCTCAGCCTTCCGAAGTGTTCTCCTCGATGACCAGTTCGCCTGCGAGCAGGCTGTCCACCGCAGCCTCTATGTCGGCTACGACCGCTCTTGCTCGGTCTCCCCGGTCGCCGCTGGCTTGATCGAGGAATGCGTCGGGGATTGCGAAGCTGATTTCGCCCGTATCCGGGCCGACCAGCCGGAACCGACCGGTCTCGCCTCCGGACAGAATGTGCTCGATCTCGTTTTGGATCGTCACCGCCCACTCGATCTCGACCACAAGGGCAACATTGGCCGGAGCGAGATCGCTCAAGTCTGACGACACCATGACTAAGCCGTCGTCCTCTCTGGCTGCTTCGACCACGCCGAGGTCGCCAGCCGCAGCACCGGTGAAGATGAAGTCGACGCCGTCGGCGTAGAGGCCCGACGCGAGCTCTCGGGCGCCGACAGGGTCTTCGTAGCCGTTGGCGAACGTAGCCGTGGTTTGGATTTCGGGGTTCACCGACTGAGCCCCTTCGGTGAAGCCGTTGAAGTCGGCCCATGCGAACGGCAGGGGCGCCCCCCCGACGTAGCCGAGCCTGTTGGTGTCGGTGAGG